>JAERRO010000004.1 GCA_016735395.1 Alphaproteobacteria bacterium | reverse complement strand
AATACTTGTATATATCGTTCTATATATATAATATACTTTTATGAACTATAAAAATACATATTTTATAATCGACGGAACATATTTAATGTTTAGAACCTTTTATGGTATAAAAGATCTGAAAAGAAGATCCGATAATTTTCCTACCAATGCAGTCTGGGGTCTGACTAAAACTTTGTTAAATCTGATTGACGACTATAAAGGGGCAAATTTTATAGTCGCTAGTGATAGTCCCGTAAAGACTTTTAGACACAACATATTTAAAGATTATAAAGCTAATAGATCAGAGAAAGATCCAAATTTGAAAATGCAATTAGAAAAATTACCTATAGTATGTGAAGGTCTATGTATACCTTGTTTAAAAAAAGATACATTTGAAGCAGACGATCTAATAGTGTCTATGGCACAACACATCGTAGATAACAATGACAAATCCATAGTATATATAGTCTCCGCCGACAAAGATCTAATGCAGGTAGTAGGCGATAGAATTTCTATATATGATCCCTTTAAAAAGATAACTATCAATAGTTGCGGTGTAAAGGATAAGATGGGAGTAGATCCGAAACAGATGACTACATATCAATCTCTAGTTGGTGATGCTAGCGACAATATACCTGGTGTGAGGAGTATTGGTGCTAAAGGTGCTGTAGATTTAATCTCTAGATTCGGAACTCTAGAAAATATCTATGATAACCTAACTAAAATAAAACCAAGTACTCGACTGGCTCTGGAAGAACATAGAGCTAATGCATTTTTGTCAAGAGAACTTGCAACACTAATTAACGATGTCAATTTAGAATATCAGTCAGTCCTACAAGATAAATATAGACTAGATGAAAAGACTGCCATCGAATTTATACGAAAAGAACTGGAAGCACCGTTTCTAATAAAACTTGTTAAAGAGTACTGTTATAGTAGTAGAGAAATACTACATAATGAGAATAATCTAGAAACGATCTCCGTCGATTCGTGGAAAAAACAGCAAAAAGATGCTACTAGAGTCATAGTCATAGTCGATAAAGAACAAAATCTTTGTCGTGTCGCCTGGCAATATAAAGATAAAACTATAGTAGGAATTAAAGTAGACAATGCAGATATTCTCGAAGTCCTAGCCGTAGTCGTTTCAAGTGGTCTAAAAGTGATTACAGATAATATTAAAGATATTTGGAGAATCCTTCTAGATAACGATGCCGTCGATGTAAACAATATCTCAAGATTTTACGATATATCTTTATTGTCGGACTTGACGATAGGACCGTTAGAAGATAACTCCCGCGATGGATTAGCCTCTTTTTTCTCTCTAATCACTAAAGATGACTATCTAAAGCTAACAGGTGTCTACGATAATTTGATTTCATTATTAGATAAAAATAGGACAGATCTATATCATAAAATAGATCTCCCTTTGTCGTTCTTGTCGACTAACAAGAAATTAGACAGTATTAAAAGCGATAATAGAAAATCTGTCATCGTAAATTATCCGCAAATAGAATTAAGATTGATAGCAGACATCGCAGATGTATCACACTTAAAAGAAATTTTTAAAAACGATAAAGACCTACATAAAGAAATAGAACATTCAGTTTTTAAATTAAAAAATAAATCTAACGGAGAACTACAAGAAGAAGACACCATATTAGAAGACTACTACGAAGTTTCACCAGAGGTAAAATTGTTCATAGAAAAGTCCTACGAGAAAGTATCACATTTTGGCTTTGCAGAAACTCCTTGGGGGCGGAGACGGTTTTTTAACGATAAAAATAATTCCATACAGAAAGATTTCGTACGGAAAAATTCTTCCGATTTTATACTGCAAAAGCATAAAGAAGATATCTTAAACTATAAAATAGTAGAGATATTTAAAAACATAAAAATACAAAATCTCGATGCAAAATTATCGGCGGAAACCTGCAACAGATTAACTATAGAATGTAGCGAAAACGATGTCGATAAAGTCGTCTCTATAATCGTAGAGGTATCACAAGACAACCCCGATTTGTCAGTTCCTCTTAAAGTAGAGACTGAAGTCGATAATTATTAGCAATTATATATAAATAATCGTTGACTTTAGATTACTGTTTAAAGTATCTATATAGTTAGTTAACAAAATAGGAGTAGATATGTCATTCAAATTTTTTATCTCAAATTATAAGAATTATGTAAAAATTTTGGTGTTTCTGTCTGCTTTAATAATAGGAGTTTTATTTATGAATAAAATAAGCGCAAAATCTAATGATATGTTATATCTACAGACTAAACACGGAGTAGTAGAGATTAAACTAAAATCGGAGATAGCCCCTAAAACAGTAGAACAAATTACTAGACTAGCCGATGAAGGTTTCTACGACGGTATAGTTTTTCATAGAGTCATAGACGGCTTTATGGCTCAAACTGGAGATCCTACTGGAACAGGAACTGGCGGATCCGGTAAAAATATAGTCGACGAGTTTTCTAGTTCTCCGCATAACCGTGGTATAGTTTCTATGGCCAATTCGGGACAAACAAATTCTCAAGATTCACAATTCTTTATAGTTCTAAAAGATGCGACTTTCCTCGATGGTAAATATACAGTGTTCGGTGAAGTCATAAATGGTATGGAATTTGTAGACAAGATAAAGCTAGGAGAACAACATAACAATGGTATGGTAGTCGATCCAGATAAGATAGTTAAAATGTCTACTACCAAAATTACAGAATAAATAAAACATAAAGGCATCAAGATGGTTCTAAAGAAATCTACAAAAGTTAAAAAAGATCTTTCAGTAGGAGCATACTCGTCTTCTAGTGATAAAAAGAGAGCTTTAGAGGCAGTACTATCCTCTATAGAAAGAGAATACGGAAAGGGTGCCGTGACTAATCTAGACGGGAAGGCTCAAGATCTAGAATTTATCCCTACAGGTTCTATAGGACTTGACATAGCCCTCGGTATAGGAGGATTACCTAAAGGTAGAATTATAGAAATCTATGGACCTGAAAGTTCCGGAAAAACTACATTGGCTCTTCATGTAGTCGCAGAAGCACAAAAATTAGGCGGAAATGCAGCCTTTATAGATGCAGAACATGCTCTAGATCCTCAATATGCAGAGAAACTCGGTATCAATATTAAAGAATTAGTTTTAAGTCAACCTAGTAGCGGAGAAGAAGCTCTAGATATCACCGATATGTTATTACGGTCAGGAACAGTAGATGTTATCGTTATAGATTCAGTCGCTGCACTTATCCCACAATCAGAACTGAACGGAGAAATGGGAGCTTCACAGATAGGATCTCAAGCTAGACTTATGTCGCTAGCTCTTAAAAAGTTGGCGGGTTCTGTCTCTAGATCTAATGCTATCGTCATATTTATCAATCAGATTCGTATGAAAATAGGAGTCATGTACGGTAATCCAGAAACTACTACAGGTGGAAATGCTTTGAAATTTTATTCTAGTGTCCGAATGGAAATTCGTAAGATTACTAATATTATAGAAAACGATTCTCCTATAGGAACAGAGACTAGAGTTAAAGTCGTCAAGAATAAAGTCGCTCCGCCTTTTAAAACGGTAGAATTCGACATCATGTACGGTCTAGGAATTTCTAAAGAAGCCGAAATCGTAAATCTAGGGACCAAAATGAGCATAATAGATAAAGCTGGAAGTTGGTACTCATATAACGACGAACGACTAGGGCAGGGGAAAGAAGTAGTGAAAAAATATCTGCGGGATAATCCAGAGGTCGCAGAAGAAATAATACAGAAAATTATGCGGAATGTAGAAGATCTGAAGAAAGCCGTGCAAATGGACAGCGACGAAATAGATGCTAGCGACGATGCCATAGAAGGAGTTAAATCGTCTATTAAGAAGGGTAAAAGTAAAAAATGACTTTTATAATATTAGTAAAGTCCCTTTAGATACCTCGATACAGATAAAATTTTTTTGTCAATTGTACTTGACTTTAAGTTTTATATCTTCTATATTCTATTAAAGCACAAGTTGTGTAAGATATAGGAGTTTTATATGTCAGTACAAGAAATGATGGAGCAGTTTGCACCTACAGTTAAAAAGATAGGGATATCAGCTTTGATAGTTCTGAATTGTGGTATAGTGGCAGGTTGTGATATTCTTGAAAATGATTCTAATACTATTAACTCTAAACCTATCGACAATAATACAGGCAACGATAACGATAACGGTAGCACAATGTCTGAAGCAGATGTAGACAGAATTTATGACGACTTTTACTTTAACTCAGGTGCAGGCCTAATGGAAGGGTGGATTGTCAAAAAATTTAATAATGAATGGTATAGCGGTAAGGATAACCCCTGGAACAGATACAGAACTGTATTAGAACTACTAGAATTTTCTTCCCCTGGTAAAATTATAACGAGCTCATATACTAATAAACTGTTAATTCCTTCTTATAGACATTATAAAAACATGAGTGAATATCAACTGTTAACTCTAGAAGAGAAGAAAGAATATTTCTACGATTTGATCTCTGCGATGATTAAAACGGGGCACGGACATCTCTATAATATTATCCCGGATTTATTGATATCAGAATTTCTTAAAAAGGGGTTGGTGAGTACTGTCATAAATAGTCCTGAGGGAAATACAACTCTAACAGAAGCAGAGGAAGCTAGTTTGGCTAAACATATTACTAACTGGATGACATTGCCTGAAGATTTACCCATTGGAGATAGAAACGAAGAAAGTGGGATCCTAAAAGAAGCGATTAGACAGGCAATAAGAGATACGAACGACCCTAACCTATCTTTTGTATGGTTTAAATCTATGAACTGTAGTAGCGACCTATTAAAAGACACAGAGCCTTGCAATAGATATGGTGGAATAATGAGTCGTTATAGAGATTTTACATACAGTCAACTTTATAACGAGCTAAAGGATCTAAAATTTGATGATCATCCTGGTCTTGGGATTGTAAATAAAATTATACTAGATATAATCGAAAATGATATAGGATACAAAAGAAGTATACAGATAGATAACCGTGTATCGCAGGCACTATTTATGAAAATATGTTCTATAATACCTAAAATAGATGACCCTAATCTATCAGATAACGATTTTGAAGGTATGATAGATGTCTTATCGGCACTAGGAAACGAGAACTTTACGGACATCGCAGGCCCGCAGAGGGATCTTCATAAGACGGAGGCAATGATGGAAGCAAATCCGGAGTTGTCTAAATTTTGGAAGGAGATGGATATCGAAGAGTTCTATAATTCTACGAAGGCGAAGACTAGAAGCTTGAGTCAGACATCTTACAAAGAGAACACCAATGAAGAATTTTCTAACGAGAGAAATTAATATATTTAACAGTTGATTTTCTATATTTTTATAGCTATAGTATTTTTATTATATTAAAAACAAAAAAACGGAGTTTTTTATGGCAGTCCCTAAAGGAAAGAAAAGTTATTCTAAAAAAAGAATGGGGCAAGCTCATTACGGACTAAAAGTTATGTTAGGTATGAAGTGTCCTCAATGTGGAGAGATAAAGAGACCTCATAATCTTTGCGGATCTTGCGGGTACTACAATAAAAAATCAATAGTTTAATTAGTATGAACATTGTTTTGTCTATAGATGCCATGGGCGGTGATAATGCTCCTCGTAGTGTCGTCGAGGGACTATCTCTTGTAGTTAAAAAGTCTGGATTTAATAATAAGATTAAATTTAACCTATTCGGTGATAAAAATAGGGTGTCTAAAATCGTAGACGAATTTCCTAAACTTAAAAAATTTATAACCATTACTCATTGTGATAAGAGTGTAGGGGGATCGGAGTCAATTACTAGTGTAGTCAGATATATGCATGAGACTAGTATGTTTAATGCTATCAAAATGGTACGAGATAAAAAAGCTCAAGCTATAGTATCTAGCGGTAATAGCGGGGTTCTAATGGGACTCTCTAAAATTGCAATTAGTACCGTCGCCGGAATCGATCGTCCGGCAATTATAACTTTAATTCCTACGAAAAAAGACTTCCTATCGATGCTAGATCTAGGGGCGAATTTAGAAGTTAACGAGCAACAATTGATAGACTTCGCTTTCCTAGGAGCCACATATGCACAGGTGATAAATAATAAAAAACACCCAATAGTCAACCTCTTGAATATAGGTACAGAAGAATCTAAAGGGTTTAAATCTATACAAAATGCGAATGCGATTTTAAAAGAGAATCTTTCTAAACTCCCGTTCGAATACAAAGGTTATATCGAACCTAGTAAAATATTTGACGGTGATACAGATGTCGTCGCAACGGACGGATTTTCTGGAAACATATCTCTAAAGACGATGGAAGGGACTGCTTCTTTTATGAAAAGTCTATTAAAAAAGGCCTTTATGAAAAATATATTTTGTAAACTGGTCGGACTAGTTTCATCTATAGTACTAAAACCCGTCCTAAAAAGGATGGATGCAAGACAATATAACGGGGCTATTTTTCTAGGACTAAAAGGGATGGTAGTAAAAAGTCACGGTGGATCTGATGCTCTAGGTTTTTCCGTCGCTGTAGAATATGCCATTAGTTTGATAGAGAAAGATTTTTTAAAAAAACTTAACGAAAATTTAAAAGTTAGAAAAGAATTGAGTACGAATTCTATTAGCAGTTAATTTATATTGACTTATTTTTCTAACTATATTATAATTATTATTAACTGTTATCTATTTATAAAGGATTAAAAATGTTTGCAAAATTGATAGCTGTATCTTCCTATTTACCTAAAAAAATTATGAGTAATGAAGATATGACTAAAATAATGGATACTACCGACGAATGGATAGTAACTAGGACAGGTATCAAGAACAGACACTGGGCCGAAAAGAACGAAACTACAGCCGATCTAGGTATTCAAGCGGTAAAACGAGTTCTAGAAAAAACAGGACTAAAACCTGAAGACTTCGATGCTATAATAGTCTCTACTGCTAGTTCAGAAAACAGATGGCCTTCGGTCTCTAATCAAATTCACGGTGCTTTAGATTTTCCAAGAACTACTATGTCACAAGATATATATGCAGCATGTACGGGTTCAGTTTACGGGATGTCGATGGTTAGTTCTATGATTAAATCGGGTGATTATAAAAGAGTCTTATTTGTGTCCGCAGAAAAAATGACCAATTTTATAGATCTAGATAATGTAGATCGTGGATATGCACCTATCTTCGCAGATGGAGCTGGAGCTATGGTTTTTGAAGCCACCGAAGAAGAAGGAATTATGGACTCTGTTTTATGCTCCGATGGAAAATTAGGCAAACTCTTATCTGATAAGCCTATAGACCCGGAAAGTGAAGAGAAGGGAATGGTTTTTCGAGGACTAGATGTTTTTAAACATGCTATAAACGATATGCCGGAAGTTTTACAAACTCTCCTAAACAAAAATAATTTGACCTTCGAAGATATAGACCTAATCGTCCCGCATCAAGCGAACCAGAGAATTATCGATGCTATGGTAGAAAATTATAAAATCCCAGTAGAGAAAGTAGTTTCTACGATCGAACATCACGGAAACACTAGTTCTGCTAGTATAATTATTGCTCTAGATGAACAGATAGAAAATGGTAGAGCCCAAAAAGGAGACCTAATAGCATTCACAGCTTTCGGTGCCGGATTTACATGGGGGGCTTTGTTATTGAGACTATAACAAAGTAGATATATGAAAACAATTACTCGATTGAATCTTGCAGAAGCTATGGCAGATAAAACTGGGTATCATATCTCTAAAATGCTTGAAATTGTCAATATGATTATTAACGAAGTCTATAGAGAAATAGTCAAGACAGGTTGTGTAAAAATTAAACATTTTGGCACTTTTTCTACTAGAAGGAAACCTGCTAGAACTGGAAGAAATCCTAAAACTATGCAAGAATTTGAGATTAAACCGAGAGTAATAGTTTTATTCAGGCCAGCTAAAAAATTGAGAACCATAATAAATGACGACATAAAAGATAGAAATAATGACTGATAATAAAGTTCTGTCTATTACTAAAGTCGCGAAGATGGTAGGGGTCTCGTCGCACACAATCAGATTTTGGGAAAAAAATTTTACGATGCTATCCCCTATAAAAGATAGAAACGGTAGAAGATTTTATAACGAAGAAACTATAGATCTAGTTAAATTTATCAAGTCCCTATTATATATTAAAGGGATGACTACAGCGGAAGCAGTTTTACATATCAAAAAAAATTTAGACCCCGTTAATAATTTTGATGAAGCTATAACAAAAAAAACCGTCGATACAGTAAATGAATATCTTGGCGATAATTTCGATGGAAAAATAGAGGAACATTATACCAAATTAGATACTGAAGAAACTACATATAACGAAGATGTAAAAACAGAATTTTTAAATATAAAAATCGAAGATGATAACGATACTAAAGACTTTAGCAGTAATATCACAGAAAATAGTAGATATGTTAACAACGACGGCGATATGAATGAGTCTCTAGATAAACTTAAAAAAATCTCTGACGATATGAAACAGTTAATTGCAGAACTTTAAATTTTATTTTCTTGTATAAATTCTTTTTGACGACGAGATAAAAAATCCTCCTCGAGATCCGTTAAAGGAAATTCTTTTTGTGCTAAAGTTAAAGTAGGTAATAATTTTTTTATATCTTCTGTGCTAATATCTAACTGTTCCGTAAAGATAGAAAACGGTATAAAAATAGAAGCACCATCTGCTCCAGCTGATAATTTTTCTACATCTTTTTTGTTTCGATAATTTATTATTCTCTCTAACTTTATCGATATTTTTTTATTTTGTCTAGGGACTATAAAATGTATTATATCATCGATTTCTACATAATTTTTTAATATTAGTTCTAGCCCTTCTTCAGAGAATAAATTCACGACCCCGACTACTCTCATAGATGAAATAGAAGAAGTTGAATCATAAAATTGTGATTTATCGGCACCACTATTATTGAAAAAAGCAGTAGTATATCCTCTATTTTGTAATGTGTCTAATATCTTCATAAAAGGTTTAAAGTCGAAGTTAACGGGACTATTAAAATATGAATCTATGGCTTGTCTATATGCATAGGTAGTCAACCCGACATAATACTCACTTTTAGTTCTGCCCTCGATTTTAACTGCATCGACTCCGCTTTCTATTATCTCTTTTATATGTGGCATTAAACATAGATCTTTAGAATTCATAATCGACGAACCCCGTTGAGTCGTATCGTCGTCTTCAATTAAAGGATACAATTCTTCACTATCTTCTCTTTTAATATAGGTGGTATATTTTTTTCTACACTCATTAGAACAGTGTCCTTTATTAGAGAATCTTCCTTCCATAAAATTAGACAATAAACATCGTCCAGAATATGCCATACACATAGCTCCGTGAACAAAAATTTCTAGTTTTATATCTGGACATTTTCTTCTTATCTCTTTAAATTCTTCAAAACTAACTTCTCTAGCTAATACACATAATGTTGCCCCCATTTTTTTCCAAAAATGAACTCCCAAAGAAGAGTTTACATTAGCCTGTGTAGAAATATGGATATCGATGTTCGGTAAGTGAGTTTTTACTAGATCAAAAATTGCGGGGTCCGCTATGATAATACCGTCGACATTTAGATCTCCGATCAGCTCTAATGTTTTGGGTAAAACTGCAAAATCTTTTTCCTGTGCGAATAAATTGAGAGCTATATAGATTTTTTTATTAGAATTGTGAACAAATTTTACTCCCGCCTTGATATCTTCTAGAGTCATTCCAGATCTCTTACGAAGAGAAAAAGTCGGTAGACCGCAATAGACAGCATCAGCACCATATAAAATTGCAGTTTTTAATCCTTCTAATGTTCCCGCAGGAGATAACAATATAGGTTTTTTCTTAATCATTCAAAAAACATAATCTAAATACTTTATATTTGCAAATATTTAATAATAAGTATAAAATCAATAATATGGCTAATAATATTTTTCAAACAGTCCTTCCAGAATCTATCGAAATAGTGGATGCCAAAGGTACAATTCACGAGGTCAAAGTTTCTGTAAAATATACTAAACAAAATCTTTTCAAAACTAAAAAAATGAAATTGTCTATTAAACATAATGCGGTTGTCGTCGCAGTCTCAATGAGGGAGTCTAATTTTAATTTGCTTCAACTAGAGAAATTCTGGAATCTAAATCAAGGGTGGATAAAAAGTGTTTTTAGTAAAAGAATCCTTTTATGTCATCTACCTTTAGCAGAGAAAAAAGTATTATCTTTATTAGGAGAACCCTTTAACATACACCTAGAAAATAGGACGGACAAAAGGTCTTATATATTAGACGACGGAAAATGTAAAGCCGTCTATATCTTTTCTAGAACACAACATTTTGACAGAATGCTTCGTCGACAATTACGAGAACTTTTGTATACATCTAGTTTGTCGATTATGAATAAGTTTTTAAAAGACATCGATATAAAAACTCCCGTAGAATTAAAGATCGCCGGCTTTACTTCCTGTTGGGGAAACTGTCAAAGTAATAATATGAAAATAAAAATATCAGAAGTTCTTGTCCTAGCACCGAGACGAGTTCTAGAATATGTTATAGCACACGAAGTGTCTCATCTAGTTCATGCCCATCATCAAAAAGATTTTTGGATTCTAGTAAACTCTATATATAACGAAGAAGAAAGATCTGTGGACGATGTCAAAAGATGGTTAAAAAAATGTGGAGATGATCTAATAGTACAATGGCAAAATTGATTGAACTTATACAGTAATATAATTTGAACGAGATCCAATAAAATTTTCTATTGACTTTTATTTTATCCTATTATATAGGTTATTATCAATCTAGGAGATATCTATGAATACACCCGTAAAGAAAACTACAAATACTAAAAAACCTTTGACGGAGAAGAATCGTCCTAAAAAGACAATGTCGAAAAAGGATATAGTAAAGAAACCGACTGCAAATGAAAATAGCAACTATGTTTCAGATCTCGTTAATAAAATTAATATAACTTTAGAAACTATTATGAAATCGTCTTCACCTTCGAAAAATAATAAGAAGAGTTCTCTCCCGACTATAAAGGAATTTAAAGATACTATGTGTGCCGTATTATCTAAAGTTATGCAGGATAGTTCTCAATTTACTAGTAAAACGACACCGAAAAAGAAAGCCGTAGCTAAAAAAACTACCGTGTCAAAAAAAGCTGTTACATCAAAGAAGAAACCTGTAGCTAAGAAAGCAACACAAGCCAAAAAATAGACTTGCTTTTATTTTCTATATATACCACAATCTAAACAATAAATAATCAACTTAAAGGAAAAATTATGGCCGGAAGTATAAACAAAATAACTATAATAGGAAATCTAGGTGGCGACCCAGAAATAAGATCTACGAAAGATAACCTGCAGATAGCATCTTTTTCAGTAGCAACATCAGAAAATTGGATCGACAAAAGTTCTGGAGAACGACGGGACAAAACCGAATGGCACAGAGTAGTCGTATTTATTCCTGGACTCGTAGGTGTGATCGAAAAATATTTAAAGAAAGGTATGAAAGTTTACATAGAAGGTTCTATGCGATACAGACAATGGACAGACGATGCAGGGACTAAAAGGACCTCTTCAGAAGTAGTCCTGTCGGGAGGCGGTAATTCTACTTTCTTAATGTTGGATAGACATGACGGAGGAAGCGAATTCTCTGGAAATAACAAAAATAGTAACCCTGTGAGTAAAAGTCCAGAGGGTAACATCGGAAATGATTCTGCCGGAGACGACGAGATTCCATTCTAAATTTGCCAGTAAATTTTTGTTGTACATTTTCATATAAAGTGTTATAATAGAATATTATCTAATAAAAGGCATCGTTTATGAAATTTCTTAATAGTTTATTTATTTCATCTATTTTCGTAGTTAGTTTTTTTTCCTATTCTGTAAATGGTGCCACCGAAAAACAAGGATTTAGAGAATTAGTAAAGACAGACAAAGTAAAAGTAGACAGAATAAAAGTCATAACTAATATAAAGAAAGAACTTACGGAAGAGGAAATTAAAGCGAAGAAAAAAGCAGAAAAAGAAAAAATTAAAGCAGAGAAAGAAAAAATTAAAGCAGAAAAGATAAAGGCTAAAAAGCTTGAAGCAGAGAAGGCTAAGGCAGAAAAAATTAAGGCAAAGAATATTGAGGACGAAAGGATCAAAAGGAATAAGGCTGAAATGAAGAGAATTAGGGCAGAAGAAACTAAGGAGAGAAATCGTTATAAACCAAACAGTATCTTCGGATTAGGTCTAAAAGTTACTTCTACTGATGTCGCTCAATTCTTGGACTACGATATGTCTGGGTCTATCACAAAATTTGATAACCTGGTATTTAAGGCACCGGAACTGAAGTTAGATTTGAGATTACCGTTTCTATTTGGAAGTAGACTAGTTCTACAAGGATCAGGATCTATGGGTTCTAGTTCTAATGGTGAAGGGACAAACGACGATGTCACAAACAGTTTGCTGTATATAGGTATAGGAAAAGCTAGAGGATATATTATCGAGGCAGAAGGAAAAGTAGGAATAGAATTTCAACTATATGAAGACGATAACACAGTTTTTTTAACCCCTTATGTTGGATACAAAAGGACACAACAAGATCTGACTATGTACGATACAATGACTTTTGGCTTGGATACTAGTGGTACAATTATTTCGACCAAAAAACTAGGAGATACATTATCGTCTGATATGGACTTTAATATATTACTATTTGGAATGCAGTTCGATTATCTTTTCTCAGAAACTGGAATGTTTACTCTAGACATCGCATATGGACTAGTTCAAGAATTTACAAACACAGGTATATTACATACTAGGGATGCCGACTATGAACAAAATCCGTCTTATATCGATACAGCAGACGAAGGAAACCTAATTCATATAGCTGGAACATTGAGACTTGCAATGATAGACTCTAAAAAAGTCGGTGTCTATCTGAGCGGAGCATATGACAAATATCAAGTTCGAAATGGGGATTCTATATTGTATAAAATTAATGGAACAACAGAATATAACAATATGGTCGATAAAATCAATTCCAAAAATAATAGCATCTCTGTAGGAATGTATTATATATTTTACTAATTATATGGTCGATCTATATGAAAAAAAATAAAACTCTAAAAAATATAATAGGATTAAGTTTAGTTCTTTGTATCATAATAGTCGTTATAATAACTACAACCATCGAACAAAAAAAATCTAAAATAGCCATCATAGCAGAAGGATTTTGTTCTCATATTATATTTAGCAACAATAAAATTACTCGTGACGGTTCCTTTATTCCCAATAGACTACACGAATCTACTCAAATTTTAAAAGAATGTAGACAAAAAATAGAAGGAGATATAGTATATCTAAGAAAATTTAAAGTCTATAAACTGAAACATAAAGAGACTAGATTATTTATCCACAAAAATGTTTTACAATTAAACGACAATAAAGTCTATCATATTTTTTGGCAAAATAATGTAGCAGACGGGACTTTTTCACAAGTAATTAATGTACATAGTTCTGACGATATTATAACCTTTTACAGTTTGACTCCAGTTGGGAACCGTTGTAACGGAGGTATAGATAAAATTTTTCTAGTAGATAACAAAATAAAAGTAATAGTAAATCAGACTTGGGAAAATCTATTATTCGAGAACGGCAATAAAACTCTATATAGAAAACTCTATGGGGATATTTCTAGTTGTCCAGCCTGTTGTCTGTCTAGTCTCAATTTAGAATTTATAAGTAAAAATGATATATTGGAGATAAACTCATATGAGGTTTATATATCCGTAGAAGATATTAAAAAATTGACGGATTCTAAAATTAAGACTTGCTTGCAAAATATGAATAAAAATAAAGACATAAGATTTCCTAAGAAAAAATTTGAAAATAAATTAAAATCGTGTACTCTATAATTAATACGGGGTTGTAGCTCAGTTGGTTAGAGCTATCCGCTCATAACGGATCGGTCGTAGGTTCGAGTCCTTCCAACCCCACCATCATTTGATAAGATAAAATATGAACAGGACTATCAAAATTTATACGGATGGTTCTTGTTTAGGTAATCCCGGTCCAGGAGGTTGGGGAGCAATTATAATTTTACCGACGACTGACTCCAAAGAGACGATCTTATCCGGCGGAGATAGTAAAACTACAAATAATAGAATGGAGGCTATAGCAGTTTTAGAAGCTATGAATTGGTTAGTAAATAATTTTGACAAAGATAAATTCGACGATGTAGAACTTTTTATAGACTCAAAATATGTCATAAATGCTATCGATTCTTGGTTGAAAAACTGGAAACTTAATAACTGGAGAACTGCTAGTAAAAAACCTGTAAAAAATAGAGATCTATGGGAAAAATTAGATCTAGTTATCTCAAAGGTATCCGAGATAAATATTCCTTATAAGTTAACCTGGATCAAAGGACATTCTAACGATTTATATAATGACACAGTAGATGAAATAGCTAGAACGGAAGCAGAAAAATATAAATTTGTAAATTAAAATTCTATCGTAAAATTGAATTTATAATTTCATCTATAAACTTGAGTCTGACTTTATCCTCTACAGGAAGTTTTCCGTCTAATTCTCTAAATTTAGATTCGTTCGTAATTTTATAATAATTTAACATAGGTAATGTATCTTTTTTAAAATTGTCTATTCTACACCGGACGATTTCTACTTTATCGTCGTCTCGTCCTCTATTAGAGGCTCTTTCAAATATTTCTTCAACCGACAATGATATAAAAATGATACTATGTAATTCTAATCCGTATCTGTCGAATACATCAGGTTTAAACTCATCTTTCTGCGATAAATTTCTAGGAGTTCCATCCATTAGAATCAAGTCTGGTTTTTTCTCTAGCAAATTATATTTTCTAATTTCTTCTATCATATATGCTTTAGGTATTTCGTTACCAACGAGTTCGCCTCTATTCATTTTCTCTTTTATATCACTATTAGGATTTTTTTTAACATACTCTCTTATAGAGTTACCTGTTTTTAAAATGCTAATAAATAGACCTCTGTCCTTCGCCATTTTGACAAACTGATTCGCAAATGTCGATTTGCCAGAATTCGGTTCTCCTATTAAAATCGCATATTTCATAAATTTTCCTTATATTATATCGTTAGTTTTAAAATTTATAAAGTAATGAGTTAAGGCGATAGCTATCGCATCTGCTTCGTCATTAGTTTGAAACGGTGGAACTATTTTAAAAAAGAATTTGAGCGATTGTTGGATACCATTCTTATCTGCATGTCCGTATCCTGTGATCATTTTTTTAATCTGATTAGCCGTATAGTGAAAAAGTTTTTTTCCTTTACTTCCTATAACAGTCAAAATAGCACCTCTAGTTTGCCCGAGAGTAAGACTTGTCTTCGGATTTTTATTAACAAAAGTCTCTTCTATAGCAACATCTTTAGGTTGATACTCGTCTATTACTTTTTCTAGTTCTTTATATATGGTGTATAATCTATTATGCAAATCGTCTTCTGATCTAGACTTTATTGTGCCACTAGATATATACTGAAAAGAGTTTTTATCTACTTCTAAAATGGCCCATCCAGTCTGCCGTAGCCCCGGATCTATCCCTAAAATATGACTTCTATTCATCGTCGACACCCGTGAAAACTCGCTGGACATCGTCGTGATCTTCTAGAGTTTCAATCAAGCGAGATAACTTTTCTAAAGTTTCGTCGTCTATGTCTTCAGTTCTCGTGATAGGTATATATCCTAGATGAGCCTCTTTAATTTCTCCGATAGATTTTTCTAAGATGGGCAGGGCAGACCCAAAATCTTTGACATTAGTTAAAATTTTATATAGTCCGTTTTTATTTTTCTCGCCTTCTATATGTATAACATCTTCGGCACTGGCTTCTATAGCATTATTAAACATTTTTTCGAACTCCATTACAGTATCAGGATAGACGATTATACCTACATGTTTAAACATAAATGATACACTTCCTTCAGATCCAAGATTCCCTCCGCCTTTTCCGAATATATTTTTGACCTCTGTAAAAGTCCTATTTGTATTGTCCGTAAGACAGTCTACTATAATAGGGACAGATCCGTTGCCGAACCCCTCATATCGTACCTCCTCTAGATTTTCTCCACTACTAGTAGCCTTGTCTAAAGCCCTTTTTATATTGTCTAACGGCATATTAGCTTGTTTTGCATTTTGTATTGCTAGTCGTAGACGGGCATTATTTTCAGGGTTAGGATCTCCTAATTTTGCAGCAATAGTAATTTCTTTGACACACTTTGAAAATATATTGGACTTTTTCTTATCTTGAGCACCCTTGCGATGTTGAATATTACTCCATTTTGAATGTCCAGCCATCTTAAATCCCTTCGTATATTATAAATAAGTATACTACTATCTACTTGCTAAATCAAGATTTTATTATACACTCTGTCTAGAGAATATAATAATATTATAGGAAATATAACGATGAAAAGAATACAAGAAGAAGTCGATGGCGGAGTGCGAATTACTAAAGAACTAATGAAGATAGGACTGCACTGTGGTATTAGCTCTAATGCACAAGCCATGGAAGTCATAGGTGCTAGAAGAGTAAGGATAAATAATACATGGATAGAGGACGAAAATCATTTCGTTCAACCTGAGGACGACATATATATAGACAGTAAAATACTCAACCGTAACATTTCTCATACACCAGAAGTAGTCATATTTCATAAGCCTTCAAAGGTTCTAACTACTAGATTTGATCCAGATGGAAGACAAAATATATACGATCTACTACCTAAAAAATTACAGAAATTGGTTTACATAGGACGACTAGACTTTATGTCTGAAGGACTGCTACTGTTAACTAATTCCGGGTTATTTTCAGAGTGGATGTCAGCTCCCAAAAGTGGTATTAAACGGGTATACAAGGTCAGAGTTTTTGTACCTCTATATGTTGACTTTAACGACGGCCTATTTGACGATGCAAGATCTGGTAATATGAGAGTCGAAGGTATGAGGTATTCTCCTATGGAAATTTTTATAATGAAAGGAAGTAAAAGATCTACTAAAAATAATAGACGGATAGCCGAAGGTGAACCTAAAAATAAATGGCTAAAAATTACATTAAAAGAGGGAAAGAAAAACGAAATCAGAAATGTTATGAAAGCACTAGGGTTAACAGTATCTAAATTAGTACGAGTTTCTTACGGTCCTTTTAAACTGTGTAGTCTTCCTGTAGGGAGAACTAGACCTGCCTTTGACTATGAACTTGAAGCTATAATCAAAAATTTTAAAAAACAAAATAATAAAACTTTGAACTAGAAAAAAACTTATAATCTATTATAAGTTTTTTTAACTTTATTCTTTAGTAGTCTCGTCACTACTTTCAGATGTCTCTGTAATCTCTTCAGAAGTATTTGTCGCAGTTTCTTGTTCGGCATCGTCCTCTATAGTAGTAAGACTTAAAACGGTTATATTTTCTGTATTAGGTTGTAGAGATAATCCATCAGGAAGTTGTAAATCTTGAGTATGTATAGAGTCTCCAGTATTCAAATTCGTTATATCGAAGGTAACTTCTTCTACCATATCTTTAATCAGTCCTATAACAGGTACTTCACGAGATATAATAGTCAAATTTGCACCCTTCTTGATGGCCATAGAATCTTCTTGTCCCGTAATGTTAACAGATATATTTATCGCAATAGGTTTTGCCTCATCTATCCGTAAAAAATCCAGATGGATAGGTTGTTTGCTAATCGTATGATATTGAATATCTTTTAGAAGAACTTTTTCCTCTTTTCCACCATTATTTAATAGAAACAAAGTAGTTTTTAATTTAGGTATCTCTAATAATTTAGCGAACCCTTTAAAATCTACCGTAATTATAGAGGACTCTTTCTTTAGTCCATAGATCACAGCAGGTATCAAATTATTTCTACGAATAGCTCTACTAGCACCTTGTCCAGCTTTTTCTCTAGTCGCCACTTCGACAGTTAATTTCTTCATAAGAAGTCCTTTATAGTATATTAGTTAAACGCAACCTCCAATGGTGTTGAGCGGTTAAGCAAATTATATAATATAATTCACTATAAGTCAAGATTAGAAGTTTCAAATTTCTTAACCTATAACTGTCGATTCTAGATATATATGGTGCTACTGACTAGATTCGAACTAGCGACCTCTTCCTTACCAAGGAAGTGCTCTACCGACTGAGCTACAGCAGCGACTTAACTTTAATGATATTATGACTGTTCCTCTAATAAAATCAAGTGTCATTAACACAGTTTTTATTTTCTCGGCGGGTTGTGAAATACGAATATATATTATACAGTGTAGTTATGAATTTTAAAAGGAAAACCGATGAGTTCTATTAAAAACGAGTGGGCCTATAGTCAAGAGATAGCATCGAAATGGCAGAGTGAATGGGAACATAATAGTCTATATACGGTCTCTCAAGAGAAATTAAAAAATGCTAAAAATCCTTATTATGTGCTTGTAGAGTTTCCGTATCCGTCGGGAGAAGGTCTGCACATAGGACATACTAGACCTTACACTGGAATGGATGTTGTTGCTAGATATAAACGGATGAAAGGTTTCGATGTTCTATACCCTATAGGATTCGACTCGTTCGGAGTCTCTGCAGAAAGATACTCTTTAAAAATAGGTAAAACTCCTCAGAAAATGTTAGAAATTACGACGAAAAAGTTTACCGATCAATTAAAAATGATGGGATACAGTTTCGATTATTCTAGGATAATTAAAACTTCTGATCCGTCCTTCTATAAATGGACTCAGTGGATGTTTATTCAATTCTATAAACAAGGTTTAGCATATAAATCTCCTCTAGAAATGTTTTGGTGCGACGAATGCAAAATGTCTCTTACACACGAGGATCTAGAGAAGGGTGCTTGTGAACGGTGCAAGAATCCTGTGGAACGGCGAGTAAAAGAACAATGGAATCTAAAAATTACTCAATATGCAGACGAACTTATAGACGATCTAAAGAAAGTCGATTATCCTTCTAGAATTTCTACAGAGCAGATCAACTGGATAGGAAAAAATACCGGATTTTCGGTAGACTTTAAAGTCAAAAATTCTTCTATAATAATAAAAACATTTACCACTAGAGTAGACACTATCTTCGGAGTCTCATTCATAGCTATAGCTCCAGAATTTATGTACACAAAGAAATGGTTAGAAGACGAGAACAACGATACTAAAGACTGGTGTAAACAGTTAATTAAAGAAAGATTAGACCCTACATTCTGTGCAGACAAAAAGATAAATGGGAAGAAATTAAACTCTATAGTATGTATCCACCCTATTACAGGAAAAGAGTTGCCCGTATTTATCGCAGACTATGTCATAGGAAATTATGGTACTAAAGCAGTTATGGGAGTGCCGGCTCACGATGATAGAGACTACAAATTCGCCGACTTCTTTCAACTAGAAATTTTACCTATCATAGAATCAGATACCTCTTCAGAAGCTTGGACTAAAGACGGTCGACATATAAATTCTAGTTATAAAAATATATTAGATATAAATGGCTTAAATATAGAAGAGTCAAAAAAGAAAATATCTAGTAGTAAATTAGAGGGAATAGAAGAGACCACACAGTACAAATTACAAGATTGGGGTTTCGCAAGACAAAGATATTGGGGCGAGCCTATTCCTATGGTGTACTGTGAGAAGTGTGGTTGGGAACCTCTTCCTATAGATCAACTGCCGTTGATACTACCTCCGATGACAGACTATAAACCTACAGAAGAAGGAGACTCTCCGCTTGCTAAAATGACAGACTGGGTTAAAACGAGTTGTCCTAAATGTAAAGGTTATGCCGAACGAGAGACAGACACTATGCCGACTTGGGCAGGCTCTTCGTGGTATTTTATGAGGTATCTGGATAACAACAACGATAAAGAATTTGTCGCAGAAAGTATTCTAAAAAAATGGTTGCCAGTATCAGTATACAACGGCGGGATGGAACATACTACAAGACATTTATTATATTCTAGGTTTTGGTACAAGGCAATGAAAGACGGAGGATCCGTATTCTCCGATGAGCCGTACACTAAAAGAACTTTTAACGGATTGATATTAGCGGAGGGTGGAATAAAAATGTCTAAATCTCTAGGCAATACTATATCTCCTGAAGATTTAGTATCACAATATGGTACAGATATATCAAGGTTATATATTCTGTTTCTAGGAGACTTCGAACAATCTACCGCACTAGAAAGTTCTAGTATAGTAGGTCTGACAAGATTTTTACAGAAGGTAGAAAGATTTTCACGAGGAGAAAAATTTGTAGAAAAAAACTCTAGCAAGGTGTCAATGGTATTTCATACAATACTAAAATCTTTTAATGATAAATTAGAAGGACATAAATTTAATGTCCTAGTAGCTAATTTAATGGAAATTTTTAACAGTATAGAAAGAGAAGGGTGTAATAAAAAAATGTTTGAAGATTTTCTAAAAATATTATCTCCGTTCGCACCACATTTTACAGAAGAACTTTGGCATAATTTAGGAAACGAAACATTCATTTCTAAAGAGAATTTTCCACTTTATATAGAGAAGTACACTAGAGTAAATTCTTATATATTACCTATACAAATAAATGGCAAATTAAGAGGGAATATAGAAATCGATATCGATGCTGACGAAGAAAAAATCAAAGCGACGGTGCTAAATAGTAGCATAATAGAAAGGCATAATATTGTCTCCAGTAAAATAAAGAAATGGATAATTCTACCGAATAAAATAGTAAATATAATAGGTGAATTTTGATGAGATTACTTAAAGCGATGTATTTTTCTATTTTGGCTGTTTTAATTACTAGTTGTTCTATGTCTCCGATGTATAAATATGGTGATAAGAAAAATGATATGACTATTGCAAAAGCTACTCAACAATTATATATAGAGCCGATTCACGGGGAACTAGGCATCATCATCCGCAACAGGATCCGTTTAAAACTTAATCCAAAAGGTATTCCTAGTAATCCTAAATATACTATGAGTATCTCTCTAAAATATCCAAGCGATCTATATCAGGGTGAACAATCAGACGGAACTTTTAGTTTCGTGTCAATGTTCATCGAGGCCGATGTTAACATAAACGACAAAAAAACTGGCAAACTATTTACATCTTTTAAAGAAAAATATCAGACCAGTTATTACATTTCATCTAGTCTAATGTCATCTACTTATGCTAAAAAAGATGCAGAAGAAAGGATGTCTCAAACTATAGCAGATTTAATTTCACAGAGAACCGCCCTATATTTTAATCACTATATCCGTCAAGATAGCCTAAACACAATCGAAAAAAATGATATAACTAACAGGAATAATAAAAGTGCCGATTAACTCCTACGAATTGTCAAAAATACGGTCGAAAGATCATAAGGCCTTTTTTGTTTTTGGGCAAGATAACGGTGCCGTTAATGAGATATCTAAGAAAATAGCCTCTGATTTCTTCGACGGAGATCAAAATATATCGTGGTTATCCTACGACTCAGATGAACTAGGTGATCCTACCCGTCAAGAGAACCTGATAAAAGAGCTTATCACTCCTAATTTTTTTAATCCGCTAAAAGTTGTCAAAATCCGAATCGGATCTAACGACATTAGTTCTATCATCGAAGAGTGGTTAACAGCATATAAAAATTTTGAAGCTCTAATTATATTTACAGGAGGAGATATAGATTTAAGAAAACATAAACTTTATAAATTGTTAGAAAAAGACAGTGAAGCCTGTTGTGTGAGGTGCTACCACGATAACCCTCGATCTGTTCGAGAAGTCGTCATAAAGACACTAAAAAAAGATAATATCGCATACTCATCCGATGTCGTAGATGATATAGTTTTTTTGCTGGGGAACGATAGAGAAAATACAAAACAGATGTTAGAAAAGTTAATTTTATATACGATAGAGAAGGGGAATATAAACTCAAATGATGTCTCTAAATGTTTTAAAAATTTCTCACATATACAAGTAGACGATCTTATACATAGTACTTTAAACGGCAATATAAAAAATTATCAAACTAGTTTCGATAACTTAAAAGAAAATATAGAGCCTATATTCTTCGTTAGAGTCTTCTCTACACATATAGAAAAATTGTTAAAAGTTAGAGCTTTAGTCAAGAGCGGGAAGACGGAACAAGAAGCTATAAAGTTAGTATTCTTTAAGATATTTTTTAAATATAAATCGCAAGTTCTCAATGAATGTCAACTGTCATTAGAACTTCTATCTGATACTTTAGAAAAATTAAATAAAATAGAAAAGATGATGAAATCTAATACCGATAAAAATAGTATCATAGTAATTCTAGGAGAACTATTAATGCGGTTGACATTACAAGTTAATTATATTAAAAAAAGATTATAAGAGGATTACAAATTGATAAAAAGATATACACCGAAAGATTTTAAAAAGATGATAACCAGCGGTCAACTGGCCAGCGATCTTCTAGATTACATAGGTACACTTGTCCGTCCAGGGATTTCTACAGAAGAAATAGATAGATTGGCTCATAAATTCACTCTTAATCACGGTGCAAAATCGGCTCCACTAAATTATAAAGGTTTCCCTAAATCCATATGTACATCGATTAACGATGTAATTTGTCACGGTATCCCTTCTACTAAAGATATATTGAAGGACGGCGATGTAGTTAATATAGATGTCACCGTAATTTTAAAAGGATACTATGCCGATTCAAGTAGAATGTTTAAAGTCGGAACGGTCTCTAAAGAATCTTCGCAGTTGATAGAAGTCTGTCATAATGCGATGATGTCCTCTATAAATCATCTAGAACCGGGAATGCCGATTTCTATCGTAGGTAAAATTATCGAGACTATAGTCAAACCGTATGGCTATGCTATAGTAGAAGATTTCTGTGGACACGGAATAGGAACCACATTTCACGAAGATCCTCAAGTCGTCCACTACTATGACAAAGCCTACGATAATATAATTCTAGAACCAGGGATGATATTTACTATAGAGCCTATGTTAAATGCCGGTAAAATTAAGCACATATTCGAAGACGACGGGTGGACAGTTAGAACCGCAGACGGAAAATTATCAGTACAATGGGAACATACTATAGGAATTACAGAAGAAGGAACCGTCATTTTTACAGAAAATCATAATACATAACTATTTATAATAAAAAAACAAAATACCTTTTCATATGCAAATAACGAAAAATAAGAAAACAACTACAAACAGTAAAAGTAAAAAAGTCGTAGAATGTAAAAAAGTTTCTGCAAACTCACAGTTTATGGCAGGACACCGCCAACGATTAAAAAGTAAGTTTAAACAGAACAAATTAGAAAAATACGAGATGTTAGAACTATTATTAAGCTATGCAGTTCCACGGAGAGATACTAAACAATTATCAAAAATGTTATTACACAAATTTGATGACAGTATACATAAAATATTGACCGCACAACCCGAAGAACTACAAAAATTCAAAGGAGTAGGCGAACATATAACAATTCTGTTAAACCTCATATCTACTATTTCTTCTTTGAAACATTCAGATATTCTAAAGAAAGAATCTGTTCTAGATAACTGGAGTACACTAGAAAAATATATCTCGGTCATATTGATGGGTAAGAAAAAAGAAGAAATTCACTGTATATGTCTAGACATAAATTTTATAATGATAGACCACATAACTCATACGATAGGATATACAGACAGAGCATACGGATATCTAGAAGAAATTGTAAGAACTGCGAATATAAACAGATCAGCTTATGTTATGCTTGTACACAATCATCCATCGGGTAGTGATATATTTTCAGAATACGATTTCGATTTTACTAAAGAAATCTATAGAGCTTTAAAAGTCATAAATATCACACTATATGATCACATTCTGGTAAGCGGTTCAAAAGTTAAATCTATGAGAAATACAGGACTACTAAAGGCTCTACTCGGTATAGAATATTAACCTTTCGACACCGCAACTTTTGCCGATCTCAAAACGGTATCGAACAACATATAACCGTTTTGTAAAACTTGAGTAATAACATTAGCCTTTAAATTGCTTTCTTCAGCAGTTATAATTTGATGATATTTAGGATCTGCAGGAACAGGTTCTCCGTTTTCGTCTGTCGAAGTAACTATAGTAATCCCATTGTTTTGAAAACTTTTGATGAAATTTTTATAGAATAAGTCAAACCCTTCTTGTACTTTAGTATCAACATCTAAATCTCTGGAGGTACTTATTACTTGCTCCAAGGTGTCTATAACAGGTAATAAATCTAGTGCAAAACTCTGTACACTTTGTTTAACCTTTAACTCTATTTCGTTTTTAGTTCTATGTTTAAGATTTTCCATTTCTGCCAATAGTCGTACATTAGTATCATAAGTTTTATCCAACTCATCTTGAAGATATCTGACCTTTTCTTCTAACTCCTCGAGATTGAAGGTAGCAGAACAATTTCCTCCCGCACAAGACTGAAGTTCATCGTCGCATTTTACATCAGAAATGTCTTCGTTATGTTTTTTTAAATCTTTTTCTTCCATAGTAGTCCCTTTAATAGTAATCGATTATTAATTATATAAGTAAAATCTGTAAAAAATCAACTACTAATTTTCAGGTTAAAAAATCATAAGAAGAAATAGTTTTAGATAAAGTTTTACAAAGTCGTCTTATATGAGAGTCTTTCCGTAGTAGAGTTTCTTCGTCAGCATTCGATAAAAAGCCCATCTCTATTAGTGTAGACGGTGTATTAGACTTTAATACCGCAAAACCAGCCGATCTAACGGGGTTGGGAAGTGTCTGCATCTTCAGATTTTTAGCAGACCATATAAAAGCATTAGCAAATTCTATGCTAGCTTCTTGAACTTTTCTCTGCGACAGAGAACTCAAAACTTCTTGTAGATCTGGTGTATATTCTTTAAAACTACCTGTTATCCCGATGAGATCAGCGGCATTTTCTCGTTGAGCTAACTTCTCCGATTCTTCGTCGGAAGCCTTCTGAGACAAAGTATAAGTAGATAATCCCTTCGTCTTTATACTAGGACTAGCATCTGCATGTAGCGATATAAATAGGTGAGCATCGTATTTACTAGATATCTCTGCACGATCCCGTAAAAACAAATATTTATCCGTCTTACGGGTCAATATAATATTAAACTTTTTATTTTGCTTTAATTCCTGTTCTAAAAATAGGGCAGCCTTGAGGGTTACATTCTTTTCTAAAGTCCCATATTTTTTGCCCACCGCCCCTGGATCTTTTCCACCGTGTCCCGCATCTATTATAATAGTAAATTTGTTAGGAGTTTTACTTTTCGCAAATGTACGACTCACATTCGTCTCGGCGACATTATTATTATTCTGTATACCTGGTAATTTATCTACCATAGTCGCGAAGGCAACTCTAGAGACTTTTGTCAATTTTATAGCTAATTCGTAATTTCTTCCTCTTTTTCGAACTAACACATCCGTAGACAAATTTAGAGGCATTACAGTCGTAGACAGATCTAGAACTACCCTAGTGTCTCCGTTCGCCTGTTTTCCAGTCCTCACATTTTTTATAGTGGAATTCGTTATCTTGTGAAATGTCTTTTTGTCTAGATCCGTACCTGAAAAGTCTATAGAAAGTCTCAATGGATTTTCGAAAAGAGCTATTTTATATTTGGGGTGAATAGACGATGTAAAAAATACTAGAGTATTTCCACTCGATATCATAGATCTCATATTTTTTAACTGATTCTTTGAAGATCCGTATACTATAGAAGGTATGGAAACTATAGAACTCATTAGTCCTACAGAGCCAATCGTCATTCCACTTTTTCTCAAAAAATCTAATCTAGTATATTTTTTATCCATATCATATAATAACAGAAATTCGCTTTCTTTACAAATAAATTTTGAGATAAAAATGGTGTAAAAATATTATAATATCTGCTTCTATATATATAGTTGCAAAAAGTCCGATATTATGGTAAAATCTTTTAATCATAAGGCTAACAGATGATAGAAAATAGTTATGAAGAAATCAGGGAGAGGTTCTTATCTTTCTTCGAAAAATTAGATCACAAAATTTTAGATTCAGTCCCTCTAACCCCACAAAATGACGATAGTTTATTATTCGTCAACTCAGGAATGGTCCCATTTAAAGACCTTTTTCTCGGTGTAGAAACTCCTCGAAGTAACAGAGTAGCTTCTTGTCAAAAATGTTTGAGGGCAGGGGGTAAACATAACGACCTAGAAAATGTAGGATTTACCTCTCGGCATCATACATTTTTCGAGATGCTAGGGAACTGGTCGTTCGGCGACTACTTTAAAGAAGAAGCAATAGTTTATGCCTGGAATTTTCTAACGAAAGAACTAAAACTAGACAAAGATAGACTACTAGTAACTGTTCACCATACTGACGACGAATCTGCGAAATTATGGAGTAAAGTCGCTGGACTTAACGACAGCGATATCATCCGTTTAGGAGAAGACAATTTTTGGTCAGCAGGAGAGTTCGGTGTGTGTGGACCTAGTACAGAAATTTTCTACGATTACGGTGAGGGTATACCGGGAGATAAACCGGGAACTAAAGACGAAGATCTAGGAAGGTATACAGAGATCTGGAATTTAGTTTTTATACAATATAATAGACTCGAGAGCGGAAAGTTAGAACCTCTAAAATTTCCATCGGTAGACACAGGAATGGGACTAGAGAGGATAGCTTCTGTTTTACAAGGAAAAAATAGTAACTTTGATACATCTCTGTTCACAGATTTAATAGAAAAAATTAAAGGTAAAATAGTACCTAAATACAGTAATAGTAAATTTCAAGAGGAAGAAGAAAAGACCGCCTTGAAGATAATAGCAGATCATTCTAGAGCAATTAGTTTTATGATAGCAGACGGCATAGTCCCTTCTAACGAGGGAAGAGGTTATGTATTACGAAGGATAATCCGTAGAGCTATCCGCTACGGTTTCAAATTAGGTATAACAGATCCGTTTTTATATAATATCTGTTCTAGTGTAGGAGACCTAATGGGAGGTCGTTATAGTGAACTGATATCTAGGAAAACTCAAATTTATGAGTATGTTTTAGACGAAGAAAAATCTTTTAAAAAGACTATGTCAAAAGGTATTCTACTATTAGAAGAAGAGATAAAATTGATACCCCCGCAGTCTTCTATATTCTCAGGAGAAAGTGCCTTCAAACTATACGACACATTCGGTTTCCCTCTAGATGTGACTAAAGATATATTAAGAGAAAAAAATAAAACCGTAGATATAGATGCCTTCAATAAAATGATGCAAAAGCAAAAAAGACTGTCTAAAGATAGTTCTAAAGTGAAAATTAAAGACGACACAATGTTTAAACAGTTATCGCAAAAAAATTCTACAGAATTTTTAGGATATACTCAAAATTCTATTACTTCGAAGATACTCTATATATTCGATATAGACGGACAAAATATAAAAGACGAAGATCTCCATAAAATCGATGCAGAAAAAGAATACTCTGTAATACTAAATAAAACGGTATTCTATGCAGAAAGTGGAGGACAAATTGCTGACATCGGTATCATAGAGAACGAGAATTTTAAGTTCGAAGTCTCCGATGTGCAAAAATATGGAGACCTATCTAAAGAAGTTTTCGTTCACCTCGGAAAATTTAATATAAAAACAGATGACAAAATTTTAGATAAGACGGTATCTGTAAATATAAACAAAGACTTTAGAAATCGTGTCGAAGCTTCTCATACTGGGACACACATTTTGTTATATACATTGATGAAAGAACTAGGAGAGACCGTAGAACAGAAGGGCTCTTTTATCGGTGACGGCGAAATAAGATTCGATTTTAATCACAACTCGGCACTAACTCAAAAAGAAATATATAAAATAGAAGACGGAGTCAATAAATTTATAACCTCTGACTACCATGTAGAAACGAAGACGGTAAGTTCAGTAAAAGAGGCAGAAAAATTAGGTGCTTTGATGCTCGCCAATGAAAAATACGATACGGACAATATAAGAATACTAGGTTTTAAAAAGTTCGACGAAGAAAATTTAATAGCTACAATGTTATGCGGTGGAACTCATGTCAAATCTACTGGAGAAATAGGACTTTTCAAAATAGTGAGTGAAAGATCCATAAGCAAAGGAATCCGAAGAATAGAATGCCTGTTTAATGAAAAAGCGATAGAATTTTGCCGTAACACCATAGAACAGGAGAACGATGTAAGAAGACTTTTGAAATCTACTCACGACAATACACTAGACAAATTAAAATTTATAATCGACGAAAACAAAATTAACGATAGAGAGATAGACGATCTAAGGTTCAAAGTTATGTCATTAGAAGCTAAAGAAATACATCTAGATAATCATAAAATTGTATTATTTAACCTCTCACAAGAATATGTAAATATCGTTAAAGTTCAAAAGGTTATGAGACGGTTTTTGCAAGAAAAACTAGACACTAAAGAGGACAATATAATCATATCTATATGCGATAAAACGATAGGGGTAATAGCCAATAGAGACAGTTCTGAAGAAAGATTTAATATGATAATAGGTAAAATTAAAGAAATATTTCAAGAAATCAAAGGAGGAGGGCATAATAACCTCTGGATCGGCAACTACAATAAAAAAATTGACCTAGACCTTATCATAAAATCTATAGGAGATTTATCTCATATGACTATATCTGTTGAAGACTAAATATCGTTAAAGTTCAAAAGGTTAGAAAAAAATCTTCGACGACGAAAAAAATATACCTCTGAAAGCAGAACATATTTGATAAATTTTAGTTAAATTCCATCGCCGACGAGTTAGTAGCCATATTTTAACAGTAATTTTGAAAATCTAAGTATAAACTAGAACCGATATATATGCCGTTAAACTGTAAATTTTTAGAAACATAAAAGCCTTTATCTTGATCCCCGTACAATAACACTTTCTGGTAGTCTTCAGTATTATAGAGCCGAGTCGTATCTTTTGTACGATACTTCCAGGATTTCTTCCATGGGGAAAATGACAATCTAGCGGTTGTCTCTATTTCGCATAATATATATTATGGATACTTTGGATCATAATTTATTATACACATGCTAGCCTCTTATCTTTTTAAAAAATATCTTGATAATATTTTGACACTTATACGATTTGGATTTTTGGACTTTGTGTATAATTATCTTGGGTCTGAACAAATGTTTCTGTGTTAAGAAAAGAGGATTTTTAGATGAGTAGAAACCTCCTTCATTATTGAACTCGTAAAAGTGGATCGATTTTAACCTAGCATAAGAAATAGTACTAGCACACATCATACAAGGTTCTAAAGACACAAAGATATCATATTCGTCTAGAAATCGTATACTTTTGAGCTTAAATATCTCTAGAATACAGACAATCTCCGCATGTTTTATAGAACAATTGTCTGTTTCAATTTTATTAGACGATTCTACGATGACTTTATACGAGTTAGACCTTTTATCAAATTTTGCGATGACACAATATATAGGAATTTCTTTACAATTCAACACTTTAGACAATTTATAGGCACGATGATACACATAATTCATCAGATCAATAGACGAATTAAACGACTTATTTGTCATTATGTGTTATAAATAAATCCGATATATCAAAATTTTCTAGTCGGTTAATTTTATCTCTATCCTGAAGAGCCTCCAGTATAATATTTAGAGACTTACCGCCATTTAAGACATCCTCTAATTGATAAATTACGAAGTTAATTCTGTGATCTGTGACACGTTTTTCCGGAAAATTATAAGTTCTAATCTTTTCACTTCTATCACCAGTCCCGACCTGTTTTTTTCTAGTATCGTCTAAACTCTTTTTCTTTCTAACTTCCTGTTCTTTAAAGATTTTAGACTTTAAAACGACTAAAGCTTTGGCCTTGTTTTGTATTTGAGATCGTTCATCTTGACATTGGACGACTATACCGGTCGGTATATGAGTCAATCTAATGGCACTATTAGTTTTCTGAACACTTTGCCCGCCTGCTCCACTTGCACGGAAAGTATCTACTCTTAGATCTTTTTCACTAATTTCCAGTATATCATCGTTAGTAATTTCCGGAATGATGACTACAGTCGCTGCGCTAGTATGAATTCTTCCAGAATTTTCTGTTTTCGGTACTCGTTGAACACGGTGAGTTCCGCCTTCGAACTTCAACATTTTATAAGCATCCTTTTTTCTCATTATAAAAGAGGCCTCCCGTAAAGATCCTAACCCAGTTTCATCGTCCATATATTGAATTAGCTCTACCTCAAAACCGTTCTTCGTTCCAAAGGTTGTATACATAGAAAAGAGATCTTTAGCAAACAATCCTGCCTCCGAACCTCCTGTTCCAGCACGAATCTCTATGATGACATTATTTTCGTCTATCGGATCGTCGGGTAAGAGAGAAATTTTTAATACCTCCCCTTGTCTCTTCAGTTCTTCGCTTAATTCGTCTATCTCGTCCTTCGCTAACTCTAGTAGTTCTACTTCTGTTCTTTTGTCGTCTACTATTTCTTGAAGTTCTGTTAAATCTGCGAAACCGTCTATATATTTTTGTACAGCAGGAATTTTAGACGAGAGTTTTTTATATTCCCGCATCTGTCTAGTATTGCCATAGCCGTCGGATGTAGAAACTGATTTCTCTAATTCCTCAAATCTTGTAACTAAATTTGTTAAAATTTTTATATCGATATCCATATTTATGTATCTCTCATAATATATTTTTCTATATCTTTAATAGGCAATGTTTCTCGTTCAACGATTTTCCCATTACTAACAGTCGCGAATTGACATTCATCGGTAGAACATTTTTTAGATATAATCACGACATTAATGCTAACTTCATTCTTTATATACTTCAACATTTTGTTAAAATCTGTACTGAAGAAAATTTTAGTATTACACATTTTTAGATCTTTCTGAATTTTTAATAAAATATCGTTATCCTCATACTCGCAAAATAATAATATAGGACTCGAAACTTGTTCTCCAGTAATTTTATTAGATATATATTCGAAGACTCTAGAGATACCTAACGAAGCCCCGACTCCTTCTAATTTTGTTTTAGGATCTAAATTTTCTGTGAGTTTATTATATCGCCCTCCCCCTAATACAGACGATTTTAACGAGTCTATTTTGCCTTCGAAGACTATCCCGCTATAGTACGATTGCCCGCGAACCAATTTTCCTGAAAATTTTATCTTATCAAAAGAAGATTTTATAGACCGAGAAATTTTATCGTCGCCTAAATTGATGTCTCTGTAGGTAGACAAAATCTTTTGCAACTTTGTAAAATTATCTATAATTGTTATAATTTCTTTGTTATCGCCTAGAAGTTTTAATAAAGGCTCGAAATGTGTTTTGATATCGGAACCTAAAAAGTCGAATTTTATATTAGAAAATTTTTCTAAAATCATTATACTATTTTCATCTAAATTTATATCTGTAAAAGTATCTTTGGAAACATAATCGGTTTTATCTATAGCAATCAGTATTTTTTCTCGAGTGTCATTATCCTTGATATTTAATATATCAAATATTAAAAAATATATCGCTATATTGTTAACATCTAAAGCGATATCACGGTCTTGTATCAACTTATCTAGTTGTTTTAAATTTAGTACATTTACAAAGGCAACGATCCCTAAATTTATGGTATAAGCATCTTGTTTTAATTGTTCATCTATAGGTGTAGAGGTACTTATAATATCGTAATCACATTGATAAAATTCACGGAGCCTCCCAGATTGTGGCCGTTCTCCTCTAAAGACCTTTCCAATTTGAAATAGTAACCCCGGTAACGGAATCTCGTTTTTATTATTTATAATATATCTTGCTAACGGTATAGTTTGATCGAACCTTAATCCTGCATCTTTATCTTCTATGTTAAATATCTGCTTTTTTACATCGGTATTCGTGTTCGAACATAAAATAGCTTTTCTCTCTATCATAGGAGTTTCAATAGGGGCAAACCCGAATCTCATAAAAGATTTTTTTATGTTAGAAAATATTCTATCCAAAACGATAGCCTCGTTCGGTAATCTATCTTTAAATCCCGACAGCGGGACCGTCATTATTTTGTCGATCATTCGACTGTACCGTCTTCGCTTTTATGTAGTCGAACAGCATTTTGTTCAAGCGGTATTTTATGGGTTAGCATATCTTCGCTACCTAATTCACCGATAAAATCTCGACTAAAATAAACAGAAATTAGTCCACCTTGAGGGACACTAACTGCTAGGTTTTTTTCTAACGGAGCATAGTACACACTCCCCTGCTCTAACAGACGAGAAAAAATTATCTCTTGAGATAGTGTATTCTCGACTTTTATCCAAGAAGTTTTCTCTGCCTGTATAGATACAACATATTTATCTTTGTTTTCTGGCCCGAATTCTGTATTAACAGGCACTTTAAAATATGAGAGAGTAGTTTCCTTATTAAAATAAA
>JAERRO010000011.1 GCA_016735395.1 Alphaproteobacteria bacterium | reverse complement strand
AATTGTGCGGGTGGCGGATAAACGGGGGAAGTTTGCAGAAGAGAATACGAGAAATTTTTTCTCATTCTGTCGGATCTAGTATAGGGTGGGGGACATTTTTAAAAAGTCTGCAAAGGATTTTGCAGACGGGTCGTAATAATAAAATGTATTTTATTATTACTCCGTGGAATAACTATTATATATCTATGATATATAATAGTTATGCATATATAAATTTTACAATTTTATCGCTCCGTGGGATGTATACATATTATATACAATTTTATAACTTCGTGGGATGTATATATATTATACATAGTATAATATGTATGTATGATTATTATTTTTATAATTTTATGACTCTGTAGGACGATCATTATATATCATAGTTATGCATATATAAATTTTGCAGTTTTATCGCTCCGTGGGAAGTCTATTATATATATGTGTAAGCACATGGCTTATAATTTCTTAATTATGCCCTCTAGTGTGATGTATATGTGTGTCTGTCATATATGGAGAGGTGTCGTTCTATAACTTTGTGAGTGTCGTTTTTATTACTACGGCTTGAGAAGGTGCTTTTTGTTGTAGTATTTTTCGTGAGACGATTGTCATATACTATATACAGTCGTCTTTAATTTTGGTGCGGGTAAGAAGAGTTGAACTTCCACCGACTTGCGTCGACAACGACCTCAACGTTGCGCGTCTACCATTCCGCCATACCCGCTTAATCTACTGTAAACTAATTTCTATATACTTTCAAGTAGAACTATTTTATAAATTTGTCGTTTATAAGTCCGTTCTAAAATCTCGGCAATAGACGGGGTTGTAGATAGTAAACTACATTCAGTGTTAAACTATATTCTTTGTTCAATAATACCTCCGGCAAATTACCTTCAGAGTTCTTTCTAGTACTGTCTGACTGACTCCTATAAAGACCCGCCGTTCTTATCTCTGGGTATCTGTCGCTGAACGATAAGTTTTTTATGTCTCCTAGCCGTTGTCCAGATAGTTTAGACACATATTTACCTTCCTCATATAATTTAGAGACTAGAGATGATAAACATTTTTCTTTTAACTCAGCTTTTAAATCCTCGCTAAATGACGGTTGCAAATTTATAGTTAAATTTTCTACAGCATAATTCGATCTTTCTATAGCTTCGTATATATTTTCAAAATCGCTAGTTTGAACCTCTAAAGTCAATTTACCTTTCCAAGTGCTATTTTCCTTTATTGTGCTTTTATATACATAATAGCTCTTTTCTATTATTTTGATGTCCCTTAAAGATGAATTTTCTAAGGATAATCTTAACCGCCGGTTTAATATAGAAAGGCTCTCATTAACCGTCGTAGAATTTGTGCCGTCTATGGAAACACCTATTTGTAGTTTTATGCCGTCAGCATATACTATTTCTTTGCACACACCTCTTAAAGATATCGTAGAGTCTTTTTCTCCTGTATTGAAAAATAAGTTGAATATAAGAAATAAAATTCCAGCCAATATAACTACTAGAAATATTTTACCCCTGGAAACTGACGATAGATAATTTTTTGTGGCTTTGAACATTTATAACTCCTTTTTTATAACTATATCTATTATACATATATAAAATTTATTTACAACTAAAAAATGTTGACTTTCTCCTTTTTCTTATTTATATTATATAAATGAAAAACAAATGTATAAATATAATTATCTATGATTGGGATGGGACTTGTGTACCTAGATACGATTGGGGACAATCGTGGAATACCATACTCAAGAATGAAAACCTCTTTAAAATGCTCTTTTGGTTCTTTCTGCTTTTTTTAGCATTTACACTATATAAACTAAAACTCATTAGTGTGAAAACGAGATGGCATCTTTCTACTCGGTGGTTGAACAAAGAACGGCTGAAAATATACTCGATAAAACCGCGAGAAAGACCGCTCTTTGACTGGGTGAAAGAATCCGTCGCAGAAGATAAAAAAATCGCAGATCTAGTAATTTGTCTTACAGAATCTCCGCAACCTCTGATGGTAGGGTTCAAAGAAAGAGTAGGATTCGATCGTATCATCGGAACCCCCGTTTGCCCAGAAAAATTTTGGAAAATTCAGGGACAACCGCTCAAAAAGAACGAAAAGTTTAGCCTCCTCTTTAAAGAATATGGACACGATATAAATATAATAAAAGTCTATACAGACTCTGAAAATGACTTCCCGCTTTGCAAAATTGCCGAGAAATCTGTCTTCGTAAATCATAAAAATGGTAAAAGATTTTACTTCTCTAATAAGCAAGCACAGCCTTTTTTTAACAAAAATATTAAACTAAAACAACTATTTGAATCTTAATCTTCACCACTTCATAAAGGAAACATTATGAAAAATAAATCGGCGAAGAATAACTCCGTCATAGTCTACGATTTTGACGGGACCTGTTCTCCTAGAGACTCTATCGTGAAATTTTTTAAAATAGTCTTAAAACATAAACCAATAAAAACCGTCGTCTATTATCTCCCTCAAGTACTAACCGGTATAGCACTCCTCAAATTAAATCTGATCTCTCGTGAAATGTCGTACTGGAAATTTAGAAAGTGCTTCTTTACAGAAAAAAATCTTGAGATGTTTTTAGAAGAATTTAATAGATCTGTCAAAGTATTCGACTGGGTCAAAAAGTCCATCGCAGATGATAAAAATATCGCAGAAAAAGTAATCTGTATTACCGGATCGCCTTTTCAACTGATCCAAGATACCGCTATAAATGTTCTGAATTTTGACCTTCTATTCGGGACTAGAGTTTTTGTAAATAGACGGACGAAAAATTATAATCAGATGATTCGTGAAGAAAAAGTTAAACAACTCTATAAAACTTTCGGGCAAAATGTCGTACTCAAAAAAATGTATACAGATTCTAGAGACGACTTCCCGCTATGTAGAATCGCAGAACAAGTCATCTTCGTGCACAGAGACACAGGGCAACAAGCGACTCTAACTCCAGTAGAATTTAAAAAGTTCGATGACTCTAAAAAGTCCGTCGTTAGTTTCTTTAAAAATTAAAATCTTCGCGATATCATAGGTTGAATGGGTGTTTTTTTACTCCTTTTTATTTGTAATGTTTTGATGTATATATAAGGTCTATAAGTAGGTTGCAAATGAATAAATTCCTCTACAACCTATTCTAGTATAGGTTGAATTAGTTAAAATGTCAAATTTTTAAAAATTAAAAAGTAGGATATTTGATAAAAAGTCTGCAAAGGATTTTGCAGACGGGTCGTAATAATAAAAGGTATTTTATTATTACTCCGTGGAATAACAATTATATATCATAGATATATAATAGTTATGCTTATCGTATATAATTTTATCACTCCTCGGAATAACTATTCTATAGAATAGTTATGCTTATTATTTTTATATAATAGTTATGCATATGGTGAGTTATAGTCTCGTTGGATGTATATATTACATATAGGTGTTTCTATGATAGGTTGAGCGGTGTTTTTGTGATGTCTATGTGAGAATAGTTATGCTTATTATTTTTATAATTTTATAGCTCCGCGGAATACATACAGATTATACATAGTATAATCCGTATGTATGCTTAATCTATTTTATAATTTCGTGGGATGTATATATAAGGTCTATAAGTAGGTTGCAAACGAATAAATTCCTCTACAACCTATTCTAGTATAGGTTGAATTAGTTAAAATGTCAAATTTTTAAAAATTAAAAAAGTAGGATATTTGAGAAAAAGTCTGCAAAGGATTTTGCAGACGGGTCGTAATAAAATTATTTTATAATTTTATTACTCCGCGGAATAACTATCATATATCTATGATATATAATAGTTATGCATATCGTATATAATTTTATAACTTCGTGGGATAACCATCATATTGCTATAGGTTGAGTGGGTGTTTTTGCGGGGCGGAGAAAAGGGTAGAGAAAGGTCTAGAAATTATGTAGGGTGGAGAAGGTAGGTGTCGGAGGATCGTGACTGGGTGGAAGCAGAGAATTTTTTTTTAAAATATGGGGACTCTGGGGAAAATAATTTTTCTTAAAATCGTCACGAAAATTTTTAGAAAAGTATAATGCATAGCGGGATATGAAGTTTTTAATTTTGTTCGCTGTTTACTGTGTGAAAAAGTCTGCAAAGGATTTTGCAGACGGGTCGTTCTAAAATTATTTTATAATTTTATTACTCCGCGGAATACATACATATTATACATAGTATAATATGTATGTATGCTTATTATATACAATTTTATAATTTCGTGGGATAACCGTCATATTGCTATAGGTTGAGTTGGTGTTTTTTACTAGACTTTTCATTTGTAATATTTTGATGGAGGTAAAATATTTTGAAAGGTCTATAGAAAAATTTTACAAAGGATTTTGCAGACGGGTCGTTATAAAATTATTTTACAATTTTATTGCTCCGTGGGATAACTGTTCTATATATGATTTCTTTATTTTATGTATTATATACAAAGTTGTGTTTAAACGGAAAAGTTATTTTGACTTTAGTGGAGCTACCACAGTAGACATTTTTCTGCCTTCCATACCTGGTAATTTTTCAGATACACCGACATTAGATAATCGTTCTACGGCTCCAGTAATAAGTTCTAGTATACGATCTTTTTGTATCATATCTCGGCCACGGCCTCTATATGGTTCTACTACTATTTTGACTTTCTCGCCTTTAATCAAAAAACTTTCGGCCTTATTCAATTTCCTGTCTAAATCGTTCTTCTCTATCGTAGGGCTGAACTTTATTTCATGTAGATCCTGCTTCTTCTGATTCTTTCTAGACATCGTAGCTTTTTTCTTCTGATCAAATCTCCATTTGCCGTAATCTAAAATTTTACAGGTAGGTGGAACACTCGTCGGGTTTATCTCTACTAAATCTAAATTTGCTTCTCTCGACATGTCATAAGCTACTCTTGTGTCGATAACACCATGATTGGTGCCTTTGTGATCTATCAATTGTATGCGGGGGACAGTTATACTAGAATTTTTTCGCGGACTCAACGACTGCTTCGGGTTTCTATTATACATTATTACAATAACTCCTTTGTTATTAATTAACTCTAAATCATTTATACCGTTTTGTCTAGACCTAGATTTTCTTTTGTTTTTATCTGCCGATATCAGTTTTTTCTATATTTACCGTTCCCTATAAATAATATGTATTTTTTATCGCGGAGATACTGTAGTCGTTGTCTTATTTTATCGCTGATATAGTTGTTTGAAGGATGTCTCTTAAATAATGCATTTTCGAATTTGTATATATCTCCGAGATCAAACTCTTCGGACTTTATACTGTCGATGCAATTCATAATGTCTAGATTCCAGCCCCTCAATTCGGTATCTTCTCGTAAAAATAAAGTCTTTTGAAACTGTCTAGATATATCACTCTGGTTTTCCATTATAGTAGATCTGATGTAATATATTTTTCCAGAATCTGGAATCCGATTTATAAGTATATTACACCCAGTCCATCCAGCTCTTCGAGCTTTTATCGATAATTTATTTCTCTTCTCTATAATGTCAGTAGTAAAAAAATATTTCGGTATAAGAATCAAATCTTTTACCTCGTTCATTTTGTAATTGAGTAATAACAAATTAGGATTCTTGTCGGAATTTAATTTTGCTATCATCGTATCATACGCACCGTCTACTACTTTTTTGCTTTTACTTTTTCTAGCTTTTAACTCAAACTCTTCTCCGCATTTTGAACAATGAAAATCGCTACCTACATTATTCGCTCGATGTTGTTCAAAGGTTTTATTACACATAGGACACAATACATTCGATGAAACCCAAGCCTCGCTCATCACCCTCACCCTTTGAGATTCCGCTTTATATTTTGCAGCGAGTTGAATGTCAAAAGTTAACCTGTTCGATACCATAATAAAATATACAGTATAATAATTTACCGTGTCAACCAAGATTTTAGACGAGAGGGTTTTTGTTTTGTGCTTTGTCGCTGGTTAAAAAAAGTCTGCAAAGGATTTTGCAGACGGGTCGTAATAATAAAAGGTATTTTATTATTACTCCGCGGAATAACAATTCTATATCATAGATATATAATTGTTATGCTTATTATTTTTATAATTTATGAGATGTCTATATATTACTATAGGTTGAGTGAGTATTTATTATGCTTTAATTCTTGTTTGTCAAGTTTTGTGTGTGGTGGTGGGAGAATTTTTTTAAAAAATATGGGGACTCTGGGGAAAATAATTTTTCTTAAACTCGTCGCGAAAATTTTTAGAAAAGTATAATGTATAGCGGGATATGAAGTTTTTAATTTTGTTCGCTGTTGATTGTGTAAAAAAGTCTGCAAAGGATTTTGCAGACGGGTCGTAATAATAAAAGGTATTTTATTATTACTCCGAGGAATAACAATTCTATATCATAGATATATAATTGTTATGCTTATTATACTTTAAATTTATTACTCCGTGGGATAACTGTTATATATAATAGTTATGCTTATCGTTATGCATATATAAATTTTATAACTTCGTGTGATACCTATCATATTACTATAGGTTGAGTGGTGTTTTTTTGACGAGAGGTTTTTTTATCCC
>JAERRO010000021.1 GCA_016735395.1 Alphaproteobacteria bacterium | reverse complement strand
ATAAAGTAATAAAGTAATAAAGCACTTGCATTCGACACATTTATACTCTACCATAGGTTTAGTGAGGGAATATGAATAGAATAAGTTTTTACTTGTTAATAACTTTGGAGATAGCATCAATTATACTTGTTATATATTGGGCTACTAATTTATTGGCCAGTACTAACAGTACTAATAGAGAAATAGTTGTCAGTCAATCTTCTTCTGTGTTTAGCGACTGTAATGTCGGGACATATCCGTGTGGACAATATAAATGCTGTAAATGTCATAATCACAATTGTTATGACTCAGGTGATGACAAATTTAATAATTGTAAATATATCGAGACAGAAAATAAAATTATGCTTTCTAGAGGTATCTGTAGTTGGAAATGTCTAGACGGTTTTGAGAAAATAAATGTCTCCTGTTGCCCAGAGATTAAGTCTATATATAGAGACGGGGTTAAAAGAAAATTATATAATACCTGTGATGTAGAATGCGATGCCGGTTTCAAAACTGTAGATGGATCTAGAGGTTGTCAAAAAATTATCTGTAGTAAATTGGCAGGCGGTAATCTCGTCGACTCCCTCAAATTGAACAGGGGACAATGTTTTGGATTATACGAATGTCCTACGGGATTTATGTACGAAGATAACAATACACTAGATCTAAAAGACGATATTTGTGTAGAGAATATCTGTAAATTACCGGAAAATGCTAAATGGAGGTTTACTAAAGCTCCAGGACAAGTTTGTATAGACCAATGGATATGTAAAGCCGGATTCGAACCGTGGAACGAAGAGTGTAGACCTATTAGATGTAAAACTTTATTTATGGAACTGATAGATGAATCAATATATAATATCGATTACGAATGCTTCGGAGAATTCAAATGTATAGAAGGATATACTAGAACGACCGATAAACTAGAATGTGAAAAGTTAAAGTGTTCTATAGCCGTTAATGCATCTTGGATAGATATATTAAAATTTGATGAAGTCGAGAAATGTTTCGGAATATGGGAATGTAATAGGGGATTTATTCTTGTAGAAAACATAAATGACCAGTCAAAAGGGTACTGTGAGAAGATAAAAGAAAAATGTAAATTACCTAAAAATGCTAGGTGGATAGAGGACGGTGACGACTGGAAAGATAATAACCCTAATTGTAAATTTGACTGCTTAAACGGATATATTCTGAATATACAGGGAACTAGATGTGAATTAAAAAAAGAATGTAGACTCCCACCTAACTCAGAATGGGACGACAAAGGTATCTGGAATGACCGTGAAAGGTGCTTTGGGACTTTTAGATGCCAGACCGGATATAGAGAAAATGTTTCACTCATCAAAAAAATCTGTCATAAAAAAGATAGGTGTATACTACCTGAAAATGCGAGATGGGTTAATGAAAATGTGTTTTTTAAGACAATAGACTGCTGGGGTGTTTTTGAGTGCGATGATGGTCTACGGTTAGGTAGATCTAGTAAAGAGTGCGAAGAGAGGTAATTTTTTATCGCCGTTTCAAACTTTATAACTAATCTCATACACAATTTTAATTTTCAAATTATCGATAAAAATGTCTCAATCTAAATCTAAACACATTATATCAAGTATAGATTATTTTTATTTATTTTCTTGATTTTATGTGATTTTATACTATATAGATATTGTTAGGGGTGTGTGATAGCTGAAACGGTTTCGTTTTAGAGGAAAGTCCGAACTTCTAGAGAATACAGTAGCGGGTAACGCCCGTCAATAATCGTAAGGTTATTAGGACTAGTGCCACAGAGACGAGTCGGACTTCGGTTCGGGTGAAACGCGGTAAACTCTACTGGAAGCAAGATCTAATAGGGCTATGTATTATGCATTCTCTCATAGTAGCCGGGTTGATCGCACAGAACTTTGCAGTAATGTAAAGTCTAGATAAATTATCACGGGTGTTTTAACACTACAGAATTCGGCTTATAGCCCCTACATTCTACTAAAACGAGTAAGTAAACTCAATTTTACTAACGAACGAGTCAAACTCAGAATAGATAAGAGCATTGGGTATGTATTTGACATCACCATTTTTAAAGAATTCCGTGACATCTGCATCTTCGACCTTATATTTATCTACGGCAGTACTAATTTTAAAGCCCCAATGTTTAGTCATTTTATGTTCAAACTGTCCTTTTAACAGATACATAGATCCTCTCCCTGTATCTATGAAAGATAAATCGTTATTCAGATTTCCAGAATATGGCCAAATTCCAATACCTTTATAATTCATCAATCCGTACTGTCCGTAAAAACTTATAACAGATTTTTCGTTCAGATGATGCCTAAAATCTAGACCTGTGAAAAAACCTTTCCACTCTGTCTCATAATTATGTGTGATACCTGAAAGGGGAAGATTTAGACTAGCATCCCCCGAATACTGAAACGGGACAGACATATAAAAATGTGGGTTGAAGACTTCATATCCTATAAACGGAGTCAAATAACTAGTATAATTTATATGTATCAATTTATCAAAACCTAAAGATATTTTAGATCTACTCAAATCTGAGTCGATAGGACCCCTGCTAATTATAAAAGTTCCAGGAGGTTCTTTCAAATCGTCGTCTGTTCCCATTCCTCCTCCTCTACTACTACCAATAGTATAGTCTAATTCGACATATAGATCTAAATCTTTACCCAATATAAAGTCTTTTCGTCCAGATATGTTGAACTCGCTATATCTAATATCATCCCATGTCAATAAAGAGGGAGCATCAGTTAAAAATTCAAAGTTTCCTGTCCTATGACCGTATCCAGCACTAAATTCCCAGCCAGTACTTAAATCTCTGTTATCGTTATAGTAGTTAGCTCTAGGAGCTAAAGCATTAGATGAACCTCTGTTAACTTCGTTTTCTTCGACAGTCGACTTATGTTCTACTACATATGGATTACCTCTATATGTTTTATATAAACTATCAGATTGAATATTATTTTTTTGAGGAATTCTAGGAGGAATCTTGTGATTATCACCGTTATACCAATAGATGTCCCCTTCAGAACGGACACTAGGAGACAATATCATTATAGAAATGACGATCAAAGACGATCGTAATAAAAATTTTCCTAAATTTATCATATTTAATACCTTTGTTAATTACTTCTTTATAGTATACTAATTTTTTTTTGTAAATACAAATTAAAAATAATTGACTTTTAATAGTAAATTTTTTAATATAACATAAATATCAATTATATATAAAAGAAAACAATGGCCGTTTCCTTCTCATTTAATAGTCTAATAATTAGATGCCGAAAAGTACTTAAAAATGCTGGTTCTAGAATTCGTAATATATTGCCTACGAAGACCTACTTTATTACTAAAAAAGGTGTTATGATTACTAGAATTCTTCCTTCTTGGTTTAGATGGACGAAGACCGCCATCTTGTCCTGTTTCTTCGTTGTCAGTGTTATCGCAATCGATGAATATGTCTATAACAACTATATAGTAGATCATAGTGAAGACGAAGTATTTATCCTTAGACAACAACAAAAAGATCTGTTTAACTTCTATGAACAATATTATGACGACTTTTTAACTCTGCAAAAGAAACTCATAAAAATCGATAGCAACATCATAAAGGACATCGAACAATATGTAGATATCCAAAAAATCGAGAACAAAAAACTATCCAAAAATTTCTTGGAAGAATATACTAAAAATTCTCTCATATCAATCAACCCCTACCTCAAAGATAGGATAAATATAATAGCTCAACTCGGATTTATCTATGAGGCATTCGATAAAGAAGTTAACGAGATAGTTCCGATAGAAGCGACCTCTTGGGAATATCATAAGTCTGCTCAAGTTTCTTCTTTAATTAAAGAGACTGCGACTCTAGAATTTGAAAATAATAGACTAAATATTAAAAACGAAAAACTTGAACGGGCAATGGCTACTATAAAAGAACTGCAATTCGTTATGCTAGATAAAATGCACTTTATTAACGAAGAAGAAAATAAAAAGCTGAACATAGTTTTTGACAAAATTTCTGCAGATCTAAATAAGATAGGTATTAGAAATATTGAGACACTCTCTAGACGACTAGAGAAAAATAAAATCAACGGGGTAGGGGGACCTTTTATTCCTGTTTCAGTAGACGATATAGTTGGAGATGAAGGTATTATAGAAGAATCAGACTACGAATTATATTCGTATATGCTAGATCAAACTCAAAAAACTACCTTATTAAAGGTTCTCTCAACAATCATGCCTATGGGAAAGCCTGTAGATAAGAGAATTAACTCTCGATACGGTATCAGAATTAGTCCTTTTACTAAAAAGAAAGCTAGACATACCGGTGTAGATATGGCAACAGAAATTGGAACTCCAATATTTATTACTACTCAAGGAACAGTCTCGTATGCTTCTTCTATGGGTAGCTACGGTAAAACGGTCGTCGTTAAACATGGTCTAGGATTTTCTACGATGTATGCTCATCTAAGCGAAATTCTCGTTAAAAAGGGAGACTTCGTAAACTCTGGAGATATAATCGCTGAAACAGGAAACACAGGTAGATCAACAGGACCACATTTGCACTATGAAATTAGATTCAATAATCAACCTTTTAACCCTATAAATTTTGTAAGGAATATCTTTACAGATCTCGACAAATAAGGAGTTCGTATGTTCAAAAGTTTACCAGTAATTACACCCACAGTAGTAGGACAAAATACTACCGTCACAGGTGATATAGAATCTAAAGGTCTCGTTCAAGTCGACGGAAACTTTAAAGGGAATATCAAAGCCAACTGTATCGTTGTCTCCAAAAATGGATTCGTAGATGGGAATATAACGGCCATAGATACCACCGTTTACGGTAAGATCAATGGGAATATCTTGTCTAAAAAAGTTTCTGTAATGCAGAAGTCTTATATCTCTGGTAAAATACTGTACCTGCAAATTATCACAGAGGGCGGGGGAGATATCGATGGAGAATTGGTTAAAGAAAAATCTAAATCATTTGCCGACATAGAAACATTTATCAAATCAGATAAAATGAAAAGTAATACTACAATTCAGAAGACAGAAGATAATAAAAAGGACAAAATTAAAAAATAAAATTAGTTCGACGGTTTTATCTCTCTATCTCTTTATCTCCGTTTGACCTCGTCAGGTATCTTCCGTTTTCTTTGCTACGAGTATAAAGTATATATATCAACTCGGATCGGTCTTCTAAATTACATTCATTTATCAATAAATGGGTATATAAATCTAATATATTGGTCCCGTATTTTTTGTCGTGAGTAACTATTATTCTCGCTAGTGAATTTATAAATCGGTTGTCGCATCGTCGTATAATGTTGTGGGTGTACTCCTTTAACATATCTACATTGCTAGTTGTGCCGAAATCGGACAGTTTCTTTGATAACTCTACCATATCTATGGGATCGATATTACATACCAGATTATAGAAATATTTGTACATCTCGTCGTTGGCTTTCTCCGATATCTCTGCTCCTGTAGGTATCAATTTATCTGTCATACGAATAACCTTCCGTATAGTCGGTATCGAATAGTTTAGAATATTTTTTAGAATATTTTGGAGTTTTACAAATGCCTATTTTGCTTTCTTTCTTAAATAATAATTTTATATGTCTACTACTGAATAGATCGCATCTAGTTAATATCGTAACATAATACTTCTTTAAATACGGTCTCTTATTATACACAGAATATTTATATATAACTTCTACCAATTTCATAAGTTCTTTACTATCGCAGAGATCTACTAACTTCGGGAGGCTCTCTTCAAATAGTTTTATTTCTCTCTTCTTTTTATACCTGATTAAAAGTCTTGTAAGTTCAGGTATATCTTTAGCTCTACATTTTTTAATCAATGCCCCGATGCTTTTTCTCACTATATCCGTATTATACTTCGTATCGTAGCTAGATAGCACCGGAAATAGTTTTATAATGTCATCGCTAGCAGTTTTATCTATTAGATTATGGAAATATCCTCTGTCTTTAATGTTTCTAGATATCTCTTTCCAGTTAAGTAGTATCGATTCTGTCATATAGAACCCCTTTTTTGTTCGTTTATCTCTCCATCTCATTTTGATTTTTTTCTTGGTCAATAGACCTATTTGGCAAGACTAAATCATCTTTATTTTTTTTATTATATATAAGTATTAACTTCATCATATATTGCGAATGAATAACATCATATCTATATATTAAACTTTGAAAATTGTCCTTTAACAATTTACTCCCGTTCCTCATATCATATTCAATTAGTCTGCATATTATAAGATGTATAGCATAGTCTTTACATCTTTTTATCAACTCTCCGACTTTCTCTTCCAGTATATTTGTACCGTTATTTTTGTCGTGTCCCGATAACACAGATATTAAGTTGTCTACAGACCAATCACTGCATTTCTCCGTCAATTTTTTAAAGTTATCTTCTAGAAGTTTAGTTCTATGCTCTTCATCATATCTAGATAGGCCTTGCATCAAGCCAAGTATATCATCATTAGAAAAATTATTTATCAATGCATCGATGTTCTCCTCTAATATTTTTGTCTTATTCTTCCTACCATGAATATAAATTATATCTCCTAGGAGAGGCATATCTTTTGCTCTACATTTTTTAATCAATGCTTTGACATTTTCTCTCATTATATTTGTACTGTTCTTTGTATCATAATCAGATATCTCTTTCGATAATTTTACCATATCAATAGAATTAGTTTTGTCTATTAGATTATGGAAATATCCTCTGTCTTTAATGTTCTTGGATATCTCTGTCCAGTTAAGTAGTATCAATTCTGTCATATAAAGTTCCTTCTCTAATTAGTTAAAATATAACTGTCTATATACCTCTACTCCTAAATATACAGTCGTTAACATATTTTTTAATCTCAATATAGTTGTTTATCACTGATAACTTTTTTTTACAACCATAATATTTGTTTTTTAATCTAAAATCTGTTCTGTTCTCTTTGTCATACAGAGATAATACTCTAGAAAGCGAAAGTCTGTTATAACTATGACATTTGTCTATAATACTCTCGATGTTGTTTTCTAGCAAACTCGTTTTTTTCTTTGTGTCGTGTTCAAACAGCTCCATCGCTAATCTTGACATAATAAGGTTAGAACAATTTTTTAATATCGTTTCAAAGTTATTCTCTAATATGTCGTTTCTATAGTTTACATTATATCTAGAAAATACTCTTATCAAATTTGGTATATCAAAACTACAACATTTTTCTACCATTTTACTGGCACATATTACTAGTAAATTACTACTCATTTCTATATCTTTCTCACTAATTATTCTCGCAACAGTAGAAATATAATATGGAACTATATCATCTATCACTTCTATATAATATTTTATATCCAAGGAGTCGTTTAGTATCAATCGTTGACTATCATCGAGAGGAAAGTCTGTTTTTTTTAGATACATATAATTACCTTCTATAATACTCTATCTTTATCAACGGTTGATTCGTTTTTGTCGTTATACATTTTTTTTAATTTCCACCATAAATTCATCATAGTTAAAGCTATCTTATTATCGAAGTATGTAATTTGATTGGTCAAATTCGTCCCACGGTTTTTATCATATTCGGTAAAGATTTTTATTAACTCTACTTGATATATCGTACAAGAATTATCAGCTATCTTTTTTATATGTCTAGGTAATATTTCTGTCCCCATCTTCATATCATATTCGGATAATACTTTAATTAGTAAAGGTATATGGAAAATATCGCATCCGTCTATCATCTTTTTAGCATTCTTCTCTAGAATATTGGTGCCGTTCTCTTCGTCATACTTAAATAATACTTCAGCAACTTTATAAATTACATACGGTTGAGTCTTATCTATAAATTCTTCCATAGATCTCGCAGAATGAATTTGCCTCATTATAGCTAGATATATTCTTTTCTTTATTTGTATTTCTTTACTCATAAAAAATCCTTTTCTATGTTTGATAATATAGGCATTTAAAATCGTTTGTCAATAGTTGTTCTAGTAATTATTTTATTTTTAGAACTTGATATCTTTTCTTTTATAATGTAGCATTCTTGTATTGAAGGATTTTATAACATAACTAATTGTTCTAGAATTTTTCTAATATATATAACAAATATAGAATGCATATGAAGATTTTTAATAGATTTATATTGATAAGATCGACCCTAGAGAACGATAAAAGTTTGGTGTCTTATCTAAAGAAAAATCTAATTAGATTAGAGACTTCCTGTGTAGAAATATACTCAAGGAGAAATAATGTTAAAAATATTCGTAGATGCATCGCAAGATGAACAGAACAGAGTCGTCATAATAAATGGACACTCCCCAGAAAAAAATAATATCGTAGACTATTTTCTAGAGACAAACTCTAAAAATCAGACGAAAGGTAATATATATTTAGCCAAAGTAGAAGATGTACAACCGTCCTTACAGGCTGCTTTCGTTAACTATGGCGGAGGAAGATACGGTTTTTTACCTTTTTCAGATATTCATCCTCAATATTATGATATTTCAGATAAAGATAAAAAAGAACTAATATCATCTATTTATGGAGAGCCGGAGATCGAAGAAGAGGGCGAAAAATTGTCTGCTTTCGACGAACAGAGAGCCTCTTTAATGAACGACGAAGTAGATGCAACTACTTCAGAAAGTATTAGTAAAAAACTGTCTAGTTATAAAATAGAGGATGTCATAAAAAAAGGGCAACCGATACTTGTTCAAGTCCAGAAAGAAGAAAGAGGACTTAAAGGGGTAAGATTGACTACATATTTATCGTTTACAGGTAGATGCTGTGTGTTTATGCCTAACTCTAGAAGAAGTCAACGATATGGGGTTTCTCGTAAAATTTCTAATGGCGAAGAACGGAGAAGGTTAGTTTCAGTAGTAAAAAATTTAGAAATAGATACAGGGACAACTATCATCATGAGAACCTCTGCTCAAGAGAAGACAGACGAAATGCTTACTGCAGACTATAACTATCTAAAGAACCTGTGGCAAGGAGTATATAAAAAGATGATGGACGGTGTTGTGCCTTCTATGATCTACAAAGAAGATAGTTTGATTCTACGGGTCGCTAGAGATATGATTACTAAAGATGTCCTAGAAGTCTTTATTTATGGACAAAAAGCCTACGACGATATAAAAGAATATTATGAACAAATTCAAGATAAGTCTGCAGACGAAGTAATAATCAACCATACGGATAAAACTCCTTTGTTTTTAAAATACAAAATCGAAAGTCAACTAGAAAATTTAGTCTCGCCTGTCGTGCCTTTGCCTAGCGGAGGAGAAATAGTCATAGATCAAGCAGAAGCTCTCGTGGCAATCGATGTAAATAGTTTCAGAGCTAGAGGCGACAAAAATATAGAAGATATGGCTCTAAAAAATAATTGTGAAGCTGCAGAAGAAATTGCTAAACAATTGAGATTAAGAGATCTAGCAGGTCTGATAGTTATCGATTTTATAGATATGGAAAAAGATAGTTCTAACAGAAAAGTCGAAGAAACATTTGTTGCATCACTTCGAAGAGATAGATCTAAACTTCAAGTAGGTATCATAAATGAATTTGGACTGATGATCTTATCTAGACAAAGAATGAGACCCTCTATCGCAGAATCAGTTTATATAGACTGCCCACACTGTAAAGCTACGGGTTTAGTACCTACCGTACAATCTGCCTCTATTACTATGTTAAATAAAATAGAAGAAAAACTTATTAAAAAAGGAAAACAGGACCTCGTTATATCAGTTCCAGATAATGTAGCTATCTATTTGTTAAATCAGAAGAGACACGAAATTAGAAGGATAGAAGAGTCCTATTATAGTCAGATCGTCATTATAGGCGACAATGCCCTAGACAATATAAACGATTATAAGATAACACAGATGAATATAAAACAATCACATCAAACTTTAAACGGAGATAGTGCTCCTTTAACGGGACTATCTACTATAAACGATGTCGTAGAAGCCAAAAAAACGGTTTCCTCTACTATTACTAGAAAGAAAAAACCGGCGGACAAAAATAGGGACGAAAATAAAGTTCAACATAAGTCTATTTTTAAAAAGCTCGTGACTAAAAAGTCCGCCACTAAAAAACAAGTAAATCTTCTGGACAAGAAGGAAAGAAATAAACATAATAGAAAAGTAACTAGAAATACTAATAGTAGGACCTCTAGTAGAAAAAATAGATAGTATCGTAAGGTATATCTTCTAGAACTATACTATAGTTCAAGGCGACAATATTATGTCAATAAAGAAATATATATTTGCTATATATATATCAACATTCTTTTCTTTTCTCTTGCCTATCTCACAGACTAGAGCCTCTGTGATCCGTTTAATAACAGATACACAGACAGAAGCTTTAGTGAGAAATATGATCGATCCGCTACTTGCTAAAGAGGGGCTGATTCAAGAACAAATCGATATATATATAGTCGCCGACAATTCTCTAAATGCCTTCGTTGCCGGAGGACTAAACATTTTCGTCACGACAGGACTGTTTTTAGAACTATCTTCTTACTCTGAAGTACAAGGTGTTTTAGCCCATGAGTTGGGACACATCGCCGGTGGTCATCTCTCAAAAAGATCTAGTGCCATGAAAGACGAGATGATCAAGGCTACTATTTTCGGTGTATTAAGTTTAGGTGTAGGAGTTATAGCAGGTGAAGGTAAAAACGGTATAGAACTAGGAACCGCAGGACTTTTAGCGGCCCCTGAGTTCGCCAGAAAAAATATGATGTCCTTCTCTAGAACCGCAGAATATAGTGCAGACACTTTCGGTTTATATGCTCTTGCAGAAGCAGGTATTTCTTCACGGGGGTTAATTAAAGCCCTCCGTAAAATTAATAAACTACACGGAGATAGAGAACGACGACGAAATATTTATAACAGTACCCACCCTTTTTCAGAAGACAGAATTCTACAGATGGAACAGATCATAGCAGATAATCCTGAACTCCAAAAAGGACGAAGAGAAACACCGGACGAGACCGAAAACTTCGAAATGGTAAAGGCAAAAATTCAAGGTTTCTTTTTAGATAAAGACAGGTGGAAAAAAACAGATCATAACGATATCACAGAAATCTGGTTTAACATAAAAAATCATAATGGTAAGATGGCCGTAGATAATTGTTCTAGAATCGTCAAAGATAAATCGTCTCGAAACTATGCCTTTTTACTAGAGGCCTGCTCTAGGGCATATTATGAGTTAGGTCAATTCAAAACTAGTCTGAAATTTATAGATTCCGCTATCGACGAGATAAACCCGAAAAAATATCCTAACACCAAGAAGACACAGTTGATTCAATTCGCAGGCATCGTAGCATTCCAAAATGATGAAATCGATAAGGCTATCAGACTGTTAAAATATAGTTTAACCCTAGACAAAAATAGTCCCCGTTCGTGGCTATTACTAGCCCAGATCTATGGTTCTCAAAAAAATACCGCTATGCAAAATTATTCCTTCGCAGAATATTTCTACTCTATCAACGATCTGAACAAGGCAAGACAATTCGCAAAAAAAGCAATTATATTACTAGACGAAAACACAGCAGAAAGTATAAATCTCAAAGACATTTTGACTATACAAAGGTGAATGTAAAGAAATCGATAATATATATAAATATTTTCTAATTTTTCTATTGCTTTTATTTTTGAGGTATTGTATTATATCTATAACAAAATAATAATCGTATATACTAAAGGAGTATTTTTATGAATATAAACCCCCTAATAATGTTAAACATCTCATCGATACTGATGCTGTTGATTGCTGTCGCAATCTTAATATTCTTGAGTATGAAACTACAACCTTCTAAAAAATCTGGTGTAAAACTTTTGGCAGCTAGAGCTTCTCTCAGTATGTTAGCCACAATGTTTATAATATGTGGATTCGTTAGATTAGCCGTAATACATATCCCTTATCTCCTACAATCTACCGGTGGAGCTATGCAGGAAAAACAGACAAAATCAAAAAGTAAAGCTGCTAAACATATTACAGACGAAAATGCTATCATCGTAGGAAATTTAGAAGCTAAAAATACTATAATCGTGTTCACTGATCCGCTTTGTGGATACTGTGTTAAACTTCACCACGAATTAGTAGAAGTAGCTAAACTTAAAGATGTTAAATTAGCCTTTAAGCAATTAGCATTTCAAGGTCCAGCATCACAAACTCTAGTAAAATATTCACTCGCAGTATATTTAGAAAATGATCTGAAAAAAACAGAGAAATTTCTAGAAATTATATCTGGTCAAGAATTTCTAACTAAATATAGAAAAGCCTTTGCCGCAGATGCGAAAAATATTGACACATTCTTCTCTACATATATAAAAGAAGCCGGACTTGATACTGCTAAGATTAAGAAAGGACTAAAATCTAGTAAAATTAACAAGATGATAGCTGAAGTTAATGTCGAAGCTAGAACTCTAGGAGTTAGAGGAACACCTTATATGATTATAAACGGAAAAGTTAACCCTGGATATCTACCTGCAGATAGAATCTTGGATATGCTTTAAGTCATAATTATATTATCTATAAACAAAAGGTTCGAGTTATATCTCGAACCTTTTTTTAATAAGGGCAAAAAATGATACTCGGTATCGGTACAGATCTTACTAGTATAAATAGATTTTTAAGTATGCAAACTAAAGATCTAAATAGCCTGTTTTTAAACGACGAAGAAATTTATAATATTAGACATTACTACAAAAATAAATCTATAAAATCAGAACTGGCAAAATATTGGGCTCTAAAAGAGGCAACTGTAAAAGCTCTAGGAACTGGAGCTACCGGTAAAGATTTTTTAAAACAAAATATATTTGTAAAAAAAATTCCGGGTGTCTCTCCCGTTATCTTAATGTCGGACAAAGCCGTAAAACATTTTGATATCGACATCGACAAACTCAAGGTATCTGCATCTCTCTCGGATCACGAAGATTTAGTAGTCGCGACCGTCATTATAGAATCTATATAATTTTTGTATAGATTTTTAAAATTACTTTTGCTATCATCAAAAAAAGGCACCATGTATGAAAGAATTTTTTAAAAAGTTATCTATGAGAAAACGAAGAAATAATGAGACATTAACGAAGAAACAAAAAAATTTACAATCTATTTTAGGGCTAATGTTGGCCGTTTTTGCGGCTCTACTTTTTCGTAGTTTTCTATTTGAACCGTTCCGTATTCCGTCTGAATCTATGATGCCGAACCTATTAATCGGTGATTTTTTATTCGTAAAAAAATCTGAATATGGGTATACCAGATTTTCTTTTCCATTAGGATCAAAAACAAGTTGGGAGGGGAGACTCAAACCGAACAATTTAAAAAGAGGAGATATGGTCGTCTTTAGACCTTTAAATAATTCGGTAGATCATTCAGATAATTATGTAAAAAGAGTTATAGCTATATCTGGAGACACAGTCGACATTAGTGGCGACATGATTACTGTCAATCAAAAATTATTACATCAAGAGAAAAAATCAGATTACTATTTTATAAAAATAGGACGAGAACTAGACGGCTTCGAGATGAAAAATAAATATTTAAACGAAACAATAAAAGTAATTAAGGGGAAACTATTTATAGACGGTAAAAAAATTTCTAATAACAACTTTAATATAACCTATTTATCTAGATCTCAATGTGATAAATTACAATCATTATTTTGTTTAACAGTATTTAAGTTAGACAAAATAATAGAGACAAATGATAATGTTTCATACGAGATTTTACAGTTAGTAGATCAAGATAAATCTCAATATAGACTAAATTTTGTCGTACCAGAAAACGAGTTTTTTGTGATGGGAGACAACAGAAACTTTTCACTGGACGGGAGAGTCTTCGGAACTATACCGGAAAATCGTTTAGTAGGAAAAGTTGTCGTCTTATTTTTCTCCCACAATTATTACAGACCGATATGGAAAGTTTGGAACTGGGGGACTGCTATAAGATGGGACAGAATTTTTAGACTAACGGACAAAATTTATGACTAAACATAAAATAAGTAGCAAAATATTTCTAGAAAGATTAGCGAACTTTGAACTTAAAATAGGGTACACTTTTAAAGATAGAAATTTAATAATGAAAGCTCTTACACAAGCCGGCATAAGTTCTAAATCTAATAATGAGAATTTAGAATTTTTGGGCGATAGAGTTCTAGGACTCTGTGTCGCAGAATATTTATACCATAAATTTTACCTAGAAAAAGAAGGTGTATTAGCTATCCATCTGGGTATACTCACATCTAAAGAGGTCATATTAAAAGTAGCAGAAGACATAAAAATTCAAGATATACTGGTTTATGCGAGGACAACTACTGACGATAAAAGTTCAATTTTATCCGACGGAGTAGAAGCCGTCCTTGGTGCTATCTGGCTAGAAGCTGGAACGGAAACGGCTTTTAAAATAATTCAAAAGTTATATGAAAAATATTGGGACATATATCAATATACTAAAAGAGATCCCAAAACATTATTGCAAGAGTGGTTGCTCGCAAGACATTTAGAATTACCAGTATACGACTGTGTAGAACAAGCTGGGCAAAAGCATAATCCTATTTTTAAAATGGAAGTAACTTCAGGAGATAAAACTGTGAGTGCCGTCGGTAATTCTAAGAAAAAGGCCGAAAAAAATGCGGCAGAAAAATTATTAAAAGTACTTGAATCGGCCGTATAATTTGCTTGACTTTAAACTCGGCTTTTTATACTATAAGTAATATAATGTTATATAAAGGAGAGATTTTATGACTAATAATATGAACCGCCCTCAAGATTATTCTAAACATAACATAACGAAAAAATTGGAAAAATCGCACACAATAGGGAACTCTTTCACAGACATACTATCAGTTTTCGTAATGATACTTGTAGTAGGAGTTATCTCTGCGACGGCCTATTATTTTGTAGTAGAAAAAAAGATTTTTAAAAGGGGAGAACAACAACAATTAGAACAACAAGTACAAAATTCTGAATCTCTTTTGGCAGCAGTAGATATAGAGTTGGTCAGACTAGAAAATGAGAATCAACAACTAAAATTATATAATGAAAAAGTTAGCGAAGAGAATATGATAAATGAAAAAGAATTCGCAATATATAAAAATATAGGTGAATCATATAGAGCAGATCTAGATAGAACACAAGCGAACCTGAAAAATACTACCATAGAAAAAGATAGACTAAGAGGGATGTTAAACAAAAATATGGAAAGAGAAAAGATCCTGTTAAAGGAGAAAAATATAAGTCAAATTGCTAACGAAGAAAATATTAAACAAAAATTACAATATAAAAAATTAGCCGTAGATAATAATAATTTGAAACAACAACTGGTGAAAGAAAAACAGATGACAAAACTTACTCAAGAACAATCTTCTGAACTTTCTAGGCAATCTAGAGAATATGCCAAATATCAGTCTGTCTTTTTTAAATCTATTTCTGAAGCTTTGATACACGAAGATAAAATTAGACCTGTAGGCGACAGATTCGTCATACCGACAGATGTCATATTTAAAGAGGGTGAATTTTCTATCGAAAGTTCTGCAAGACCTCAATTAGTAAAGATTGCAGAGATAATTATAAATATGGAAAAAACAATTCCTGATAATGTAAAGTGGGTCGTTCGTATAGATGGACACAGCGACATAGTTCCTGTGATGACAAATCAAGTATACAAAGACAACCGAGAACTTTCATATTTAAGAGCCGAAGCCGTCGTAAGATTTCTAGAAGGACAAGGTGTTTCTCCTAAAAGAGTCGTCCCTACAGGTTTTGGAGAAAATTATCCTATTCTCAATACACAAGACAGAGAAAAAATGAGAGTCAATAGACGAATTGAAATTAGACTTACTTCTCCTTATTAAAGCTTAGATAAAAAAAGGTCATAAATTTATATGACCTTTTTCTATTTATAAATATCTATATTATAAGAAGAAGTATTTGACTTGAACCCTCAAAGATTGACCTTCAAAACTTTTATCACTATTAGGGTAATTTAAAAGAGATTCCTATACTAATATTCGTAAAAGGGAGTTTTTACTCAAGTCCTACTAAAATTGATTTTTTATTGATAACATAAAATTCTCCTAATTATAGTTTTGAATTTAAACAATGTGTATAAAATTATAGTATTTGATTTTTTGCCGTTTCTGTAATACAATTATATAATGGTAAAGTTTATAATAGGAGTTTATTATGCAGGATATAAAAGTCAGGTTGGCACCGTCGCCCACAGGTTTATTTCATATAGGTTCGGCTAGGACGGCTCTGTTTAATTGGCTAGTAGCAAAAAAATATGACGGAAAATTTTTCGTCAGAATAGAAGATACAGATAAAGAAAGGTCTAAAGATGAATATATGCAATCTATTCTGGACGAATTAAAATGGATAGGTCTCGACCACGACGATGTCTCTCTACAATCTAACAACATAGATCGCCATCGACAAGTTGCTTCAGAAATGCTAGAAAAAGGACTTGTCTATAAATGCTATTTGTCTGCCGGTGAAAGAGAAAAAATGAGAGCAGAAAATATGAAGACAGGACGAGCTTTGAGGAGTCCGTGGAGGAACGAAAACAACGGACTAAAAATACCGGAAAATGTAGAGCCGTCAATAAGATTTAGAGTACACGAAGGAAAAACGACTCTCGTAGATGCAATTCTAGGGGAAACTACTATCGATAACTCGACGATAGAGGACTTCATAATTTTAAAACCTAACGGCGATCCGTTATATAATTTTGCTGTGGTCGTCGATGATCACGATATGGAAATTTCACATATTTTAAGAGGTAGTGATCATCATACGAATTCTTTTAAACAAGCATTAGTATATAAAAGTTTAAATTGGGAAATTCCTGTGTTAGTTCATATGCCGGTAATATTAGCAGACGACGGGAAAAAGATGTCTAAAAGGACGGGAGGAAATACCATTCAAGAAATTCGAGAGATGGGAATTTTGCCGACCGCTTTTATAAACTACATCGTACATTTAGGGTGGGGATATAAAGATCTAGAATTTATGAGTACAAAAGAGATGATAGACCTTTTTGAATATACAGATATCAATGTGTCTCCAGCACATTGGGACGGGCAAAAATTGCTTTCGTTTAATGCTAAATATATTACACAGACAGACGACGACGAATTAGTACGACTAATAGTTCCCATTCTTCAGGATCTCTTGAAAAAAAATAGTCAGGAAACTTTACTATCTTTAGATGACAAATTGTTTTTAATCAATATTATGCCACTACTAAAGGTGAGAGCAAAGACTCTAGTAGAACTTGCTAATTTAATTTTGTTCTACTTCGTAAAGGGAAGGTTAGACATAGACGAAAAAAATATGAAAATTTTGTATAAATCTGTTAAAATAGGAGATACAGAGGATACCGTCGACTCACAGTTTATATTAAAGAATGTTGCAGAAATTATAAGGTCTTGCTCTGTCCTCGACGAAGAGACTATAGAAACAAAATTAAACGAATTTGCCGATAAAAATGGGATTAAAATGAGATCTATTTCGAAATTTATATATATAGCTCTTACTTTTAACGAATTTGGTCCTCCTTTATATGCTCTAATAACTTGGTTAGGAAAAGACAGAATTCTCAATAGAATTACAGATCTAATAACTATCATCGATGGCAAATGAAGAAAGTGTCCTTATCATCGGGCTCGGAAATTATGGTCGAAAATTTACGAAAAATAGACATAATGTCGGTTTCATAGCTCTGGACTTTTTAGCCGAACATTTTAACATCGACTGGAAAATAAATAGTTCTTATGCCGTCGCCAAATTTGAGAATATATATTTTCTGAAACCACTCACTGGTATGAATTTATCTGGAATACCTGTCATAAATTTTTTGAAAAAAAATAGAAGCACATTTAGTATAGACAAGATTATAACAGTTTCTGATGATTTAGAAACTAAACCTATGATAGCGAAACTAAAATCTAGAATTTCTCCGAAAGGACATAACGGTCTACGAAGTCTAGACAGTCATCTGTCTAATTTTTTTAAAATAGATATAAATAAATTGAATTATACACAATACAGAATAGGTATAGGACATCCTCAAAAACATCAACTTGAAATAGACGGAAATATTCCGGTACATTCTTTTGTACTAGGTAATTTATCACTGGAAGAGATTGAATTTATAAAAGAGTCCGTTTTACGAGATCTGATAGATAATAGTTGATAACTAAAATTAAACCCATTATACGATAATCGCTTTTAATTTAATGTTAAAACGATTTCGCCTTTTGAAATTATATAATTTAACTTGATATCATATAATTCTGTAATGTCTTTTATAGTGTCTTTCAAATTTTTGAATTCTCTTTGTGAACACTTTGCATTTTGTGTAGAGAAGATAATACGGTTATCGCTTACACGGATGTCGAGTGAATTTTTACTATAGAAGTCTAGTATATTTTTAATAATGAAACGGTAGTCGATTATCTCACCATAGACGACTATATCTTTAGAACCCAAATCGTTGAAAATAATAGATTTTTGGATACCTTTAGACAAGTTCAAAATTTCAGTTTTTATGACAGTAGTGATATTTATATTTTTAATTTCTGTATTATCGTCTGGTATAGATACAAATTTTTCTAGAAGACTCTCTAATTTTATTAGAGTGTTTTCGTCATACTTCTTATGCAATTTTTGTATTAAACTCTTTATCTCTTCTTTCAATATAATCGTTTTTTCTAGTTCTTTTCTTTGATTAAGTTGCATCCGTTCGTTTAATAAAATTAGTGCTCGACCTATAGTTATGGTTTCTATAGAACCTGACGGATGAAACTTTTTTACCGTCTTGTTATACATTAAACTGACTACTAGTTTATACAATTTTCTTAGTGAATTTTTATGTGAAGTTAAAAACGGGACACTAAGTAAAAAGGCTATTAAGGCAGACCCAAAGATCCACAATAAAAATATTCTAGTAGTAGAAGAATATATCCGTTTCAGAGATGTCGCTATAGTTATCACCCTATCGTCTTCTAATATTATGTCTATAAATATCAGTTTAGATTCTTCGTCTATAAAAACTTTATTAGGATATTTCATAGAATAATCTAATTCTTTTATAAAATTAGTTAGTCGGCTATCTTCTCGAGATTCTTCCGGACGGATAGGAGGAGTAGAACTTTGACGAATGTTGATACCTAGATATCGCGAAGACTCCTCTTTTAAGTCTTTAAAATCGCGGTTATTATTTTCTATATTATAGAGTAATATACGGATATCCCCCATAAAAGATCTCGACATAGACCTCTGAACGGCATCCCAGTGTGTATTTAAAAATATACTGACCAATATCGTCTGTGTAATAATTAGTGGAAAAATAATTAAACTTAATGTACGACCTAGAAAAGATTTAGGGATAATTTTGAGTTTCATTCTAGTAGACCTCATCCTCATTCAAAGAACGGATGTTATACTCTCCCGCCTTTTTTGTCGCTCTAGAGTTTATAGATTTACTATTACCGTAATCTACTATTGAGTTAGGTTCACCAGATATATCCAACTTGATAAGAAGATAACCTGTTGCTCCACCGTTGCTACCTTGTGTCAACCCTATAGAATAAGCCCCGCCAAGTAGTCCATAATCGATGTCTATATAGTCTATTAATATATAAGATGAAACTAATGTGGGAACTAACTTTGTAAGTTGACACTGAAATAACGGATGCATTATGTCCATATGCCTCCTAGAAGCAGACAAAGTACCCATAGTTGATGTACATGGAATATAATTACCGTTCAAAAACATATCATATTTTACCTTTAACTTGATGTCCTGTAATGTCGAGTTTGGGTGTACCTGTGTTATCGCTATAGAAGGTATTTTTAAAATTCCGTCTATAGATCCTACCTTCGCAAAAAATGTGATGCCAGAATGTTTACACGATCTCGTTATAGGATCTGCTTCGCATATATACGACACTTTGTCAGCCATTTTAGAGAACATTCCTAGCACAGAATTAAAATTATAGGTTTGTGAACTATCGTCGTACGACTTTATACAGTCCCCTCTTCTACATATAATCGTAGGATCAGACGATCTATTTGGTAAAATCGTTTTAGCCTCTAGCTTTTTTCTCTCCGGCGAATATGTCTCGTAAGACATAATCTCGTTTTGTATTATTATCGGAGCTTTAGAAGATACATCTTTTGTAATCAACAAAATGCTGAATATAAAAATATTTAAAATTAAGCTAACGAACTTTACCATATAGATTTCCTTTGTCCGTAGTATAGTTTTTTTATAATTTTCTTTCAAGTTTTTTATTGATTTATTTTGAAATTTATGATAGCATAATTTTTAAAAGGTTAAGTTATGGATATAGTAATTTTAGGGGCAACAGGTCAACTGCATGCTATTCAAACTGGTATTACCGAAGATCTAGAAAATGTCGCTATCATACTCTCGGGATCCCCTAACAGAGAGCACTCGTCTATGACTTCTAGAGTCCCGTATGCTTTAGCGAAGTCTTTTCAAGACATAGGATTCGGAACCGTCAGATTCGATTATAGAGGAGTAGGACTATCTGAAGGAAGTAAGACAGACGATACTAATGAAATGATTCAAGATATCTCCGCAGTTATGAACTGGGCACAAGAACAATGTTACAATTTAAAACAGGTGTGGATAGCCGGGTATGATTACGGTGCTTATTTGACTATAAAGACGATAATGAGGAGACCCGAGATTAGTGGTATAGTGTTAGTTTCTCCAGATACTACATTCGATTATCAAGCCGAAAATTCGCCTGTAAATATGAAAGGTATTCTCTTTCAAGGTGCCATAGAAGACCCAACTAGACTGTCCTTTGGAAAAGAGTTAGTTCAAAATTTGAAGCGACATGCTCTACTAGACATCCCTCATAAAATTATTAACAATGCAGATCAAAATTTCTCTAAATCGTTAGCTAGTTTATACCAAGAGGTTAAAAGTTTCGTCTCATATCAGACTAGAGAAAATTCTCTTTTTAAAGAGACTGTATCTAACAAAGATAAAAAAAATGCTTGACGAGGAGATAAAAGAAGTAGATCTGTTAGATAAAAATAAGTTAACTATAGACGAAGAATTTATATCTATTCGTCCGAAGTCGTTTAAAGATTTCGTCGGACAAGATAATGTCTGTGATAACTTATCTATATTTATTCAATCTGCAAAGACTAGAAACGATGGACTAGATCACATACTATTGTATGGACCGCCTGGACTAGGTAAAACTACTATTGCAAGCATAGTCTCACAAGAACTAGAAGTAGGATTTAAGGCAGTCGTAGCTCCCATATTAACTAAAGCTAGCGATCTAGCTTCGATACTTTCTAACCTAGAAAAAAATGATGTCCTATTTATAGACGAAATTCATAGGCTCCCTATGAACATTGAAGAACTACTTTATGGTGCTATGGAAGACTTTAAACTAGATATTATCGTCGGGGAAGGTATAGCATCTAGATCTGTCAAAATCGATCTAAATCCTTTTACCTTAATCGGTGCGACTACTAGAAGTGGTTCTCTTTCTACACCTCTACGGGACAGATTCGGCATTATGTCGAGACTAGAATTCTATTCTGATAAATATCTAGCAGATATAATCAAAAGGACTTCAACTATTCTAAATGTCGAGATAATTGACGAAGCAACCATAGAACTGGCTAAACGGTCTAGGGGAACTCCTAGAATTGCAAATAGACTGTTAAAAAGAGTAGTAGACTTCTACACAGTAAACGACATTGCTGGAGATAAAATAGAAATAGTAGACATAAATAATGCCCTCAATGCACTGCAAATAGATAGTCTAGGTTTAGATGCACTAGATAGAAAATATATATTTTACATAAAAGATAATTTTAACGGAGGTCCTGTCGGAGTAGATACAATAGCTACCGCTTTATCAGAATCTCGCGAAACTATTGAGGATATGCTAGAACCATTTTTAATACAACAAGGACTAGTCGCAAGAACTCCTAGGGGAAGGGTGCTTACCGACATAGCTTACAAACACATAGAACAATTTAATAATAACAAGAAGGAAAATATATGAAACATCAATTCGAATTTGCTATCGCTTTTTCAGACACCGATGCTCAAGGAATAGTATATCATGCCAGATATTTAGACATCACTGAACGAGCTAGGATAGTATGGTTCAACAAGGTAGTCGACTATGATGAACAATTTACATCTGCCTCTATGCTTAGAGATAAAAGGGGATTCGTCGTCGTAGATGCACACTGTCGATATCATAAATCTATAAAATATGCCGAAAAAATTATCGTCGAGTCTACTGTATCAGAACGATCACATAGAAAACTTATAGTACAACACCAATTTAAAAGTATGGATCTAAAGACTTTGTTTCATACACAGACTATAGTTCTCGTATTCGTAGATCTGAAAATATCTAAAAGTATAAAAATGCCGGAAAAATTATATAAAAAGTTTAAACATTATTGCGATAATGAACAATGTAAAATTGATCTGCTTTAAATTAAATATTAGACTAAAATGAGAATTTTCTACCTTATCGTAACGATAAAGAAGAATTATTAACCAGATAATGGATAGAATCTTAGATTCATTTCCATCCACTCTTGATATCTGTCCGTAGGCAAATTATAAGGTTGACACTCTATAAAGGCTCTGCGGACTTGATTGCGGATATTTACTTTACGATAGTCGCTTTCATCTATAGCCTCAAACCACATAGATTTCATTGTGCCTTTTTCATTTAATGAGATATGCATAGTTATATAAAAATCTTGCATATCGTCTTCTAATTTGGATCTACTCCAGCACTTATTTACGGCGGTCCTTATATAATCTTCTAATGAGAGTTCTGTCTTCCCCAATTCTCCTACTGACCTGTTGACTTTTATTTTAGTAATTTTTTTCTCTTCAACTGTCTCTACGATTTCAGGTTCTATAAGTTTCTCTTTAATCAATTTTATTTTTTTTATCTCGTCCTGTCTCTCTATTTTTTTCTCCTCTTCAAGCACAATTTTCTTCTCCTCTTCTCCATCTTTCGTCATCTCTTGCTTAACATTATCTTCTTTTTCTATATTACTATTTTGAGAGATAGTAATATCTTTTATAATATCGACAAGTATAATATCTTGAGAAATAAGTTGAGGCGAGATCGTTTTATCTGTAGTAAACATCAATAATATTAGAAATAAAAATATGTGAGATACCAAACTAGAACTGACATTTTGGAACTTAAAACGGGGTGCAGATAATTTACCTCTAGGGGTCAATACTGTGTCTATAAATTCTTCTAATTTAGTTTTAAACATTTTTATAAATGAACTCATATGCTATTTTCTTCTAGTGCGGAGTGCTATCTTCTCAAAATTGGCGAGTTTTAAAAATTCTAGTAGTACGATGACATCGCCGTAATTTACTTTGCTATCTGCTCCTAATACGAAGACAGAATTTGGTTTCTCCTTACGGATACCGTTCAAATGATCAACTAATTTAGATTTGTCTATTTGTCTTTGAAATATAAAAATCTCTCCTTTTTGGTTCAAATTTATCTCTACTAAACTTCTATCGCTCAGAGTAGGAGAGGTTTTATCTTTCGGTAAATTAACTTCTATACCAGTCATCGTCAAAGGTGTCGCTAACATAAAAGATACCAAAATTACCATCATCAAATCTATTAAAGGTGTAATACTCATCTCCGCACTTTTACGATTTCTATTGCGGGTGTGTTTTCTATATAGACTTCTCCTGTGCTTCATATCTCTACTTTTTAATAAGTATACTTGATGCAAACTCTTTCCACAATGATAGTTGTTCGTTATATAATAAGTCTTCTTTAATTGAAATCCAAGAGTCGAATTTGAAGGAGAACAGCCCCGCAGGGATCGCTACTAATAAGCCGAAAATAGTAGTCAATAGTGCCGTCGCCATTCCTGGAGCTATAAGGTCTAACGATAAAGATGCTTCTCGTCCTATCGTGTCAAATGTTCGCATAACTCCCCACACAGTTCCCATTAAACCTAGTAACGGAGCAATACTAGACCAAGCTTTTAAAACTGAAATGTTAGAATTGAAAGGACTTAATAATTTTTCCCTCTCTTTATCCATTTGTATCGTATAAAAATCTTCTATGATACCAATGTTTTCTTTATTAAAAGAGATATCCTTTTGTATGTCTTTTATGATGATAGAAGACTTGTCTCTCATTCTAGATAACAATATATCACGGCCGTTTTCCCTCTTACCGCTCCGTAGATAACTAGATAACCTCAACTTGCTCACTATAATAGTCCATATACGGATAGATAAAAATATAAATGTAAAACAAATTATATACCCGATTATATCTTGACTAAAAAACATATTTAATAATATAGATAACTCTTCCATAATAAACTCCTAACTGGATTAACTATTTAGTATAGACCAAACTTACTATGAAATTCAACCTTATTTTTCTATTTGTTTAACTAAAGTTTTTTCCTAAATAATGTTTTTTTACCATCTCATTTTCTGTCAACTGCTTCGTATTACCTTCCGCTAAAATTTTGCCCTCAAACAGCACATAGGCCCTGTCTATTATTTTTAAAGTCTCTCTCACATTATGATCTGTAATTAAAATTCCTAAACCTCTGTTTTTGAGATGATCTACTAAAGTCCTTATGTCTTGGACCGCAATAGGATCTACACCGGCAAATGGTTCGTCTAATAATATAAATCTAGGATCTGATGCTAATGCTCTAGCTATTTCTACCCGTCGCCTCTCTCCGCCTGATAGAGATATCGCACTAGAATATTCTAGATGAGTAATAGCAAACTCCTTTAGTAGATCCTTTAACCTTTTTTCTCTCTTATCTTTAACAGGTTCGAAAAGTTCTAATACCGCCATTATGTTGTCCCTGACATTTAGACCCCTGAAAATTGAACTTTCTTGCGGAAGATAACTTATTTTTAATCTCGCCCTCTCGTAAAATGGTAACGATGTAATATCTAGGTTGTTAATGTAGATGTTCCCGCTACTAGGTTTTACCTGTCCCGTAATACAATAGAAACATGTAGTTTTTCCGGCTCCGTTAGGACCCAATAGTCCTACACTCTCACCTTGTTTTATCTTGAGAGATATACTACTTAAAATTTTTCTTTTTGAGTAAGATTTAGAAATGTTGTCTATATATATAGACGAATTATCTTTAATATCTAGTACCTTTATTTGCCTTTTAATATCTCCTACATAAAAATATTTTAACAAAAAAGTTTTAAACTTCACTAAGACTCTTAATCCGTATTTTATAACTTTTTTATATGCACGATCTTTTTTTAAGATAGTAGAACTTTTCTGTTTAATCATCTTTGTATTTCCCTTGTTTATACATTTATAGATCTTCTTGATCTATTAAAATTTGAATTTTTTGCTGATCATCTTGAGGGGTCAGATGTATGTCTCCGCTAAACATATCATAAGTAATCTTGCCACCTTTTACAGTTGTATTGTCGCCTTTAATCAAAACGACATTACCATATAACATAGCTAAATTATTACCGGGAGTATATGTCGCAAAATCACTTTCCATTATTTGATCCGCCGAGACTATTCTAGTTCGTCCCACAGTTTTTGCATTTTTTAAAATTAGACCAGATAAGCCGGCTTCCTCTTCGAATGTAACGACTATTTTCGGTGCACTCAAAATATGTTGCTGATTTATAATTTCTCCGTTATTTACCTCCGCAATTAAGGTATTACTATTATAGATAATCTTGTCTGCAGTTCTAACCGTAGTATCTGCCTGAGATAATGTCGTTATATTACCGTCATTAGAAGTTAATACGAAAATCCCCGTATTAGGAACAAAAGTAGCTAAATCCGTGAATATAGTAAAATTCTGTTCGCCAGATATAATTTTTACATCTCCTGTTGCTCTAAAAAGTTTTACTTTAGAGTTAGAGTCCGACGATAGTAAAATAGTTTTATCAGACTTTTTATCTGTATCAAAATATGCCGTCATTTTATTAGAATACATAATAATACCCTGATATACCAATTTGACATTTTTTGTAGCAGTAATAGTATTCTTTTTCCTATTTACTTTAAGACCAGATTCAGCACTCAATAATATATTTTTGATAGATAGATCTAACTCGTTTTTATCGTTGAAAGGTGGAGATATTTTTGCATTGACACTGTAAGTACCACACAAAAAGATAATGCAAAATATAAATATAAAAAACTTTTTATTACTCATTATCTTTCCCATCTGATAAATACGAATTAGAATTATTCGAAGAAACCTTTAACTGAATCGGCCCTTTAAAAACTAACTCGTCAATATAGGGATCCATATGAAAAGTAGTAGTATATAATATGTTGCCGTCTACATCTTCTATAAGAAAAGGGGACTCGGAGAAGATACCGCCGGTGTTAATATCATAAGATAAAATGTCTCCTATCAATTCTATGTCATCCGAAGAACTGACGACTACATTTTCCTGTAAAGTTAATATATCTCGATTACTGTCAAAAACTGCCATATTAGAACTGAACTCCGTCTTTTCATCATTTTTTATAGAATCAATTTCCCCATTTATTTTACCAGTCATAAATAAATTTTCTTTACCTTCTTCCTGTACTATTTTGTCTATTTTAGAATATATAAATTTATCTCCGCCGAAGCCCCGTACAGTAGCATTTTCTATTTCTAAAGAGTAGTTGAATATAGAATTCTGTAAACTCATATTGTCGAACGGTATCAGAGTACTACTACTTCTACCGAGCATAGAGGAAATTATAGATAAACAGATCAATAGGACTAATAAAACTATAGTATTATTACGGTAGACAATCCGTCTTTTCTTATAATTGACTATATGTAGGGTGTAAAATAATTTTGTCATATCTTATAGTCTATATGTTATTTTTACGAAAATCAATTTTAATCGTCTATTTTATATAGAGCAAAAAATTTTAGTGCATTGTCTGTAAAAATGTAGTATAATAAAAGTAGGAGAGTAATTATGAGATTATATAATGTATTTATTTTTATCACGGCTGTTTTGTCATCTCAACTGTCGGTAGCTAACTCGTCTCTTACCGGACAACTGCTAGGTGCTTTTGGCGGTAATACTATAAACTCTGATCCTGGTAGCTCCAACTTAATAGGGACGGCTGTTTCTATCGCTAATTCTAATAAAAATGTAGACAACAAATATAAAGCTATATCTGATAAATGTAAAATAGCAGGTACAGACATTCAATTTGCCAATAGAATGGCAGAACGGATCGTAGATTCATATTACATTAGACCATCATTATTAGTCAAATTTGGTCTAGAGAGTGAAGATTTTAGAGAAGTCTTCAATACTAAATTTCTACAATTTTGGGGTACATGGGAAGGTCCAGATAGTTTGTCAAAGTCTTGTACTTCTAAAAATGATTTTATTAAACACTTTAAAAGTGAAGGTAAAATAGATGTAATACAGGGGCAATTTTGTTTTGAAATTTATAACGATAATGGTGCTTCAAAAGGTCTCGCGAAGCCTTCTTATTTTATGGGAGATTATCAATCTGACGAAGGGGAAAATAGCTTTATGCAGGGGGTAATAGGTGGTGTAATGCAGACTCAAGGGGGTAATAATAGTGTAGGATTCTATTCTAATTTTTATCCATACATACAGACAGTCGCAGAATTTTTAGACCCTAAAGATATTCTACCAGAGGACGGTATCAAATTACAGAATTATTTAAAAATCGCTCAACAATGTTCTCCTATGGTACTAGATCAGATAAAACAGGGATTGTGGAGCCAATATATATTTCAAGATGTTTTACCGACTATGGGACTAGACCTTCAGGCAGATGGACAAAGTGGAACTTCTAACAGGTATCAATAGGACTAATCTAAAGTCGGCTCGTATTTATTGTCTGATATTTTTCTAATACATTTAGATAGCCATATATCGTAGTGAGGATGTTCAAACTGATTATATCCTAGAGAATAAGCTAACAACCAATCGTCAAAAATAGTCTCGTCTGCATCATCTAATACCTCTATATGTAGCATAGATTCCGGAATTTTTGCTCCTGCCTTCATAGAGATACACTCGCTAAATTCTAACTTTAAATTATGAACTACCATAGATTTTCCTAACTTTAATATAAAAATTTCTCTTTGACCTGTCGCTTTATCTAGGACATATACCTCCGCTTCTTCGTAGAAATCATAGTCGATTTTCTCTATATCTTGAGACCTCGCTACGGATGCATAATAAATAGTAGACAAAAATATAATAAAAAATACACCATAAATTTTCATAGATTATCCTATTCAGTAGAAAATAAAGTTTTACGGATTAAGGTCTCTAAAGATTCAGTAGATTTAGTCTCAATCTCGTCATTCTCAACCATAATCTGTTGAGATACACCAGATAGAATAGTGATGCTAGCACTGCCTATAATATTCATAGAACTTATTGTAGCAATAGAATCTATCGGTATCTCGATACTGTCGTTTATAAGTAGATCGATCCTGACATCATAATTGTCCTGTAGTTCTATATCTTCGATTATTCCTACTTTGACTCCGTTCAACAAAACATCTGTCCCGATCGTAATAGAATTTACATTATTAAAGACGGAAGTTATCTCGTAGGCACCGCCGATTATAGAATAAAATTTGCTTTTTTGAAATAGTATAAATAAGAATATGATACTAATGATCAATATTATAATGCCTATTAGTGCTTCTATAGGTTGTTCTACTCTAGAAAAGTTCTTTCCAACATACTTCAAAAAATTATGTAAACTTCTATAAATAAATAGGATAAAGTCTAACACATAATGGAAAAAGAATTTATACTGTTTCTTGTTTTGATTCATCGTCTTTATATTAACTAGATTTAGCGACAGCTTTTAGTTTCGCCTTTTTAACAGCATTAAAATCTTCCTTTAATCTAGCTTTTTTACCAGACAGTTTTCTTATGTAATTTATTTTTGATCTACGGACTCTACCAGTTCTTTTAAGTTCTATTTTTTCAACCAAAGGACTATTAAATGGAAATAATTTTTCTATATAATCTCCAAAAGATTCTTTTCTCACGATAAATGTTTCACTGTTTCTATTTATACCGATACAAACACCTTCAAAAATCTGAATCCGACTAGACTCGCCTTCTTTTATCTTGAAGTGGACAGCTATCGTATCTCCAGAAGAAAATTCAGCATGAGATAAATTTTTACTAGTTCCCATAATTTTTGAAAAAGACTTCTTCGCAAAATCCATAGCATGTGTCATACATTATCCTTTTTAATTTCATTAGTATAGGATATATCTTTTTCTTTTTCAAGTGATAATTTATCTTTTTTCTTTGTGAGATGGGAGATTAGTGAGATGAAGTGGGGAGAGGGGTGAAGGGTTGGCAGATAGGAGATTAGTGAGGTGAGGTGTGGACAGGGGTGAAGGGTTGGGAGATGGGAAATTAGTGAGGTGAGGTGAGGGGTGAATGGTTGGGAGATGGGAGATTAGTGAGGTGAGGTGGGGAGAGTGGTGAAGGGTTGGGAGATGGGAGATGAGGTGGGGAGAGGGGTGAAGGGTTGGGAAATTGAAAATTAGTGAGGTGAGGTGGGGAGAGGGGTGAAGGGTTGTGAGATGGGAGATTAGTGAGATGAGGTGGGGAGAGTTTAGCATGGGAAATGTCACGCTATTCACCTACTTATTCACGTGCTTGACATCACCATGATGGTGTTACGAGATAAAATGCAGCCTGTTTGCACGCTTTTTGAATAGGAAATCAAACTCACTTGTCCAGACAGCTCCCACTAATAAACAACCGATTGCGTCTGCGAAACTTTGCAATACCAATTAGGATTATGTTAGTACTTGTGAAAGAACCGTGATGGCGTGAACAACAAACAAAACAGTCAACTCAGGTGAGTGACAATGAAATGGGCCTGTTTCAGGTTTGAGGTGTTCCGACAATAGTAGGTATTACAAAATGTGACCCAAAATGTATTCAATTTGAATAATTTTTACTGGCCTGAATGAATAGTTACTAGACAGAGGCTTAGTTAGGGCTTGGAATCATACTTAATCCAAGGTTAGGGCTAGTGGATAAAGGCATAGACTGGTGGGTATACTATTGATGAGACAACAGATGCTGGCAGTCTTACTCAGATCCCAACCAAAGCCAAAGCATCACACACCACTAAATCATTTGATTTAGCTTCTCTTTAATATCAAAGAAGATCTTAAAATAGTATTAGAAAGTTGCAACAGTCTAAACACCAGTAAACAGGGTTCTTGAATCGTGTTTTTTTTTTTTTTTGTTTTTTTTCAAAATGGCATAACACATTGAGAAATGGGATCCAGGAAATGAGTAGAACTTAAGATTTGTGTAGTTGTTCACAGTATTTTAAAAAATATGTGTTGTCAGGTTGTTTTGACTCTGGTTCTGTTTGTATGTAGCAGTGTTTAGATATCTAGAAAATAAATAAATAGATCTAACCTTTGAACTTCAACTATTAGAGTTGAAGGTCATGTCTCATGATTTGCAAGATTTTTGATGCGCTTATTAAAGAAAGCTAACATTAAATCTCAATCACTTTCATTGAAAATAGATATGTATACTTTGCTCCTTGAGTTTATCACAAACAATGCACATAAAACATTGTATAATTGCTAAAATAAACCAAAACTCACAAGTGATCGGAAAAGACGGACTGCCATGGCTGGGTTTCCTTCAATGTTTATGACGTCATTTCAAACAAGGGAATCCCGAACAGGTGTGCATTTTTAGTGGGGGAGGATTTTTGTACATTTGCCAAGAATATTTTAATAACAAGAAATATCTCTTTTAAAAAAATTGCCAAACGATCTCATTTTGCTTTTGGAAAGGGCTGGAAATGGGAAACATCAAATCAACTTCAATTACTAGTGTACATAACTACGGTATATGAGTTTGTAGCTACGTACTATATCTCTTTAGCTGTTTGCTCAACACTGTCACTGGGGAATTGACAGTGCATGTCATATTTCACTGCCAAAACAACTCTGATCTGAGGGAGTGACCATTTAATTATGGCAGTGGGGGTCAAGAAAATTTGGTTGGCAAGTTGAAAAAAAATCAACCCCTCCCCCCTTGAGGTCACAATTTGGTTATAGATAAGATCAGCCTCTATATGTTTGCCAGTGAGGCAAGTCCATTGATAACTAGAATATAAGTATGTGATAGTTTTATTTGCTTAGAAAGAGTTTATAGTCTTTAGAATGAATTGTCTGTCTTGTGTATTTTTCTGCTGCACACCCTAATGTTCAATTCGAATCACCAGTGTTAACACTGATTAAAGCCATATTTTAGGAATCCACAACTGTCAGCTTTCAAGGTTGAATTCAATTCAATTTAATTCAATTCCATTATTTTAACTCCTTGAGCTTCCTTGAGCTTCCTTGTAAGGCATGGATGCTGTGTAAACGAGCCAGAAATATCTATCAATGGCATTGAGAACAAATGTGCATAATCCTGATTCACATAATAAATTAAGAACTTCTACATGAAATTTAAATATAGTTTTAAGTATGAAAATTATCTCTAAGTATAATAACAACATTTTACTCTAGAAAATTATTCACAAAATTAAGAATTAGTGCACATGACCTTTTAATTAAATGTGGAAGATACTGTCAACCAAAATTACCAGTTAAGGACAGATTATGTACAAGTTGCAAGGTCATTGATGATGAAGTACATTTTGTCATGGCCTGCACTGCCCAAAATGGATTCACTAGACCCAAACAATTAATGTTACAGAAATTTTCTGAAGAGTGTCGTGAATTTAAACATATGGATGTATATGAACAATTTATTTGCATCATGTCATCTAATAATGAAATATTATGCAAAATAACTGAAAAATTCCTCATTAATATGGTAAATATTAGGGGCCACCTATAGCCCATGTAAACTTAGCTGTTACTACAAGTACTGTGAATCATTTATTCTTATGTGTGTGTTTGACATTTTGGTTATATCCACCATATAATTAGCAACATTGCAATATGCTTGAAGTAATATAAAATATAAATTTATTATAATGTAAGTGTAGCAATAAAGTATCTTGTATCTTGTAGTATATTGAAATATGATACAATAAATATGTAAGAATTCCCTGCAAGCAGAACGGATCCCAGAAAAGCAATGCTTATCTAACTGGTCTCCTTATAGTGATGTCAAAGAAAAATACTAATCTAAGAATACATTTTTAAATAATATAGGTAAATAATGGGTCTATTCATACTAAAGAACTAAGAATATTAAATAAGCACTATACATATAAAACTTATAAATTCTGTTGCTAGGAAGAAATACATGGAATACATATATTGACACTTATGTGACAGTACTTGGGCTCCCAGATATTTAAATATGTATTTAAAGGAGTGTATTTCAGGGGTTTCTAGTTTGTGGTTGGTAATGAATTTGTAATGATGACAAAATTCTTTATTTATATATTATAGATAATAAAACAGTATAAATAAGGTATTATGGAATATATTATTTCATAGGGCATTTAATACAAACAGACAGTGGTGGATAATCCTACTTCACATTTGTAAAGGGCATTTGTAACCTCTCTGTCTCTGTCTGTATAT
>JAERRO010000002.1 GCA_016735395.1 Alphaproteobacteria bacterium | reverse complement strand
TTAAAGTTGAAAAGTTTAATACCCTACTCTATAATTAGAATATAAAAATATCCTGTTATATAAGGAAAATAATGAAAAATAATAATAGTATAAGTAATTTTAAAGATGCACCTAGCAAATCAAAAAAAATTCTTACTACCTCTGCCCTGCCCTATGTCAACGGTTTGCAACATCTAGGTCATCTTGCCGGAAATAATTTACCAACAGATCTATATTCGCGATTTTTACGACAAAAAGGTTATGAAGTATTGTCCGTATGCGGTGCCGATATGCACGGAGCTGCAATCGAAATAGGAGCTGAAAAAGAAGGTCTTTCAGTTTTAGACTATTCAGAAAAATATTTTAAAAAAATTATTTCCGTCTATAAAAAGTTTAATATTTCTTATGATATATTTAGCAAAACTTCTATTAAAGAAAATTTTGAATTAACACAAGAAATAGCCAAAAGACTATTGGAAAACGGCTTTTTAGTAGAAAAGACTATAGAGATGTTTTTTTCAAAAGTTGATAACAGATTTTTAATGGATAGGCTTATCGAAGGGGTCTGCCCGTTCTGTGATTTCTCTAATGCAAGAGGAGATCAATGTGATAAATGTGGAGAATTATTAACACCGCAAGAACTTAAAAATCCCTTCTCAAAAATTTCTGGGGATAAAAATCTAGAACTGAAAAAGACTAGACACCTCTTCCTACAATTAGGAAAACTTAAACCGAAACTTGAAGAATGGTTGGCAAATAAACGATGGGATAATACTACCGCAGGTATAGTGAAAAAATGGATGAAGGTAGAATTAAAAGATCGATGTATCACAAGAGATTTAGAATGGGGGGTGCCCGTGCCCTTCCCTAATTTTGAAAATAAAGTCTTTTATGTTTGGTTCGACGCTCCTATCGCATATCTAGCTATGACAAAAAAACTCTGTTTAGACCGTAATATTGACCCTAACGAGTGGATTAAAGATAATAATTCTACAATGTGGACTCAATTTATGGGTAAAGATAATATCGTTTTTCATTCTATTATTTTTCCGGCTATCCTTCTAGGTGCCGATCAAAATTGGAAACTTGTAGATACAATTAAAGGTCTGAATTTTTTGAACTTTGAAGGGGAAAAATTTTCTAAATCTAATAATGTAGGTATATATCTCGAAGATGCTATAAAACTCTATCAGTCAGATATGTTGAGGTATTATCTAATTATAAATTCTCCAGAGACCGCCGATTTTAATTTTAAAGTTGAACTTTTTAAAGATACAATCAATAAAGATCTCAATAATACACTCGGTAATTTTGTTTCTAGGGTAACTAAATTTACAGCAAAATATTTTGATGATAATGTTCCTGTGCCGTGTCAATTTACACAAGAAGATGTCTCTTTTTTTGATAACATACAATCAATTTTAGACGATTATCACCGTAATATGTTTAGTTTGAATATCAAAAAGTCTGCCGAAAATGTAAGATCTCTTTGGATACAAGGTAATAAATTTATTACCGATAATGAACCGTGGAAAATTGTGAAAAATGATCGTGAAAGAACTGCAACTATTCTGTTTATCTGTTTTCAACTGATAGATCTGTTTCGTAGAACCATGAAACCGCTTATTCCAGATACCGCAGATAAACTATCTAAGATGACTCCAGATTTAAAATTAGATGATGTAATTCCAGATCGTTTTGATCTCGCAGTATTGCCGAAAGGAGAGAAGTTTTCTATAATAGATAATTTGTTCGAAAAACTTGAATAATTTTTTGTAAGCCTATTCTTTAAAATTTCGTTGTCAACTTTTGAGATAATGGCGAATGATGTTCGTTTTTTTGTTCTTATTACTTAATTTTTTGCTTTTATCTTTCTAATATTTTTCACCTTTCTTTTTTGAGATGGTTTTTATTAGTTGTAATTCGTTGACCCTTCGGGGCATTTGTTGCATCTCTACGAGATACCAAATGCTAGTTGATCTTTATATATTGAGGTGTTGAGGTTAGATTTTTTGTCTTTGCA
>JAERRO010000001.1 GCA_016735395.1 Alphaproteobacteria bacterium | reverse complement strand
AATCTTAAAAAAGTGTAATATATTCTTACCTATAGATTTTCTATTAAAAAAGTTAAAAAAGTTAAAAAACATTTTTATCAAAGTCAAAATTTTCTGAGAATAGTTGGCAACCTTATTCGCTACAGGATTGTTATTCGTAATTTTTTCGAACTGTTCTAGATGATAAGTATCGTCTAAAATTTTACCTTCAAGACTTCTTTTATTAGGGGTCATCAGTCTTCTGTCTACACTAATTCCAAGTTCTCTTTTTATCATCCTAGTTATTTCATTAGGATCCAGTCCGACTTCTGTAGCAAAATTTCTAGCGAAACCTAACATATAGACGGTTCCGTTTTTAACATCTTTATACTCACAATTTTCTATCTTTTCTAGAGTCTCTCTGTTTATAAACAGAGTCTGAGAAATTCCCTCTAGATTTTTTTTAGACCCTTTACGAGCCTCTTTTAACAATTCTCCTGCTTTTCTACTGTCGTCCATTTGTGTCCCTTTCTTTTCAGTTGTAGATCTATTATAGTGTATAATTTAAGATAAAGTCAAGTTAATACACTTGTAGTTCTACCCCTTTTATTATATAATAAGGTATGATACAATTATCTAAAAAAATATTTAGAGGCATTAAATATGTCTATAACCGTGGTGGCCTTCTAGGTATAATTTTACTATTTGCTTTGCTCTTAATTTTATTGAAGTGGTTTTTTCTAGAAGTCGGTTTAATAGAATATGGCAAGCTATTAAATCGTCAAATAAAACAGACAGAACTAATAGATAAGTATGAAGGAGAAATTAATCGACTCAATCATAAAGTAGAGTTGTTCGACAAAAGATCGGTCGACTTCATAGAAGAGTCTTTAATTAGGTTGAACAATAAAGCCCCTAAAAATTCTGTCATTATAAAAAATAGATGACCTATAATAATAGTATAATATAGATATAGATGCCTAGAGAGATCATCAATGTAAGCATTAGAATATAGTAGAAAGACAAAATCTGATTTATATGGGATATGTGTTCTACATCTGTAGGAATACTCCTTGTGTGATTTACATCAGTCGTTGACTCGGACTTTAATTTAATCTGTGTAGGTCCAGTTAACATACTCTTTAGGAAACTGTTATCGATGTCCTCGGGATTATGTCTTGGAGAATTATCGACGACTTCATCTTTTACTATATCGATTTTGCTATCTATTTCGTCGTCAACATCAATATTTTTCGGCGGTGTCCACACTAGATCCATCGGTTTTTGTTCTACGATTTTTCTAGATATAGATCCTTTTTCGGAGTCGTCCTCTGTACTCTTGTCTACGGCTTCGTCGTTAGTTAAAACCGTACCGTTTTCGGTTTCGGGAGGCGATTTATAGATAAGTGAGTGTAATTCTAACGGCTCTATCTCTTCTACTACAATATTATCGTCGGACTTCGCAGACATTTCCTTCTTTGAGGAGACCGCTTCTTCTATGTATACAGGAACTTCGGCACTTTTAGTATTTGTGTTTAGATCTTTAACTATCTGTTGAATATCTCCCTTAATATTTGACGATTTTATATTCTCTATATGTCGCGGACTTTCAACCGTAGGGTCAATTTCAGATTTTATAGTTGGGTCTTCTATAGTAGGTTTCTTTATATCCCCTTCGAGTAGTCTTTCTAATTCTATGATAGCTGTTTTAAAATCGTCGATATTATTCTGATGATGAAGGATATTCCGTTCTGCTCTCTGTTCTCTTTTAACAAGTTTAGACTGTTGGTCACCATACTTCTTCAATCTTCTAGAGACACTTTCAATAGATAATCTGGTCTTTTTATTCGGACTTTTCTCGAATTTTTCAGTCAATTTCTTCTTCCGTCCCTCTAGTTCTTCTAATTTCTCAGTCAATGTTTTGATAGAAGATCTAATATTTTCTAGAGTACTGTTCGCCTTCTCTTTATGTTCTAGGCCGTCTAATAGACGAACCTTAAATTGATCATATGCATAGAATATTCTCAACTTTTTTATCTTCCCCAATATAGGTTGTAGATTATCAATATCGTTGTCTTTCTCGGCAGTCGTAAAAAGTTTCTGGTAAAAGTCTAATCCCTCATAGAAAATATCTAACTTCTTATATAGGTTTTTATTTTTTGGCCGAATATTTTCTAGATTCAGTTTGTATTTTTCAATTATAATAGTATCCCATTTAGTCTCTGGTGAAACAGTATTAGTCTCTCCTTTTAACGGATCTATAAATAGATTTATAATCGGCAAGATGTCTTCGTAACTATTATCTATAACGAACGATAATAATTTTTCTTCGTCAAAATACCCCGTGATCTCTATGTTCTCGTATTTGAATGTCCTAGTTGTCCAAGAGTTCTCAAATTTTTCAGTCGAAATAAGATTCATTTATTGCCTCTATTATTTTTTTGCCTTCGACACTTCGTAGGATTTCTCACTATGAAATTGACAATATTTAATTCCCTCTTTAACTTTTCTTCCACAAAAATATAACAGATTATCGTCTCTTTTTCCCATAGGCCAGTGACACATATTAGCATCTAGCTCTTCTATAAGAAAACCTAATTTCCCGTTATTATCTATCGTAGATATATTGTGTTGTCCCTCCTCGGGAACTTCATTCGTAGATAACTCTTCTTCCTTTATGACAATAGGTGTTTTTTTAATAGGGTCTTCTTTTATTATAGTTTTCGTTTGGATTTTTTTAACAGGTTTCTTATTTGCCTGTTTAACTTCCTCTACAACTTCAGACTTCTTTTTACTTTTAACAACGACTTTAGGGACCGTTTTATTAACAATCTTTTTCTTCGGAATAACCTTTGATATTGTGGGAGTTTTTACAGCCGTTTTACCGATTACCGGAGACTTTTTTTGAGTCTCAGCTTTCTTTTTTCTAGACAATAGCTTCCCTATTTTCATGATATCACCAGTAATTTTTTTACCCAAATTGTTAGTAGTCTTACTCTTCATACTATTCCTTATAAAAAAGTGTTGCTTATAGTATAGTTATTATTTAGTATATAGTCAATACAAATTTAGAGGTCTCGATGATAAATATAATTATAGCTACAATATTATTGATGTATATATTACCGATAATAGTATATAGAATTACAGACCACTACCCCTGTTTATGGGAAGATGTTTTAACCCTAAAGTCTAAGACTACGGCACAATTACGAGATAGAATAGTAATCTTTTTCGCCGGATCGACACTAGTTTTTCTCCTCGGGTATATTACTCAAGCTGGTCCTCTAGGTTATGTGGTATCTTTGGTCTTTATATTTTTAGCCTTTAGTATAGCCTGGGTAGATATAAAGGAGCGGATAATCCCAGATCTATTAAGTATACCATTTCTTATATCCGGGATAATAGCATCTCCTATTTTATGGCACGATATTGACCGTTCTGAAGCATTGTTAGGTGCCAGTGTAGGATATATTTTACCTATAGTAATATTGTCTACTTTAAGATTTAGATATAAACAGGGCAGTTTCGGAGGTGGCGATGTAAAGTTATTAGCAGGGACAGGTGCCTGGGTAGGGTTAACAGGTTTAAGCTTTTCTGTGATAGCAAGTCTATTTTTCGTTCTTCTATATTTTCTGTTTACCCCTAGAAAAGATAATATCAAGTCATATCTAGGGACGACGATACCGTATGCTCCTTTTCTATTATTAGGAATATTAACCTTTATCGTCTATTCATATAGAGATAATCTTGTCAATATATTTTACTAACCTCTCCTGAAAATGCCGTTCAGTTAAGTTATCTCGAACAGTATTGTATTGCCCTTTCTGCATATCAGAGCAAAGCCTTTTGTTCTTCTGTAAGAGCATTATACATTTTGCAAACTCTAGGCTAGTTGTGTCTACATCTAAAGACGAATTACTAAAATAATCTTTAAAAAATCCCGTCTTCATAGCTAAAACAGGAGTGCCGTTTTGTATTGCATCTAAATTAGCAAGTCCAAAAGTTTCCTCTGCGGAGGGATTGATGAACAAATCTATTTTATCGAAAAAAAATGTAAAATCTGTAGAAGACTTTATCCAATCGGAAAAGTCTATAAACTTCTGTAATCCTAAATTTTTTACCGATATAACAAGTTTATCTTTAATAGGCCCCTCCCCCGCAATTATCAACTTTGGCATTTTCTTTTCGTCATCTCTGTATAATAATAGCAAATTTGCCCATACATCGATAATTTTTTCTAGTCCTTTTCCCGACGATATTCTACTAGCTATTCCACAGGTAAATACTGTCCGCCTCTTCGAGTTATGTCGACCTACAATTTGTCCTGTAGTTAAAGGTAGATAAAATCTGCTACTTTTTGCAAAATTGTGATTATCTAGGTAGTCATCTTGCGACTTATTTAGTGTAAACAAGAAATCCGGTGTAAATCCTTTATATAATTTTGTCAGATGTAAAATTTGTACTGTCTTCGCCCGTCTATATTTGGGTAGTAACTTTTGAAAATGTCTATAAAATGTTATGCCCTTCCCACCGTGTAAAATTATTATATCTGGTCGGACTTTTCTAAAAATATAGGACATCTGAAAATAGCATATAGGATTAAAAATAGAACCGATATGAGATATAAAAAAGCTTTTTTTGACACATTGTCTTTCTAACCAAGAATCTTTTACCCCCACAATACTAGAGTCATAATTTAACTTTCGAAGTTGCTTATGTAATTCTAAAGCTCCGTTCTCCGTGCCGGCTTTAAACTTTCCTAACATCAAGTTCAGTATGGAGATCCTCTTTCTATTTGTAGTCATAAACTTGCGATTTATCTTCTCGATTTGTAGAATGCTTTTTCATATTTCTAAATAGTTCATCTTCAGTCATCTGCCTAACCGATACCAGTGAAGGAAACGGAACTACATATGTCGGGATACTATACCGTTCGGTTTTTACAGAATCGGGAAAAGGAACCGAGAAAATCTGTGAACTAAAAGTGATGACCGAGGTGAACACAAGTATGCCAAAAAAAATACTGTTAAATTTCATAATAATCCTAGTATATAACGATTGCAGTAATAAATCAAAGAATAAAATAAAAAACTTGAAATCTATGTTAAAGTAATTATACTAGTCTTAATGTTAGCCGGTATAGCTCAGTTGGTAGAGCAACTGATTTGTAATCAGTAGGTCGGGAGTTCGAGTCACTCTGCCGGCACCATTTTATCCTATAAGATAGGAATTATATATGAATAAAGTTAAAATTATACAGAAAAAATCTAGCGACATATGGGATCTGTCTAGCCTATATAAAGAAGTCGAGTCAGCATACACAGATTTAGCTATACTACAAAAAGCGGATGCTTTTAAAGAAATAGAATCATATAAAGGTAAATTACATAGAGGAGCTAAAACTGTCTATGCCTTTTTAAAATTAGGAGAGTACTTTGACAGGATCTTTGAAAAGTTAAGTATATATACCGGGATATCTTTGCAGTCTAATGTCGCAGACATCAAGATGAAGACTCTTCAAAATGAGTTGATTGCAGTTGAAAAAGAGTTTTCTATATCGACGGCTTTTTTCGACGACGAATTCTATAGCCTCGAAGATGATTATCTAGATAAAATAATAAATGACAAAATTTTAGTAGACTATAAGATCGTTCTAACTAATTTAAAAAGATATAAGAGTCATTCTTTAAAAGAGTCAGATGCTCTAGTCGTCTCAAAGTTGAGTAAAAGTTTACAAGGCTACGAAGACATATATAATGAGCTTACGACGGTAGGGTTCAAATTTTCTAAAATTAGGGTCGGTAGAAAAAAGGTAGAAGTCAACCACACCTCTATCGAAGCTTTGAGTAAAAATAAAAATAGAAAAGTAAGAGAAAAAGCTCACAATAGTTATTTTAAGTTATTCGAAGATAACAAAAATATAATAGCCTCTATTTTCGCTAGAAACTGTGAAATACAGATTGAAATGAGTTCATTAACAAACTATGACGGAGTCCTAAAGAGATCCTTATATCACGATGATGTCTCTATAAAGGTATACGATAATTTGATAAAATCTGTTCGACAGAAAGCGATTCCTATATTCAATAAATTAGACATTTTATATCGCAAAAAGTTAAAAATAAAAGAATATAGTCCTTGGGACAAAGGTATTTTTTTACAGAACAAATTTGACTCTCCGTCGTATTCTTATGACTCTGCGGTAGAAATAATTCTAGAGGCATCGAAGGTGTTAGGCGACGACTATGTAAAGGTTCTAAAAGAAGGTCTACTAAACGGTTGGGTAGATAAATATCCTAGAAAGAATAAATCTAGCGGGGGGTTTCACACTGCCTCATATACCAGCACTCCCTTCATCTTTATAAATTATCAAGGCTATCTGTCAGATGTTTTAACATTAGCACACGAAGCCGGTCATGCTATGCATACATATTATTCTAGTAAAAATAATAATTTCTCTAATCACCAGTATACTATATTAGAAGCAGAAGTCGTTAGTAAAGTAAGCGAAAAATTAGTCTACGATTATTTGTTAGAACATCGTCCAAAACTAAAAGCATATATACTAGAATCACTTATCAAAAGTTTCGGCTCTTCATATATAGGTACTACGATGTGTGCCGATTTTGAGAAGGATATCTTTACAGGATTAGAAGAAGATAAAACTCCGAGTGTAGAATATTTCTCCGGTATCTGGCTAAAGTTATTTAAAAAGTATCATCCCTCTATAAAACCTTCAAAATATACCGAACTTGATTGGATGAGTATCCCCCATTTTTATGAACCGTTTTATTGCTATAAATATTCTACTGGAGTAATCTCTGCTTGGAAACTCGCCGAAGACATCAAGACACCTAGCGGACTAAAAAAATACAAAAGACTGTTGTCTAGTGGCGGTAGTAAATTTCCTCTAGCCTCATTAAAAACAGCAGGAGTAGATCTAACAGGAGAATCTGTTCACAAATCTGCCATCGTACAGTTAAAAAGATATATTAAAGAATTCGAGAAATTGATATAAACTTTTAAAAAGAGAAATCTCTTTTTTTAATCGACAATTAGCAATCAGTAAATACCCACTCACAAGTAGAAGCATTACATAGACAAGAAGCCTGTGCAGAATTACAATGTGATGGTTTTTCCGGTTTATTAGCACAAGATACACCATAAACGTTAGATGATAGAATCATAATTCCCACGATAGATATCGAAGCGATAGAATTAAATAATTTCATAAACTCTCCTCTAGTTTTTTTTAATTAGGCATTTTTGCTTCTGTAAAGATAGCATGTTTTCTTAATTTTTTATCATATTTACGAAAAGACATTTTCCCTTTAGTAGCTTCAGACTTAGGATTTTTACGAATAGTGTAATATTCGCCGGTATCTTTATTTTCTAATTTTACGACGATAGTCGTTTTTTTTGCCATATAATAGTCCTTCTATTGGTATTATTCCGTTTTATTACTTTCTAGTTCCCAGATTGCAGTTACAGGACATTGTTCGACACAAGCATCGCAGTCCTTACATTTATCGGCATCTATCTTATAAGCACCGCTACCGCTATCAGCATTGATACTTACAGCACTATTAGGGCAGACACTTTCGCAAGTTCCGCACCCGATACAGACATCTTCTTTGATGTAATAAGGGGCATTATTTAATTTAGGTGTATCTGACATATGAAGGGTCCTTTTGTTTTTTTTGATTATCTATTACCTAGCGAGCTCATAAGCCGTAGCATATAAATAAACAGATTGATAAAAGACATATATAAAGTTAGAGAACCCATAATTCCGGCTCTACTAATTAGTTCGTGATCGCTATCAGATACAACAAGTTGGTTATATATATTTTTAAGAGCCTGCATATCGTAAGCTGTAAATAGAGAGAATATTACGACACCGGCAAGATTAACGATTAGGTATATTAGAGGGTTATGAAAGAATATTTGAAGCACACTTACAATAACAAGTCCAATCATACCCATAAAGAGAGCCATACCTAGAGGTTGAAGGTTCTTTTTAGTTCTAAAGCCCCACATAGCCATTCCTCCGAACATCAGAGAAGTTACGATAAAGGCTTGAAAAATCATATTTAGACTAAAAGCTATACCTAGCAAAGATAGACTAGCACCAGTTAAAGCAGAATATACAAAAAACAACATTCTAGCTTTTCTAGATGGCATTTTTAATATTTTAACTTGAAAGACGATAACAAATACAAATAATCCTATCCACATCATCCATGCTAGAGGGCTTAACCCTGTAGGTGTAAGAAAGAGATGAACTAACCCTGTAGAGACGACTAGAAAAGCGGAGAGAGCAGAAATGAGTAGCCCTATAAACATATTGACGAATATAGTTTTGAAATAAAGTTGCATTCCGTCTATTTTTTTCGCAATTAAAATTTCGACCATATAAATCTCCTTTATCAGTCATAGTGATATTTTATTATTACAGATTTATACTCTAAAGTCAATAGAATAAATTTTTAGCTTGAATCTTTTTACAGAATTTTTCATACTATAATATGATAGAATCTTCTAACTGGATTTCTCCTATTGCATTTTCGCTAGGACCTATAAATATATATTGGTACGGTATCGGCTATTTATTGACATTTGTGTTGAGTTTTATAATATGGTCAAAGTACTTATATACCCCCTTTATCAAGTGGCAACTAGACACCGTCGACAACCCTACAGAACATAAAAAATCATTTTTAGACAACTTTTTAACCTTTGTAGTTCTAGGAGTTATTTTGGGAGGGCGACTAGGATATGTCCTATTTTATAATCTATCAGAATATTTATCTAATCCAATTGCTATCTTAAAATTGTGGGAAGGAGGAATGTCTTTTCACGGGGGCATAATAGGTTTAATAATAGGTATGATAATCTTCGCTCGTAGAAACAGAGTACTGTTCTTGAGTTTGACAGATATGTTGTGTCTAGTTGCTCCTATAGGAATTTTTTTCGGCAGAGTATCGAATTTTATAAATATAGAACTGGTCGGCAGAACTACAACTAGCCCGTTAGGAATAGTTTTTCCTGGGGACACGGTCGCTAGACATCCCAGTCAATTATATCAAGCGGGTCTAGAAGGAATACTATTAGGAATTATAATGTTTTTCACCTTTAAATTGGCTATTAAAAATTATTCTTCCCGTGTAGGAATTTTATCTTTATTCTTTTTATTTTTCTACGGTCTCTTCCGCTTTATAGTAGAATTTTTCAGGGAACCTGACATCCAATTAGGTTTCATATTTCTAGGACTATCAATGGGTCAGCTACTATCGTTAGGTATAGTTTTTCTTATTGTCATATTGTTATATATGAGACATAGTTATAGTCATAAAAACACTTGATTTTAATATATAGAAAATGCTAGAATTATATAAATATAAGGGAATTATAATGACGAGAGTAAATCTATTAGTCTTTTTTACATCTATTGTAGTGTCGTCATTAGCATTTGCTAATAGTTATAGCTACGGTACTCCTTCGAATCAGAGAATAATTTATCCTCAAGATTACGGGACATTGAACAATCCCCCCCCACAAAAGACTACAGATAATAACAGTTCTCAAAACAACAATTCTACAGCCGAACATAGATACGGAGAGAAACATTGGAGCTTTAACGAAAGCTACAAAGACACAGTACTATATAGCGGTATATCTTTAAGTTCCATAATGAATATCTCGACAGGTTTAGAATCGAATAATATAGATCTTACCTATCTACGACCTAACACCATCAATGTCCTAGAAAGAGAACCTATGATAACTCCCGTAACTCTTTATTTTGGAGGAGAACTAACCCCTCTCTATAGAGCTGATATCTCTTTTGTAACTGTTTCAGGAATATATCATAAAAATGACATTTTGAGTCAAGACGGCGATGCAACATTCCCTATAGAAGCTTTCGGGGGAGAGCTAGATAGTAACATTTTACTGGCAAACCTTTACTACGATCTGTCCTATTCGTGGGGAAAAATAGGAGCATTCGCTCCGTATATAGGAGCAGGATTAGGTTTTGCACGAAACGAGATTAGCGAGATAAAATATTTAGATGAAATAGGTTGGAATAATATTATTAAAGACCCAACTGCTATAGATCAAACGGGGGCTCATAATATAATAGATTTTCATACAATATACGGAGGAGATAGTAATATTAATTTAGCTTATATGGGTGAGTTCGGTTTGAGAACTAATATAAACGATAGAGTAGAGTTATCCTTCTTTATGAAATACTCGTACCTAGGTATGGCACAAACATCTGGATATGCTACTACCATACAGACGGACATAGGAGGGCCGGGTACACTTAATCCTACACTTGATAAAGGCACATGGTATCAAGATGCTGGTGCTACTATAATATGTGATACGGTCACAGGTACGAATCAAGACGGAACGTTGAGCGGAAGTGAAATTTGTTATGTCTTCGACATTGCTAACAGTAATATTTCGACTGTAGTCGGCGGAAACAAACTATTAGAGTCCGATCGGAAGATGTCAGAGATAGGAATTCGAATCATATATAAATTTTAAAGTAGAATAGATCTATTGAAATAGAAGATCAAAATAAGTAGTCGTCTAGTATTGAAAATTATTTATAAACGGTCTATATATAGGTAAGTAAATTATGGGGGCATAGCTCAGTGGTAGAGCAACTGACTCTTAATCAGCAGGTCGAGGGTTCGAATCCCCCTGCCCCCACCAATCATAGTAACGACACTATAAGTTGTTGCAGTAAATAAAGGAAAGTGGAGGACTATATGAAAACAGGAATACCGTTTTATGAAGTAGTAAATAAAATTTTCATAGGAATATTATTTATAATAGGTCTTAGTCTTATAAATATAAAAGTAGATTTGAACCGATTAGACCAATTTTCTGGAGTAAATTTAAATATCATTTATCTCTCTTTCTCTTATTTTATCGGTACTGTTATTAGTAGATTAGGTTCTCTAGTTCTAGAAAATTGTTTCAAATCTATTAAAATAATTCCGTGGAGAGATCATACTCTATTTAACAAAGCTTTAAATACAAATCCAAGATTAGAACTTCTCTCAAGGGAATATGGTTTTTCAAGAAATATAAATACTCTGTTTATCATTCTGTTTTTAGTAACAATGTTTAAAGGAATGTTTTCAATGTCACTGATATTCTTAGCATTTATAATCTTGTTTACTTTTTCTATAAGAAAACATGCTATTAAAATAGTAAAAATAATAGATATAAACTAAAAGGATAAAAAATGTCAAAAATATATTTTCTAAATGTAGGTAATGGAGATAGCTCAATAATACAACATTATTCTGGTAGACTAACGATGATTGATATTAACAACGGGAAGTCTTTAAAAGATTCTATCCAGTTATCGGAAACAGTCACAGCATCTACGAGAGGAAACTTCGGAGAGAAAAAACATCCTATAAATCCTATCGATTTTTTAAAAAAGTATTATAAAGACGAAGCCATATTTAGATTTTTTTTAACTCATCCAGATATGGACCATTTAAAAGGAATAAAGGCATTAAAAGAATGTATCGGGATTGATAATTTTTGGGGATATAAAACAAAGAAAACAGATGAAAAAATTTCTGACACAGACAAAAAAGATTGGGACTGTTATAAAGAACTATTAAAAAAAGCTCACTCTTTACAAGATGACGTTAAAAAAAGCTTTATAATAGAAGACGGATTAAAGATTTTGTCTCCAACCAAAGATTTAATACAAAAGGCTGATATAATTGGAGACTGGAATGATTGTTCTGGAGTTATCTTATATAAGACAGGTAATTTTAAGATATTATTTTGTGGTGATAGTGATGATAAGACTTGGGAACATTTAATTAAAAAACATAAGAATGATATTTCAAATATAGATTTATTTATAGCTCCTCATCATGGGAGGGATTCTGGTAGAGGCTTTTCATTTCTAGAGATAGTAAACCCTGGAATAACGATGATAGGAAACGCCCCCTCCGCTTGTATCAATTACAATAAATATAGAGACTCCTCTAGAGTAGATATGTTTACGAACAATCAAGGAGGAAATTTTATGTTCGAGATCGATAACGATAAGATAACTATTTCATGTTCCCATAAACCTTTTGCAGAAAAATATAGAGAAGGCAAAAATTTGGGAGAACCAGTTGAAAGAAATGGATTTTTTATATTATGTGAATATCCTTCTCAATCTTAAATATAAAACAATAGTAATACTAGAGTAAAAATCCTAAAAACACAGAACAAAATACTTTCTATTTTAAATCAAAAGATTTTGTTGCTTTCTCAATAGATTCTATAAGCTCGCCATATTCCATATTATTAAGATCTTCTAAAATATAGATTAGCCTAGAAGATGTTTTTCCATCACTTCTCCGCCTCTTAAATTTCTTCCACAAGTCTTTACCTATATATTCATCTATTTTATTGAGGGCTACATCTGGTAGCGGTTTATTTTCACAAGATGTTTTAACTACTAAAATAGGATTCATCGTATTACCTACTTTTCTTATTTCAAATTGAAAATATACTTTTATTTTGTCTATGTATCTAAACTCCCATGCGAAGCATAGAAAACCGCCACTTCGATTTGGAACATATCCATACCAGAATTTATCAAAATTTTGTCTATCATTTTTATATAGTTTATTATGAAAAAATCCTGACCATGCTCTACTAGACCAATCGGCAACTTTGTTGTTTTCGTATGATTTATAATCTTCTTCAAATTTGTCTAGCCTATTATAGAATGAAGTAAAGATATCATTTTTTGTTTTGTGTTTTTTTAATACCTCTAATAACTCATCTCTATAAAATGTTTTATATGTATATTCTATATCTTCATCACTCTTATTTTTTATTTCATCTCTTTTTATTTCATCTCTTTTTATTTTATCTCTTTTTATTTCATCTCTTTTTAGTTCATCACCAGTTTTAAAATATATTCCTAGAGGGATTAATCCCTTTTCCTCTACAACCTTAAAGTATTTACCCAATTGGTTTCCGTGTTCAGATGTATCGGTTTTATCTTCTATGATTAGTCCATATTTTTTATTGATTATCACTAATATATCAATCTTTTTATATTGCCTTTTTATTTCTAGTTCTGTTATTTTTCCTAGTTCTGTTGAATGTTTTCCTAGTAGTTCATTTAATAAATTTTCTGCACATTGAGAAATATCTTTATCTTTTATTTCACTATCTTCGTTTTGACATATAGGATGATGGGCTAGTAGCCAGCACAAAAAAGCATCTTGAGAAAGTTCACTTGTCGCATAATCAAAAAGATTTAAACTGTTATTTTTCACATTTGTCATTAGAATCCTTTAGTAGAAGATAAGAAGATTTATAAATAGTAGATTATTCTTTAATTTTTTCAAGGAGATAATAAAGTAGAAGATTAGTCGTTGTTAAATATTTGTTCTTTAAAAGCCTCTTTAAATTTTCGTTCTGTAAACTTCTTTTCGTCGATCAGTAGTTCTTTATTGTCAACATAAAATGGGAGACCTATTATTTTAAAATCTTTAGAATCATTAAATAGATCGTCACCAAATTCTACATTTTTATTTATGCTCTCTAAAAATTTAGATTTCCATTTATCATGTTCTAATAGATGACCACCTTTAGGCTCTATAAACACTTGTAGGTTAGAAAATTCTTCACTTCCATTTTTCTTAAAAAACATAACAAAGTCAGGCTCAAATCCTCGACCTTGTTCGAAGTCGTACAGCCTAAAAAACCGTTCACTTCTTAATAGATAAAACTCTGCATATTTGTCTTCTATCTCTTCTTTTTTTTCTATAATATATTTTATAAAATCATTTTCTAAACTCGTACCGTAATTTTTGTCATAGGCGAACCACTTATGCCCCCTCATATCTTTTTCAGTACCACTACTCTTGAATTTTTTATCTATAAATATTTCTAATATTTTCTTATGTGAGAATTCCCTCGTCCCCCTCTTTTCTATGTTATTCTTCTCCATAATTTTCGAGATTTCCCCTAGGACATTAGAAAATATATCTAGTTTCACTCGCGGGGTTAATAATGTATCTTTGTTTCCTTGATATCTAACCTCAACTTTTACATTCTCCATAACTTGATCTATAAAGTCCTTCATAGACTCAACTTTTCCCCCACAGTATTTTTTCATTTTATCAAAATTAAAGTATGGATTTCTATCAAAAGCAGTTTGAATAATCTGTTTACTAAAATCATCTTTATCTAAAGTTTCTGTTCTTTTTGTACTGGAGTTTTCATTTAGAATATCACCCTTTAATAGATTATTTTTACTATTAGACCTACCATCTTCTATAGTAGAATTGTATTTAAATGCTTGACTTTTTATAAGTTTTTTGACTTCTTTAAAGTTTTTTGCTTTATCAGTAGGTTCTTGTTTATTTAGAAAAATACAACCTTTTTCATAGAAGTCAGATTCTTTAAAACTCTCTTTCAGCTCAATACTAACTAGGTTGGGGACTTCTTCTTCTATGATACCTTGCGTTTTTAGTTCTGCCTTTAGCTCTGATATATATTTGCTATTATCATCGCAGTGAAAGTAGAATTCTTCAAGGATAGAAAGTTCGTTATTAGCATCGGCATCAAATTTTCGTTTATACTTATCTTCGTCTGAGTCTTTGGTAGTAAAGGGGCAGTATCTAGCCCCCCTTCCTATTAGTTGAGCCTCGGATACAGTAGCATCATTACCTTTATCTTTAGTATTATATAGCCTTACGATGTCATATAGATTGATAGCATCCCATCCTTCATTAAGTTGATTAACGACGAATATGATTCTAATTTTGTTCTTTTCATCTTCTAGTGTATTGAGTAGAACCTTTGCATTAAGAGTAGATTTTGTTGAGTCCGTGATAACACTATTTTCGACTTTAAAGGCTTGCTTTAGCTCTAGGACTAGATTTTCATTAGTGATTTTATTTTTTTTGAAGAATTCAAAGGCAGATTTTATTTCTTTAGACTCGGAGCCATTTTCAATTTTATCTAGATCTGTTTCTTTTAGTCTTTCCAAGAACTCGTAAAATTCTTTGTAGTCATTTGTGCTATCTTTAATAAATTTAGATTTCACAAGAATGACAGGTTTAACCAGCGGGTTTACCTTATGATGCACTGCTAGTTTTAGTCTATATTGAGATAGAACGATCGCCTGTAAAATTTTATAGTTATTATCGAAAGTTGAGGCGAGAGTAAAAACATTTTTAGAATATTTGTCTATATTAAATTTCAAGAAAGTGTAGTCGTATATAACTTTATCGTTGTATTTTTTTGCTATAGCCTCGTTTTTCATACCCATAGTCGCGGTAAACTCTAGCATAACATTGTCATTATTCGCATTTAGAATACCTAGAACGGAGTTCTCCCAGTTTTGTTCATCCTTGGATTCTTTTTTAGTCATACTATTGATGTGATGGGCTTCGTCGGATATTATAGCAACTTTCGTATCCTTAAAAGTTTCGGTAGAAATTCCATTTTCGCCTGTGTTGATAAGGTTTCCGTGCAGTTTTTGAATAGTATTGAAACATATATTGATAGAATCGTCATCGGCTTCGTTAAAATTTTCTACGACTTTTACGGCAACGGCCTTATTATCTATAATAATTTTATCTTTATTGAACAGATATTTATTAGAATTTTGATATAGAAGATTATGTTTAGTTTTGTCAATTATATTGTCGGAGTTAACAAAGAACAGGAAATTTCTATGCCCCTTTTTATATAGTTCTAGAATACAGCCAGCCATAACGATAGTCTTCCCTGACCCCGTAGCCATATGAAACAGCAGATGTATCGGCTTCTTTTTGTTCTTGTATCCATCATCGTCGATATAGAAACGAAATCTAGCTAGGGCTTCGGTTTGATAGTCCCGCAGTTTATGAGCGACATTATTTGTAATATAGTCAGGAATTTCACTAGGGTTAAAAATATCTTCTCCTGCTAGGACATTTAAAGAATATACTAAATTATCATTCATTATTTACCTTTATTTATTTAATCTTTAGACTTTGTCAAGTCCCCTTTTTTTTATTTTTCTTGCATTCTTAATTTTTATAGTATATAATATATTATAAATGGATTGGGAATGCTCAATCGGCGTCTTTAGGGTGGTGTAACCGCCCTTTTTCGCTTTATATTAAAATTTAGATCTTCCTTCATATTATTTATTACTTCATGTTTTATTATTACTTGCAAAGTATATATATTAGGTTTTATACATCCAAAAGCTCTATTGTGGCAAGGTTTAGGAAACATTTCATTTATTGTTATTTTGTCGATTCCGAAACCTACACAATTAGAGTCTTTAATATCGTTTATTTTTTTCGAGTTTAATATTTCATTTGCGATAGGTCTAGCTATTAAGTCTGCGATCTGTAGCCCGGTAGAATTTGACTGTTTAGTTATGATGTCTATATTTAGGTTGTTATATTGATAGTCCTTTGTTTCCCTCAAGAATTCTAATTCTAGAGATCTATCTTCTTGTTTCCCCCTCCCTTCAAAAGTAATTAAAGTTTTGTTTTCTAAACTAGAGTTTTTTTCTAAAAATTTTTGAATAATAGGAAGAGCTACCTCCATACATTTTGAGTATATATTAACTTCTTCCCTAGCATTTTTTTCTTTTAAAAAATTAATTGTAATGATTTCGAAAGATATATTTTTTAAAAATGTATCTACATCATTTATAAAATTATTTCTTACTACGGAATTTTTTAGTATTGTAAAGTTATTTAGTGATTTTCTAATTTCTCTTTCGTGAAATATTACATTAGTACTATTAAAGTATTTTAACTTAAGTAGATTAAATTTTGGCAGAACGACATTACAGTAATGATTCTGTTCGAATACTACAAAAACTAGATTGAATATAGGGAATTCAGGATTTATTTTAGACAGGCTATGATCTCCTGATTCATCTACAAAGATAATAAAATTATCATTCATTATTTACCTTTATCTACTCGATTGCTTTCTATAATATTAGGAGCCATAAACAGGTCTTTAATTTCTTTTAGTTCTTTTAGGTATTTCTTCATAGATTTATCTTTTGTTAAAAAATGTGTAGGATTTTCTTGAACTACCGACATAAGAGTCCCAGATAATAGATCTTTCTCTTTGTTAATTTGTTCTAGGCGACCTTGCTCGATGCTTCCCCCGTGAAATGTTTTTTTAAGAAGCCATTCTTTTTCTTTATCCATTTTTAGATCTAAAATTAAAAAAGCTTCTGCGACCCTTTGTTTATGGTTGTATGCTTCATACATAGATTGAAAGTTAAATAGATTTTTCGTTATAATAAATGCAAAGAAAATAAGCGGAGCAGAAAATAATAACCGTGATATTATTGTACTAATAAAATCTAAATTGTTGAAAGTTTTAGTCCCAATTAAATATAATCCCACAATAGCTATTAAGGTTAAAAGTAGTACTATGTACATAATCCATATATTTCTATTATAACTGTTTTTAGACTCGAGGAATGATTCTGCGAATGATTTCGTTTCTATCATATGTTCTTCTTTCAGATCTTCATCCTTTTCTCCGAGAATAGATTTATATTTTTCCAATAAACTTTTTATTTTTTTAAATTCTGTTATTATGTCGTCTTGTTCGTTTAGATTTTCTTTATAAAAAATTATCTGATCTTTACCTGAATATGAATCTTTGTTTTTATACCTAGATGTGTCTATTATAGCCCAAATGTTAGCTATGTGTTTAACTATGCCTTTGAGAGTAGTGGTATCAATTTTATCTACTATACCCTTTATAAGATACGGTGTAATGTAATCCGTAAAATCATATATAGGACTATAACCACTAACTTTATCTACAAACTCGAACCATACACTGTCGTTTAGGTCGTAAAAAATATCAAACCTACTAAAAAATTTTTTCTGTATAGTCTTTATAAGTCTTTCTCTGTTATCCACCCTACACCTCCTTGTAGAATTTTTTATTGAGGTTAGAGACGGTTTCGTCTTTATTAAAGTTTCGGTCGTCGATGCTAGAGTAGTTCAAATAGAGGTGATTTTTATCTAGGCATTGAGTGAGGGCTTCCTTTTTATGTTTTAAGGAAATGGAGTCGTCCATTAGAGCATCTAGTCCCTTTAGGTCTATATCATATCTAAAGAAAGTTTCTTCTTTAATTTGTTTGTATAGTATTTTTAAAGTTTCGTCTGATTCCGACTGTATAATTTCATTAAAATAACGATTATTTTTCTCTATCATTTCCATATAGACGAATTCTCCGCCCCCTTTCCAGTCTATAGCTTTAGAGATACCTCCCTGTTCGCCATCTACGACTTTTTTCAGCCTAGCTTTTGTGATGTCCTGAATATAGTCCATCTGTTCTATAGTGATCCATTGTCGCTCCATCTTGTGAGCTACCCCCGCCGTAGTCCCACTCCCTGCGAAAAAATCTAGAACTATATCCCCCGGCTTTGTTGATATTTGTAAATAAAATTCAATTAATTGCTCTGGCTTTGAATAAGAAAACTTAGCAGTTCCGAACAAAGATTTCATATGTATATTAGATTGAGTGTTTGAAAATTTAGAAATTACACCTATTGGCTGTAGTGTCCTTCTCTTAATATTTGCATTGTTATCACAATTTAGATATTGTTTAGTGTAGACAGCCCAATTATCGTCTCTATCTTTTTTTATTACGACAAAGTCATTTTTTACCCCCCATTCGAATTTCTTTTTATTCCACCTCCAACGACTAATTTTGTTGTCATCTTTGTTAGGAAATATACGAGTATTCTCTGGAGATAATATATAGTAGTCCAATGATTTTATATATCCTAGACTCGCACTATCTAGTTTAATTAATTGATATTTTCCACGATACTCTTCATGTATATCAGATAATCTATACCTTTCGACGTCCTCAACATCTCTTCCATATATTTCTATGTTATCTATTATTTTTGCATATGTAATTATATATTCGTGCTTTCTTCTAAAAGTTATACTATCGGACTTCCCACCGCCTTCCTTATTTTCCCAGACTAAATTAATAACAAAATTCGCCCTTCCAAAGACTTCGTCCATAAGGACTTTTAGATAGGCCTGTTCGTTGTCGTCGCATTGAACGAAGATAACACCGTCGTCGGCTAGAAGTTCTCTAGCAACTTCAAGTCTATTTTTCATAAAGGTAAGCCAGCTAGAATGATTAAATCTATCGTTATATTTGAAGCCGTCGTTTCCAGTATTATAAGGGGGATCAATATAAATTAGTTTTATCTTGCCGGCAAATTGAGATTTGAGGCTATGTAGAACTAGTAGATTATTTCCCTTTAGCATTAAATTATCTGTAATAGTTCCGTCCTCATTTCTATTAAAGTCTGTAACAGGCTCTTCTTTGTCGCCCTCGCCTTTAACTCTAACGGCATTATGAAAGGCCTTTTTGTCTGTAAGTATATTTATATATTCGGGAGCCAACACTTCATTATAGAAAACTTCTTTCCTGCTTTTGTCTTCCTTATCTTGCCCGCCTTCCAAAATACAATCTTTGTACGGCCAGTTTAGAACTACATTATTATTTTGTTTCAGCCCCTTACCATATTCGTCTGTTAATCCTATGTTTTGTTTGTATTTAGTAAAACTATCTTTTAAAAATTCTTTACTGTTTATGTATAACTGAAATTTTATTTTATCGAAAACTTTAATATCTCCTACCGTAGCAAAAAATGCCTTCTGTGTGTCCTCGTCTTCTAGTAGAACTTCTAGTAATGTAGAATCTAGTTTAAGGGCATCCTCTTCTATCTTATTAGTTAGAAGACCTTCCCCGTTGTAATATTGTTCTAGTTTTTTACTTTTGAAAAGCTCCAGAATACTGTTTAATAGATTATCTTCCATAACGAAACTCCCAAAATTTAGTTTTATTTATTTCTACTGTATCAACTTATAGTTTAACAATCAAGTATGAAATTCTAGATTATGGCTATGACGATTTATCGCCTAGGTCGTCCCTTTAGCACTCTTTATGGTACTCGTCACAAGCTCCGTAATATTTTTTTCCTTTATTTTAGTCTCGTCGTAAACCTGCTTATAATAAAATTCTGCCATCTTTAATTTAAAAGTATCTTTAGCAGACAATTCTTCCATAGGTTTATCGCTAATATCTCCTAGATATGCCGACAAAGATAAAATAGAAACCTCCAGATCCTTGTATTTAAAAGCCCTGATTCTGTATCTTTTTTCTAATATAATGAGATAAATAAGTGAAACTGTAAATAGAGGAACTAAAAAGATTAAACGAGAAAAAAATATGCTATCAATTTTTATAAAAGCTAGTACTACTAGCCCCATCAACAATAATGCAAATATAAAAATAACCCACTCATATTTTTGAGCCTTTTTATGACTTTTTTCTGCTATAGTTGCAAATCCCTCTGCTTTTTTTATTACACCAATGGTATTCGTAGCCACCTTAATATTTTCCATAGCGATCTGCGAGGCATTTTCATTTGTTTTAATAGATTCTAATGCAGTTTTACTCTGCTCTATATTTTCGTATATCTTGTTTATATCAGAAAATTTTTTTATCTCATTATTAGTAACTATAGAGATAATGGTTTCAAACTCGTAATTTTTTGTCTGTAAATTATCTATTAGTTCATTTATTTCATATCTGTTGTTTTTAAAGGTATTATTATAATGTTCTTCTGTAAAGAGATAACCAGAATTACCATTATTATATCTGTTACAGTGATCTAAAAGTATTTGTATTAAGTTTTGAATAGCTAATATCTCAGCATTATCATAAAAGATACTAAAGTCTATATCTAATAGTTTATTTATTTTCTTTTTAATATTGCTTACATCAAAACTATGTCTTGAAAGATACTCCCCAAACCCTCCACCAAATCTATTTTTTTTAATTAATTCAGGTTTAGTGACATCTTCAAATTCTTGAATTTTATCACATGTATCATTAATTTGTGATATTATATTTTCAAACTTTTTTCTATCCATTTTTACCTCCCTGCGATCGTAGTTTTATTTATTCCTACTATATCAACTTATAGTTTAACAATCAAGTATGAAATTCTAGAATAAATCGTGGGTTGACATTTTTTCTAAAATTTTATATTTTAGAATAAATGACTTGTAGAAAAGGAGATATTATGTTTGAGATACCAAAACTAGATTATGGCTATGACGATTTATCGCCGTATATGTCCGCGGAAACTGTAGAGATACACTATAGCAAACACCACCAAACATATGTGAATAATCTAAATAAGTTGATTGAAGGTACGGACTATGTCGGGCTAGATATCGAGCAGGTTATAAAGAAGTCTAGTAGCGATAAGAATGTCGGCATTTTTAATAATGCAGGACAACACTACAATCACACAATGTTTTTTAAACAGTTAAAGAAATCAGTTGATTTTCAAGACGGTAAATTAAAATCTCTAATCGTAAAAGACTTCGGCTCCGTAGACAACTTTAAAGAAGAGTTCGTAAAATCTTCTTTAGGACTTTTTGGCTCCGGATGGGTATGGTTAGTACTCAATAAAGAAAATGTTTTAGAAATAAAAAATACACTTAATGGCGAAACCCCACTATTGTATGGCGGAGTAGTTTTACTAGTCATAGATGTATGGGAACATGCCTATTATTTAGACTACAAAAATTTGCGGGCAGATTTTGTTCGATCTACTTTAGATAATTTAATTGACTGGAATTTGATTATTTCTAGACTAGACTCGACTGCAGAAAAAGATATTTTCTAATAAGAATCTGTTTACAACTTATGTCGACCTCTATCTAGATAAATTAAGGCCTTTATTCAAACGGCTATATAAATTTTCACCCACCATCGTGATTTTAGGCAATCTTTTAACATTAAATCTTGACAAATCAGGTAAAGAAATTTTATCGACTTTAGGAATCTTCGCAAGAGTAATATGAGGTATAAATTTTAGAATCTTATTCCCGTAGAATTTTTTAGACAGACGGGTATTTCTATCTATTATCTGTTGATTATATTTAACTAGTAAAACTATAAATATATATCTATTATTTTTCATAAAGGTTAACGACTTTGGAACTACATCGGCCTCATATTTTTGTATACAACTATCTATTTTATGGCTAACCTGAATCTTTTTATGTTTCTGCTTCTTTTTCTCTTTTCTATACCTACAGTATGCATTTATAAGAGTCAGATGAAATAGATCTATATTAGCGACATATTTATCATCTACCCCTAAACTGTTTACGACCTCCGTCAGTATCTTCTTTTGCTTATATTTTTTAAGAGTTAGACAAATATTTTCTTGCACGATATTATCCTTTATATTATAGATATATATAACATAAATTATAGTTGTCAACTCTAACTATTTAAAAAATATATTACTTTTCTTTCTTCACCGTTGAATCTTCTTTTAAGCGATTTATGCAGATCTACACAATCGGAAAAATATGTACCGAGTTTCTTTCTTTCAAAATAGATGGCCTCGATAATTTCTAGATCGCTAGGATCGTCGTCTAACTGTTTAAAGGCTCTGTTATAGATCATCGTAGTTCCCCGTTTTCCGTGTTGTATTCCGCAAGACCAAAGTACATTCTTTAATATATAATGTCTTTCAAAATAGTCGGGGCAAATTTTAGATATAGGAGACAGCAGGACATCATAGTGCGATGTTTTGATGAAGAAGTATTCTAACTTTTGAAACTCCAGATCCGTAGCGATAGATCTCCAGGCGGAAATAAATTTATTACACCCGTTAGTCGCACCAGTCTCTCCGCCTGCTTTATTTAACTTGTCGAAGAACCTAATATTATGTTTCTCCAAATATTTTAGAAATTTTAGCATAGTCTTTCGCCTAGTAGAAATTTGCCATCTCCCGTAGCTACATCCGCCGGGATCCATAGGATTACAGACAATTTTTCTTGTAATTTTGTCTCGTACAAGATTGATGGCTTTAGTCTTCGCCTTCCCCGATTCGTAATTTTCGCTAATATATCCTAGAAAAAATTTAGGAGTAATAGAAGCATCATTTTCGATTATCTCGGTCCTTTTTATGATAGAATTTGTAGTAGTAGAATTCGTCTGCTTCCACGAAGTGACAACTTCGAAGACCCCCTTTATAATAGAAAAAGCAGTAATTATTATTGACGGAGAAGCCATATTGTGTCCTTTTTGAGAGTATTCACGAGTTATTTTAGAAAATATGATAGAAATAGACGACACATAAACAATCGTTCAACTAGGTATAGATTGACCTATGAAACTTGAAATTTTGAAGAGTAATCCGTTATACGGACTGGATCGTATCTACGGCAAAGTACTTTATTGGAGACCTAGTATTCCACAGCAATATCTAGCCCCTTGTTGCCAAGTGTCGAAGCTATTTATTTCTCCTACGATAGTCCATTCGTTCCAACCGTTACAGTTGTATTTTCCGTTTGACTTTTTATTACACTTTGCATATCGTCGCAAATAGCACAACTGATTTGAAAGTGTCCCAGTATTAGTAGTACAATTGACAGTTATGTTTTGATTTTCGGATTCTATTTTTCCGAGAGTTCTAGTAGAAACACTTTTATAAGCATATGTGATAGGAGACACAAATATTACAATTAAAAAGATAAATAGATAAGACTTATAATTCATGATATGACCCTTTCGCTACTATTTTTAGTATAGCACAAAAAAATAAAAAAATCAAGTAAAAAATACCGATTAAGACTTTTTCTTACTAATAGCAATTATATATATCTCTGGTGATTCTTTCCGACTAGATTTAGGTTTAAAGTGTTTAACCATTTTAAACTTTTCCTTCAACAATTTAGATAGTTGAGCATCGAAGTTAGACATAAAAGACTTCATAACTAGGTGTCCACCGGGAAGTAAAAAGTCGTCTGAAAAAGATATGATATCTTCTAAAATCACAGACATCTTTAAGGCATCTACTTTATGATTTCCCGTGGTATTAGGTGCTATGTCTGATAAAATGATGTTTACTTTTCCCCCAGACTTATCGACTAACCACTCTTGAGTTTTTTTGTCTGTAAAGTCACCTTTGTAAAACTTTACACGATTGCTGAAAGGCTCACAGTCTATTAGATCTACCGCCAAAACGGACGAGTTCTGTTGATTTTGCAGTATCCACTGCGACCACCCTCCAGGCGACACCCCTAGATCTATAATAGTCTGATTGTCTTTTAATATGTGAAATTTATCTTGAATTTCTTCTAATTTGAAGACGGCTCTAGATCTGTAGTTTAGTTTATTAGCCTTTTTAACAAAATGATCGTTAAGATGTCGTCTCATCCACTGCGAAGAAGAATTCGATTTTTTAATCTTATTAGAATTCAATCTCTGTATCATAGTATTATGAGTCCTTCTTACCGCTTGAAAATTTAGACATTAAGTCGTTGAACTTTGAAGGATTCTGTTGCATATCTGCGACCATAGACTCCATCTTCGACATATCGATACCCTGTGGCATTTGTCCTTGTAGTCCTTTTAGCATATCGGACGGATCTCCGTTATTGGCCGGCATATTTTTAAACATATTAGCCATATTCTTATGAGCTTTAAGTAGTTGTTCGACATCACTGACAGATCTACCAGCCCCCTTCGCGATTCTCTCTTTTCTAGAGATGAAGATAATTTGCGGGTTTCGTCGTTCATTTTTTGTCATAGATAAGATTAGATTTTCCTGTTTAGAAATTGCATCTCCCGAGCCTTCTAGTTGTTTAGTAAATTTAGAAAGCCCAGGGATAAAGCTAGCAATTTTAGTGATAGATCCCATTTTCTTAATTTGTCTAATCTGTGAAAGCATATCGTCTAACGAAAATTCTCCTCCGGAGGTCATTTTTTTGATAAAAGATTCTGTATCCTCGATATCTACTTTATCTTGAATTTTTTCTACTAAAGATACGACATCTCCGTGTCCTAAAATCTGTTTTACGAACCTTTCTGGGTGAAATTTGTCTATATCTTCGATATCTTCGCCTGTTCCCACATATATAAGCGGAACCCGGACTATATGTCTTAAAGCCAGTGCTATACCACCGTTTGAGTCGGCATCGACACTAGACAATATGGCATGTGTGATAGTCGTATTGTCGTGAAAAGTTAGTGCATCTTGAATAGTCTTTTTACCACTCATAGCATTTAAAGTTAGAATGACATTATTGGGTTTTATCGTTTCATAGATGTCTTTTAACTCTTGCATCATCTTCGGATCTAGAGACAATCGTCCAGCGGTATCTATCAATAGATGATCGAACTTTTCTTCTTTAAACTTTGCCAGTGCTCTCTCTAAAGTTTTGTTAATAGCCTCGTCTTTAATAGGTCGAACAGAATCTACATTATTTTTATCGGACATAATAGATAACTGTTCTTTCGCTTGAGGTCTATAAATGTCGGTACTAACGACTAAAACTTTCGAGCCTTTTTTATTAAGCAAATTTGCTAATTTGACGGTAGTAGTAGTTTTTCCAGTTCCCTGCAACCCTATAAGCATAGATATACTAGGTGCCTTTCCAAATGGATCTTTGTCATCCTTATCGGTTAAGATATTTAACAATGTATCGTGTGTTATCTTAATGATCTCTTCTTTCGCAGATACAGATCTAGTAACTTTTTCACCTATAAATTTCTCTCCTATTACCGCTATAATATTGTCTACACTACCTACAGGGACATCCGATTCTAGCAGAGCAACTTTAAGTTCTCTCAAAACCGTTTGTAGGACAGACTCTGAAAGTCTCCGTCCACCGCTAATTTTGTCAAAGACACCGGTTATTTTTCTTGTAATACCGTCGAACATAGAGAACCTTTTTTTATATCTAGTTTATATACTATGTCAAGTCGTTGTCGATTTCAAGGGTAAAAATATAATTGAAAACTATTGAAAAGTTCTATAAAATTGGTATTATTTAGAGGTGTATGAAATTTAAATGGAGTAGTAAAATGAACAAATTTAAAACAACCCAAAAATCTGATGAACTAAAAATAGTATGTATGAAGTGGGGTAAACTATTTTCGTCAGAGGATGTAAATAAACTATACAGGGGCATTGTCCATCATACCTCTATAAAGTATAAATTTTATTGTATAACGGAAGATGCAGAAGGTCTAGACAAAGGGATAATGCCGTTGCCGTTAAAACCTCATAAAATACTAGACAAGTTGTCTGTAAATAGAGGACCGTGGAAAAAACTGTTGATGTTCTCTAAAGACTTATACGGATTAAAAGGTAGACTTCTATTTCTAGACATAGATGTAGTCATTACTGGTGATATCAAAGACCTATTAGAAGGAACAGATAGAGATAAATTTTATGTCCGTAAAGACTTCGTCAGAGGAGATATAAATAAAGATTCTAATAAGAAACCGAGATTAGGAGATGTAGGAAATACAAGTACATATTTGATGCCTATAGGAAAATATCATAGTATTTTAGAAAAATTTGAAGAAAATTATGAAAGCATTCTAAAAAAATATACCACCGCAGAACAAGAATATGTGATAGATAGTATTTTTGAAAAAGGAGACCTACGGTGGTTAGATTTTGATAAAATCGTAAGTTTTAAAAGTCATTGTAAACCTCGTTTTCCGTTTAACCTCCTACTTCCTCCGAGAGAAATTTCTAGCAGTATAATAGTAGTCTTTCACGGCTACCCAAAATCTTGGTGGATATACGAAGATAAAAATAGTATTAAACTTCAACGATTTAAAGATTTTTTAGGTAGATATATGAGAAACCCTAGATGGTATAAAGTTTACAAATTGTTATATAAGTTTTCATATTATCCGCGGTGGTTAAAAAAAGTTTATGCAATAGTAAAGGATTAAAGTTCATCGATCTGCAATAATTTTTTTGCAGTTTCAGTGGCCTCTTCAGTTACATTATCATCTGAAATAAGTTTTGCTATAGCCCCTACTCTGTCCGTGATAGACAATTTAGAGACCGTCAATGTAGTAATATCTACCTCTTGAGTTTTATGCACCTGGAAATGGTTATCCCCCCATCTAGCGACTAACGGAGAATGAGTAATGGCAAATACTTGTTTCGTATCGGCTAACAACTTGAGTCTTTTTCCAATAGCATTCGCTACTGCCCCCGAGATACCTTGATCTATTTCATCGAAGACCATTAAAGATACAGGACTAATACTCACGAGAATAACTTTCATAGCTAAAATAAATCTTGCTAACTCTCCTCCACTGGCGATAAGATTCAGATCTCCTACCGGCATTCCGGGATTAGTAGAAGCCCTAAAAATGATATGATCGCCTCCATTCGAGGTTATAAGTTTATCTTCGTGATGCACTATAAAATTAGCCTTCTCCAGGCGGACATCGGCGAGTTCTCTTTGTATAGATTTTTGCAAAAGTTTCGAAGCATATACCCGCATTTCGGACAAATTTTTTGATTGTACCTTCATCAAATTTTCGGCTTTCTCCGTGTTAGATCTATGCTCTACGATCATAGTTTCATAGTTATCAAATTTAGATTCCTTCTCCTGAAGCTCTCCGTATAGCAGATGTAAATCTTCGGCTATAATATTGTGTCGTCTAGATTCTGCCTTCAATAGAAAAAGCCTTTCTTCTATGGTATCAAGTTCTTTATCCGAAGCTCCGGCTAAAAATAATTTATCTTCTATAATGTCTCGCATTACGAATATAGTTTCGACGGCATCGTCGAAAGATTTTATCTTTTCTAGCAGTTCTTTTTCTACTGGATCTATCATTGCTAGAAGTTTTCGTGCACGATTTATTTTGTCTACTGGATCTGACTCTTTAAAAACAGAACTAATTTCTGCGATCTTTTCTATTTGTCTTTTAGCGATCATAAGTTCTTTTCTTTTGACAGCTAATTCTTCTACTTCGCCTTTGAGTGGGTTCACGGTTTTAATTTTTTCTAGGCTATCTAGGATAAAATCTTTATCCTCGGCATCTCGTCTAACCTGTTCTAAAAATTCTTCCTCTATTTTTTTTACGGCGATAAATTCGTTATATGTTGTCCTAAATTTTACTTTTGCAGTTGACAGATCTATGTCGTCTAAATTTTTGATAGCAAATTCGTCTAGAATATCAAGGTGATTTTTAGAATCGAGTAGAAACTGTTGATTGAGTTGTTGATGGATGTCTAAGATTAGAGGCGATATAGACTTCGCTATTTTTATGGTAGAAGGTTGATTGTTAATAAAAATTAGATGTTTAAAATTTTGATTTTGATCAAATTTTAAGATCCTCTTTAATATAAGCTTATTATCTTCGTAAGTTATCCCTGCTTCGTCCAAGATTTTCCATACTGGATGATCAGTGTACAACTCAAAAATAGAAGTAATTGAAGCTGAATTAGATCCCTTCCTTATTAAAGATTCAGACACTTTTTCACCTAGAGAAATTAACAACGAGTTTATAAAAATAGACTTTCCGGATCCTGTCTCTCCCGTGAAGACGGTCATCTTGTCATCGAAAGAAATATCCAATTTTTTGGCTAGCAAAATATTTTCTACATGTAGCGATAATAACATCGAAGATCCTCAATAAATTTTATTATTTATATATTAAAAATAAAAGAGATAAAAGTCAAAGGTAAAGTACTCAGAGGTCTAATTCGTCTAGTTCTCCAAAATTGACCCAGTATATAAAAGTTTTTATATCTGTATCAGGACGACTACTTTTGACAGTTTTATGGTAAGACGATAATTGTTTATAATATCTATTAGACTTTTTTGTGTCCGTCTTGAAGTCGATTAAATAGATAATATTATCTACTATCAATAGAAAGTCTATCCTCCGGATTTGATTATTTTCCGTTATAATCTCGGCTTCGAATATAGCTTTCTTGTTAGAAATTATCTTATAGGCCGTATCATTTTTATATAGTAGATCGGTCCATCTTAAAAACAGTAATTTATCCTCCTGAAATATAAAATTCTTTTTTAACTTTGCATCGATCATTTCTTCGATCCGACTACGATCTACAGATACGAGAACTGGAATCAAATTGTGAAAGAAAGTACCCCTTTTCTCTTCATAACTAGGATCCCGTGAAACTACTTCTTGTCCTTTCTCTCTACTATGATAGGTCGATTTTGAACTTATCTTATATATATGACCGTCTGTATTAGGTAGATTACACTTTAAGTTATCTACCTTAGTCCCTTGATATTTAATGGAAAAACTTCCGTCATCATATCTCATAGGATCTAATTTTTCTATCGTGTCTATAAGTTTATTATACCAACAGTCTTCTTTAAGTTTAAAATTGCTCATTGCGAAAACGTGAAATATAGACTTGGCTCTGGTCATAGCGACATATAAAAGTCTATTTTCTTCGTCCTCTATCTTCGATGATAAATCGCAAAAGGTCTCTGGCTTATATTTAGTTGGAAACATAATTTTAGTTTTATCATCAAATAATATATCTTCGTCTTTAATTTTAAAAGTAGAGTCTATTAAAAAGACGGCTTTAGCTTCTAGTCCTTTAGCACCGTGTATCGTCATTATTTTGATAGCATTATTACCTTTGACATCTTCTCCAAATTTGTTGTCAGTATTAGTAATCCACTCGTAGAACCCTGCAAAGTCTAGAGATTTCGTTTTGTCCCATTCTATAACATAATTTAAAAACGACGAGTATAAGTTATCTGCAACGACTCCGTATTTTAAAATTAGCTGTTCCTTTATATCGATTTTACAATTTAGTTTAACGAAAAAATCTAATATAGAATTTGCTGTATTTAATGTTTCAGAAATCGTCTTTATATTGTCGAATATATAATTTATGTTTTTATATTTTTCATTATATCTTTTTAATTTTACGAATAATGATTTACCGTCCTCTTGAGTTATGGTTTCTAGATCTACTAATGTCAGCTTATTCCAGACAGATGTCAAAAAATATGCCAGTGCAAAATCGTCGTATTGATATCGTGCTATCTGAATTAAAGCTAGAAGTTCTTGAACTATCGGCGATTTTTGGATTGCTCCAGTTTTAAATCCTACAATAGGATACTCTTCTGCGAGTCCCTTAAATATCGTAGAAACTTCTAGACCCATATTTTTTCTATATAAAATGAGGACATCCGACGGTTCTAGCTTTTTACTTTTAATAGTATCTTTTATCTGTTCTACAGTATATTCTATAAATTTGTCTTTTTCTTTGACAGGATGAATTTTAATTTCTCCGTCAAGGTCGTATCTAGTAGTTTTATGAATACCTTTATAATCTGGAATAAATTTTTCTGTATAGTGTGTAGTAAAGTCGGTTATAACGGGCGAACTTCTGAAAGATGTATCTAATACTTTTTGATCCAACTTTAACTTATGGGTATCGAAAAAATCGTTTAGATATGTCTTTGTATCGGAGAAAGATTTTGAATCTGCCCCTTGAAAACTGTAGATGCTTTGTTTAGGATCCCCGACTATTTTTAAAGACTTTTTATCGTCCGTGATAAGAGTTTCTATTAGTTCTTTAAATATGTTCCACTGTTCTTTAGAAGTATCTTGAGACTCGTCTATTAACATATGACTAATTTTTACATCAAACTGTTCCATCAAAAAGCCTATCATATCGGGTTCTTGACTAATATCGAGCATAGAAAAAATAATATCGTTATAAGTGTTCCACCCGAGACTCTCCTTTTCAATTTGAAATAGTTCTAGTATAGTTAACTTCAAAAGAAGTATAGAACTGGAAACTATCATATTTTTTTGATTATTTTTCACCGTATGAAAATTTATATATTTATCCTTTAAATCTTCTAGACCATCTAGTTGATCTTGCGGTACGATATTCGAAAAGCCTTTGTTTAATTGTTTTGCTCTAACGGTTCCTGCACCGGTCAAAAATAGTTTCTCATATAAAGACATATCTCTGGGATTATCTAAAATAGAGTTAATGAGATTATAACTTTTTGTATCGCCAGACAATACTATAGAGAGATTTTGTTCGTATAATATTTTTATATTTTTTAATATTTCTAGTATTTTTTTCTCTTCGTTATCATCGTTAAATAAGATTATTTTATCTTCAAATTTTACTGAGTATAAAATCTCAAACTGTCGTAAAATGTCGTCCCAAGATTCAAAGTTTGAGTAGATATTTCTCATCGCGGAGATATTCAATACAGAGTTTATCCCTCTTAAAACTTTCTTTTCAAATACATCTGACCCTTCTTCAAAAATTATATTCAATGCTTTATCTATTTCATCTATCTTTATAGTATTATCTTTAAACTTGAAGAGGTTATCTACTTTCTCTTGAGCTCTATAAGATCTTAAAAGTGTCTCTAGTTTTATAGGAATAGAAGAGATCAACTCGTCTATATTATTTTCATTCGTATGTTGTCCATACATAAAAAATCGTTTTAACTCAAAAGAAAAACTCGACAATATGGTAGAACAAAAAGTGTGAAAAGTCATTATCATAGTTTTATCTGAGTTGATCAAAAAATTGAAATATATAGAATCGATATAACTTTCCAAATTAGAAATTTTACAGATAGAACCGTCTAATAAAAAGGGAAAATCTCTCCGACATTTTTCAGTTAACTCTGTCGTATTTGCCCTGATAAGTTCTTGAAATAGTTCATTTATTCTGTTCTGTATCTCGAAAGATGCATTATTAGAAAATGTCAAACACAAAATAGACAGAGGACTAGCTCCCTTTAAAAGCAAAGCTACAAATTCGTGAACTAGAAAATAGGTCTTCCCCGTCCCGGCATTAGCTTGTACCCATTGAAAGTTTTGTGATCCGGTCAAATTATTGTTAGTCATATTATTATGATAATAATTTAAAAATAAGTTTTTACAATAGGTCTTTTGGCTTTTTAGCAAAATCTGTTATACTATATTATACAGGAGAAAAATATGTCTAATTATTATCAGAACTATGTTCGTCCATTTGTGATCGGCATAGGATTTTGTATTATTATAGGTATAATTATACTTTTCAAATTGTCGACATACTACACTGCTGGTATTTTTACTATATTTGAGGTTGTGGGGATAATGTTAATAGTCATTTTGATGTTGACTCGTATGTGGGACAGATATTTTGGTAAAACATATAAGCTCCTTCGAGTAGTATCTGGCTGGGATCTGTTATCTATAGGAGAACAAAACACGAACATAGAAAAACAGATAATAGGAAATCTAAATAATTATGCAAACAAAGTTATAGAGAGAATAAATCAAATCGAGAAGTCTATTAGTAGTCAAACAGGGACAGTCTATAAGAAAATAGATCGTCATAACCGTCTTTTGACTTCTTCGACTGTACAAGACATATTAAAATCATTCGAAAGTTCTAACGATAATATGAAACATTTAGCCGAGATTTCTAAAGATCAACTGAATTATCTATCTCAACATCATAAAAGGCTAGAAGAATATACTAGAGATATAAAAGTCTGGACAGTACAGTCTCAAGAAAATTATTTGGTACAAACAAAACAGCTTGATAGTAATATAAACGGTTTAAAGGAGATGCATACTACGATAGAAAAAAATGTATCTTTAATAAGTAAAACGGAGACAGATAGGTCAAAGTTTTTAGAAGATTACAATAGGCAAATTAAAGAGGGCGGAGACATATTGGTAACGGTCGGTAATAATATGAAGGAAAATTTACAAAGCACAGTTTTCGATTTAAAAAACAAAAGTAATACTATAGAAAGTAGTATCAACTTTATAATAGGGAGCCTAGACAATTCTTGTTCTAAAATCCTTGAAACTTCAACAGGTTTGACTACGAGCCTTAATACTGCGGGAGACAAATTTTCAACTCTAGAAAGTAATCTTAAAGGACTACTTAACTATAGTGAAGACAAAATTATAAAGAAGGGCAACAGTTTGAGCGAATTATTGGCTAGTCTAACGAACGATATAAACGACAAAGGTAAATTATTTGAGACACTAATATATAAGATAAAAATGAGCGGTAAAGATCTAAACAATACCCTAACCCCTCTACTAAATAACATGTCAAGATATATATCTAGACACGAAAAAAACAGAAGTATGGCTAACTCTAATTTAGATATGAGAGGAGCTAAAATAGATTTAACTCCGAAGGTCGAGAGGAAGAAAGAGGAAAATAAACTTAGAGTCAAGAAAACTCTACTAGATTTGACACCGCCTTTTAAAGATAAATTGGAGAGACATAGAGAAGCATTTTTAGTATCTTTAATCGATATTATGAGACTGTATCGAATACGAGATATAACAGGTCTAAAAGACAAAGTCTCTACTTATCTGGGTCCTGACGATATAAAGTACTTTGCAGATAAAATTTTGACCCGTGGACAAGATCAAGATCAAGTAAGAGAATATATCGTCGCTGGAGATTTATATTATCAAAGTCTGAAGGGACAAAAAGACAGGACAAATTTTTTGGCAAGTAATGACGGTATATTTTATATTATGTTAAAATGTATAGTTAAAATCGTCTAGACAAAATAGTCTGAACGAAAAAAACTCCACCTTGGTGGAGTTTTTTTATGAAGGAAAAAGGTTAGATTATTTCTTCTCTTCTTCTTTAGCAGAGTCGTCTTCTGTGACTTCTGCATCTTTAACTTCGTCTGCACTCGTAGTATCTGCAGGTTTATCTGCTTGTTCTTTTTGCTTTTCAGCATAAATAGCTTGTCCTACTTTCATATTAAGTTCCGTTAAAGCATCTACTTTAGACTTAATGTCGTCGACCGAAGATTTATCATCGTCTTTAACTTTTTTTAGTTCTTCGACGGCACCTTCTATACTAGATTTATCTTCGTCAGAAAGTTTATCTGTATGCTCTTTTATAAGTTCTTCAGATTGATGAATAGTAGAGTCGGCTTGATTTAGAACGGCTATCTTCTCTTTTTTCTCGTTATCTGCATCTGCATTTACTTCGGCATCTTTAACCATCTGTTTGATTTCTTCGTCGGAGAGTCCGCCATCAGATTGGATACTTATACTCTGTTCTTTCCCTGTCCCCTTGTCCGTCGCAGAGACATGAACTATGCCGTTGGCATCTATGTCGAATGTGACTTCGATTTGAGGGATACCTCTAGGAGCAGGCAATATACCTTCGAGGTTGAATTGACCTAAAAGTTTATTGTCTATAGCCATAGGTCTTTCACCTTGAAAAACTCTAATAGTCACTGCAGATTGATTATTTTCTGCCGTAGAAAATACTTGAGATTTTTTTGTAGGGATAGTGGTATTTCTCTCTATCAAATTAGTTAAAACTCCGCCCATAGTTTCTATACCGAGCGATAAAGAAGTGACATCTAGAAGTAAAACATCTGTGACATCTCCTTTAAGAACTCCTGCCTGAATAGCAGCTCCCGAAGCTACAACTTCGTCTGGATTAAGTCCTTTGAACGGTTCTTTTTTAAAGAAATCTTTAACGACCTGTTGAACTTTTGGCATTCTACTCATTCCGCCTACTAGTAGTACTTCATTGATCTCGCTCAATTTAATACCAGCATCGTCTAAAGCCTTTTTACAAGGTGTAAGAGTTCTTTGAATTAGTGGATCTACTAAAGATTCTAACTTTGCTCTCGTCAAATTCATAGTCAAATGTTTAGGACCAGAAGCATCGGCCGTAATAAACGGTAAATTTATTTCAGTCGTCTCTGTAGAAGAGAGTTCTATCTTTGCTTTCTCTGCCGCTTCTTTAAGTCTCTGTAGAGCTAATTTATCTGTTCGAAGATCTAAAGAGTTAGTCTTTTTAAATTCGTCTGCGATATGATTTAATAGGACCTGATCAAAATCGGCTCCACCTAAAAATGTATCTCCGTTAGTAGATTTTACCTCGAAAACTCCGTCGCTAATTTCTAGAATAGAAACATCAAAAGTTCCACCACCTAGATCATAAACTACTATAGTCCCGTCTTTCTTTTTATCTAGTCCGTGAGCAAGAGCTGCCGCTGTAGGCTCGTTTATTATTCGTAAAACATCTAATCCAGCAATTTTTCCAGCATCTTTAGTTGCCTGTCTTTGAGCATCATTAAAATATGCAGGAACAGTAATTACGGCTTCTTTAACAGGTTCACCTAGAAATGCTTCAGCATCTTTTTTAAGTTTAACAAGTATCATAGAAGATATTTCTGCCGGCGACTTTAATTCACCGTTGATATCTACCCAGGCATCACCATTTTTGGCTTTTTTAATATGATAAGAAACTGTCTCGATTGCTTTTTTAGTTTGTGCATCATTAAAATTTCTACCTATTAGTCTTTTGACTTCAGATATAGTTTTTTCAGGGTTAGTTACAGCTTGATTTTTAGCCGAAGATCCTACTAATCTTTCGCCCTTCTCTGTGATAGCGACAACAGAAGGTGTTGTTCTTTGACCTTCAGCATTCTCTATAATTTTAGGCTCTTTGCCGTCCATAAAAGAAATACAAGAATTTGTAGTCCCTAGATCTATTCCAATAATTGCCATATAAAACTCCTTTAGCATTTATAATAAGTGTAAAAAATTAATTTTACAGTTTCGATAGTTATGATGTAAGTAAGTTTAGTAAAAAGTAAAGCAAAAAGTTAAATTTATTTTATGAGATCAGAAATATTCTCGGCTAAAACTCGAAAGAACTTTTATCCCAAGAGACTAAACTCTGATTTTTGTCTACCCATTTTGGATCTACTTTTACGAATAATAGCAGTTGAATTTTTTTGTTAAGAATAGATTGTAATTCTAGTCTTGAGTCTATACCGATTTTTTTGATACCGGAGCCAGCTTTTCCGACGATAATTCTTTTTTGAGAATTTTTTTCTACAAAAATAGTCTGATGAATGATCAACCTCTTTTTGTCTTCGCTATCTTCAATTAGATCTGTAACTACGGAAGTAGAGTATGGCAATTCTTGATGGAAGAATTTGTAAACTTTCTCTCTAGTAATTTCGGCACAGTAAAATTTTAGAGGGGTTTTAAAGGCATCTTCTTGAGTAGAAATAAAATCTTGTTCCGGTAGATTATCTACGATGGTGTTGACTGTCTTCTCTATATTTGTCCCTTTAAGAGCAGATATCATAAAGACTTCGTCGAACTTATAAAGATCCATAAATTCTTGAACTATAGAAATAAGTTTATCTTTTTTCACACGATCTACTTTATTTAAAGCCAAGAATATTGGAACTTCAATTTTTTGCGAGTTTAAATTTCTCGTCAGCAATTTTATAGTATCCGTGATACCTTTATTTACATCGACTACTAGTAAGACTATGTTAGATTCTTGTATTGCTCCCCAAGCTGTAGATACCATCGATTGATCTAATTTACTTGACGGAGAGAATATCCCTGGTGTATCGACAAAAACCATTTGAGAGTTAAACTCTTTTGTCTTCTTATTAAGTATAGCCCTAATCAGAAATCTAGAAGTCTGCACTTTATGAGACACGATAGAGATCTTTTCTCCTATGAGTTTATTTATAAGAGTTGACTTACCTGCATTAGTAGGACCTAGTAAAGTTATGATTCCGGCTTTAGTTTTCATAATTTATCTTATCACAGATTTTCAGCATTACAATAGCCTATATGAGATACATACTATTAGAAATTTATGCATCTTCTTTTAATATTTTTAATAGAGACTGTCTTGATAAATCGGTATCTTCTAGCCACAACTTTTCCAGTCGTTTTATTGCTATTGAGATATCTCCCCCTGTTCGTCCTGTGTCTATTATGTCTCTTGCAGATATAGGGAAAACCTTATATTTCAGTTTTAAAGTTTTTTTAATATCAGTCAGAGGCACATCATTTATAGATAGATAAACGATTATCAAGTATTCGAAGTCGTCCTTCAACATATGTCTTAACACCGATATATCGTCTATCGCGAGACTTTTCTTATCTTTTAGTTGTTCTCCTATTCGTAAGATTATCGCAGATTGCTTTAAAAGTTCTAGTATCCTTTTGCTTATCAGAGGATTTACTTTTAGAGTTTGTAGTGTCAAATTATCTGGATGTAGAAAGTATATGCAAAGTATAAAAGAAGAGAAATTGTCTTCGTTAATATCAAATATATTTTTAACATTCACCATAGCCGATTGAAATCGATCAAAAAATGTATCGTTAAAGTTAGCACTAAAAAGTGTTTCTAGTATTAAAAATTTATTCATGAGTCGAAGCGAGTGAACGATAGAGATTATATTATTAGCATTAAAAAGTTTATTACATTCTATAGTTATTCTCTCGTTAGAAATAACTTTTTTAACTTTATCGCTGTGTATTTGTGTATCTAGATCGTCTAACAAATTTTGCGGTAAATTTTCTAGAGAATTATATGCCTCTTGCCCTATTTTACAGTCGTGTGTTGCGACGAATCTGAAGAACCGTAGCAGTCTCAAGCCGTCCTCTTCAAGCCGTTCTAGAGGCGAACCGATAAACTTAATTACACCTTTACTCAAATCGTCTATTCCCGTTTTCAGAGGATCTATGACTTCTCCATTTTGTCTCATATATAGAGCATTCATAGTAAAATCTCTCCGACTGGCATCTTCATGAATAGAATTAGTATGTTCTGTATTTGAGTGACGGCCGTTAGTGATAGTGTCCTTTCTAAATGAAGTTATCTCGACCCACAAATTACTATCAGATCTATCGTCTGGAATTAACACTCCCCAAGTTCCGTGCTGTTCACCTTTTCCTACAGTTTTTATTTCGAATTTTGTTTTTAAAATTTTTCCCACTGCATCGTGATTTATTTCCGTAGAAAAATCTAGATCTACGATCTTATTAAATTTCCCTTTAGAACTACTAGTTATTAAGGAGCTTTTATATAGATCTCTTACGAAACCACCTACGAAAAACAACTCTTTATCTACACTGTCAAAAGTCTCGAATAGTTCTATAATCCCGTTTAAATATGGCTTTAAAAAATCGCAGTTTTTCCAATCTAATTTTATCATATAAATATATAACCGATAGTTGTTTACTTTTCAAATAGTTATTTACTTTCTTTTAAATTAAAAGCCCATACCACCGCCCATAGGAGGTGTCATAGCGGAGGTTTCTCCTTTTTCGTCTGGATCGTCGACGACGACTGCTTCCATAGTTATCATTATTCCCGCTACACTATTAGCATTTTGAAGGGCCGTTCTAACTACTTTAGTAGGATCTATAATTCCAGCTTTAATCATATCTGTATATTCTGCCGATTGTGCATTATATCCTTGAGAATCTTCGATGTTGTCGGAAAGAAGTTTTTGTACTACAAATTCTCCATTTGCCCCAGAATTAGCTACAATCTGAATTAAGGGTTCCTTGAGTGCAGTCTCGATAATTTTGATACCTGCTAAAATATCGGGATTATCAGAAGAAAGTTTACTCACCACTTTAATAGATCTAACCAAGGCGGTTCCTCCTCCGGAGACTATTCCTTCCTCGATAGCAGACCTAGTAGCTGCAACGGCATCGTCTACTCTATCTTTAATCTCTTTAATCTCGACTTCTGTGAAACCTCCGACTTTAATGACGGCCGCTCCACCGATAAGAGAAGCTACTCTTTCGTTGAGTTTTTCTTTGTCATAGGCGGAAGAAGTGTTAAGCATATGATTTTTGATCTCGTCGGCTCTGTGTTTGACAGCACTATCGTCTCCGTTAGCATCTACTATTAGTGTATTATCTTTATCTACGATAATTTTTTTTGCATTACCTAGATGACCGTCTTCGACTTTATCTAGTGTTAGCCCTACCTCATTAGAAATGACGGTTCCGCCTGTGAGAATAGCGATATCTTGAAGAATATCTCGTCTATTATCTCCAAAAGCAGGGGCTTTGACGGCACAAATTTTCAGTCCACCGCGAATTCTATTGACTACTAAAGTAGAGAGAGCATCGGTATCTATATCTTCAGCGATAATTAAAAGGGATCGTCCTTGCTTCATAATTCCTTCTAGAACAGGTAATAAAGTTTTTATCTGTGAAATTTTATTATCGGTAATAAGTATCAAAGGATTATCAAATTCTACCTTCATCTTTTCAGAGTTGGTTACAAAATAAGGAGACAGATATCCTCTATCAAATTTCATACCGGAGACAGTTTCTACGGTAGTCTCTAAAGACCTAGCCTCTTCTACAGAAATTACTCCATCTTTACCTATAGTCTGGATTGCCTCTGCTATTTTAGTTCCTATGTTGATATCATTATTAGCAGAAATAGTAGCGATCTGCTTAATCTCTTCTTCCCCTGTAATAGGTTGAGATACATTTTGTAGATGTTCTAACACAGCATTAGTCGCAAGTTCCATACCCCTTTTTAGATCCATAGGATTCATACCACTTTCTACGAATTTGAAACCTGTTCTAATCATACTTCCTGCAAGAACAGTAGCCGTCGTAGTTCCATCACCAGCTACATCTGCAGTTTTATTAGCAACTTCTTTAATCATTTGTACAGCTACATTTTGAACGGGATCTTTTAGTTCTATCTCTTTAGCTACACTTACTCCGTCTTTAGTGACATGAGCTCCGCCATAAGATCTTTCTAGAGCAACGGATCTACCTTTAGGACCTAAAGTAGTCTTAACTACATCGACGATAGCAGAACAACCTTCTGCAAGTTTTTGTCTAGCATCGCTAGAGTAGGTTATATTTTTGACTGTCATAAGATTTTTCCCTTTTATCTATATTAAAGTATACCGAGTACATCGGAATCTTTGAGGACGATGTATTTTTTATCTTCTATTTCTATCTCTGTCCCGGCATATTGGGTAAAAATAATTTTGTCATCTACTTTTAAAACAGTAGGAATCGTTTGCCCTTTTTCATTGATAGAACCATCGCCGACTGCGACTACTGTCCCTAGTGTAGAGATCTCTTTATTATCGTCTGGCATTATTATACCGCCTGTCGTAGTCTCTTCTTTATCGTTTCTTTGAACTAAAATATTATTAAATAACGGTTTAAACATCTATATCTCCTATTGTATACTACATTATAAATTGTGTAGAAATGATTATTCTACAATAATTATATATGAAAGTAGATACAATAGTCAATAGGACTCTGTCTATTATTTCAAAAGATAATATAAGCCTTGTCTATCTGGACTTTTGGAGTAGCCCTTGTAAATTGTTATCGTTATTATAACTAGCCTCTTCTAGGTATTTTGAAAAAACAGCCCCTGTGTTGTCGATCATATCGGACAGTTCTATATCAATTTTTTCAATGAAAGAATTTAAAGTTTTCTCGTCTTTTATCAGTTTCAATATAGAGCCATCTACTAGGCAATTTCTAATAGAGTCCTCTACGGTGTAATTTTTAAAACTATCCTTCTTCTCCATACTTTTAGAACCAGCTATATTCTTAATACATTTTTTTGTTGCTGAAGATATATCTGCGAACAGATAATTATATATACTACACCTATGTTTGTTTATCTGTATGATGAGGCGATCTAACTTGTTATAGGTTAATTGATAACTATAGTTCCGTAGATTATTTCTATTATCTTTATCGAAACTATTATTACCGAGATCTAGTTCTATATTTTTGTCTTCCATATAGTTTATCATCCTATATAATATTTTATATTTAACTAGAATAGACACACAGTCATTTATATTTTTTATATATTCTTTATTCATAAAAGTTCCTTTTAGTTTTATAATAACATTTATATACAATAAAATATAATTTGTCAACCGATTAGATAATTTATTGACAAATTCTATAGGACTATGTATTCTATATAACTATGAGAAATACAAATTTAGATTTATTATTATATGATACATTGACTAGAAGAAAGCGATCTGTAGGCACAGTTTCGTTTGGGGGAGGAAGCGACATAATCAACTATTACAGTTGTGGTCCGACGGTATATCATTATGCACATCTAGGAAATATGCGAGCCTATCTATTCAATGACATTCTGGTCAGAGTTTTAAGGGTAATAGATTACAAGGTAAATTATGTAATGAATATAACGGATGTAGGTCATTTGACAGACGATGGAGATGACGGAGAAGACAAATTAGAGGTAGGAGCTAACAGAGAAAATAGAACTGTATTAGAAGTATCAGAGATGTATACTGAGGCCTTTAAAGAAGACATAGATATATTAAACATAGCTAGCCCTGACATTATGTGTAAAGCGACGGACAATATTGCGGAGCAGTTATCTATGATAAAAACATTGGAGAAAAAAGGTTATACTTATGTTATATCCAGCGGTGTATATTTCGACACTAGTAAGATAGAAGATTATACGGCTTTATCCGGTGTAAAACTAGAGGAACAGATGGACGGAAAACGGGTTTCTGTGTTGGACAAGAAAACTGCCAGCGACTTTTGTCTATGGAGATTTAACGAAGGGATTACTAGTAATCGTAGTATGAGTTGGTCATCTCCGTGGGGTAACGGGGTTCCAGGTTGGCATATAGAATGTTCTGCGATGGGGCATAAATATTGCAAAGAAGGCATAAGCATTCATACGGGTGGCGAAGACCATATAGCGGTTCATCACACGAATGAACGGGCACAGAACATAGGTTGTTATGGTGGCGATTGGGGAGTAAAAATGTGGGTACACAATGCCCATATGATGATGGGAGAAAAAAAGATGAGCAAGTCTAGCGGGGACATAATTCGTCCTAGCGATTTAGATGAGTTGGGGATACACCCGTTATCGTTTAGACTATTGACCCTACAGTCTCATTATAGAAAGCAAATGAAATTTTCTATAGAACTATTAAAAGTCGCTGACAAATTATACAAGAAGTTGCGACACAAAATATCTACAGAATTAGAATTTTACCCATCTAAACTGAAATTGGATCTCGATCATGAGGATATATATAAAGAAAGATTTTTAGAACCTATATTGTCGGATCTCAACACTGCGAAGGGACTTTCATTTTTAATAGAGCTATCTAAAAATCTAGACAGATATAGCAAGAAAACTGCATCTATAATTGTATCGCGGATAGAAGAAATATTTCAGTTAGATCTCTTTAAAATTATAGACGATAACGATCTAAATTTGTCTTCTATTCCGATAGATGTATTGAAGTTAATAGATTCCAGAAAAGTAGCAAAGGAAAACGGCGATTATAAAGAAGCTGATGTTATAAGAAACAGATTATCTCTATTAGGTTATAAGATAACAGACACTTCTAGTGGACAAAAGGTACAAAAAATTACTATCTAATTTTCCTCCTACCCCAAAACTTGACAAATAAAAATAAACTACTATATTATATCTATAAATGTGGAGAATAATTATGGTCAAATTAAATATAATGGATAAAATGGGGATAAGTCTTTTCTTATTATGTAGTACTGCTTGTGTGATATTATTAAGTAGCGACACCCTATTAGAGAAGGTATTCTACGGGAAAGAAAAAAGCAAAAGTAGTTACGAAAAGGGATACAGCTTCAACTATTTTTCAGGTAAATTGTCTATTGACGGACATTCTCCGTTAACGGTTTCTTATACTCCTACGGGTCCGATTTTCACTAACCATTTAGAAAAGTACATAAAAACTTTAGACTCTCTAGAAATAGTTATGAGAGAAATAGACAAGATGTTATCGTCTTCTTCTTTGAACCCTATATTTAAAGATCTATATGATAATCTGCACGAGATAAAAGTGACATCGAACAAAAATAACAAGAAGTTTATGACATACTCCGATAATGTGATAACTATAAATACAGAACATATGAGCCACGACGGTAAATATATAAGGAGATCTTTAGAACAGAAGTTATATCATATGTATATAGAGAAGAATATACCGAACCGTCATAAATTTGAGTCTAATAATATATTTTTGAATGCATTGAACGAATTTGCTAGTTATTCTATTATGTACGAACATTATTCTGAGTATATCAGTGAAGAGACTTTTAAAAAGTTGATAGCGAACGATATAATGAATATCAATATGGAGAGAATCATAGAGGAGTCTAAAAAGATATCTAAATTGTCTGGCAGACCCATAGACACTGTATTCCCAACTCAAACAGAACTAGATTTTTTCAAAAGAACCGTTTATGAATTGGGTTCTTTAACAGTCGACGAGAAGCATCTCAATAGAGTTATGGTATTAGTGATAGAGAAACTACAAGAGAATAACATAACTTTAGGTAAAAGTAGTAGGGAGAGAGCTTTTGTTAAAGTTCAAAATACCGTCGATCGCGATCAAATAGCTAGATAGAATATAGGAGATAAATATGTTTTACACTAATATAATGAATATGATGGTTAAACTCGGTCTAGGATCAGTTTCTCTGTTAAATATACTGCTAAAAAATGAAGTCTCTGTCTCTAAAAAGAACACTGACAAAAATTATAATATAGGACTACTATCTGTCAAAGGTATGAGAGACATAGAAGTGTCTTATATAGAAAGGAACCCCGACATAGAGTTAACCGCAGAATTATACAATACGATGTCTTATTATAAGAGTATTATTAAAATGGAATTAGAAAAGATGTTTTCTTCGAAGTCTATGAATCCTACACTTAAAGATCTATATAACAATTTGAAACAGATAAATTTGACAAAATCGTTAGAAAACGGTGCCTGTGTATCATATTCTAGAAAAACTATAAGTATTGATATTAGTAAATTATCTAGCTTTAAAGGTATAATAAAATTACTAGAAAGAGCATTATGTCATATGTATATAGAACAAAATACATTATATGATACAAGTTTTAACCATAAAAGTATATACTTCAAAATACTGAGTGCAATTACCAGTCATTCTGTTATGTACAGTCATCTTTCTTATAAGTGTGACGAAAAACAGTTAAAAAATTATATAAGTAAAGATATAATTGAGAAGGAGATATCTGGAGTAATAGATTATATAAAAGAAAATCAAAAATTGCGAGATATTAATATAAATACGGTTTTCCCTACTAATAAAGAGCTAGATTTCTTTAAGGCGACCGTCTACAAATTGAGTTCTCTAACGGTCGACTACGAGTACCTCGACGAAATAATTTACAGGATTATAAAAAAGTTAAACGAAGAAAATATTACAGCAGATAATTATAAGAATATATATAATAGATGTCTAGGACGAATGTCTAGATAAACGAACCAAAATCAACGAATAAATTAAATAAAGAACAAAACTAGATCAACAGACAATTCCCCGTAATAACTCCAACAGATAGCAAAATCAGATAGAATAAACGGAAGAAGCGACCCCGCGAAATTAACATATCCGCCCATACCAAAACTTGACAAACAGATTTATTCTAACAACCCAAAGAGTCTGTACCTTCTTCGCTTTTTTTAAAGATAGACAGTATAAGGTATAAATCGGGATTATTTTTCATAAGGTACTTTACGAATTTGTTAGAGTTTTCGATATCTTTTAGGATATCTCGATATTCGTCAAATAGATCTTGAGCATATTGAGTCGAGGCGGTTATGATATTTTGATCTTCGAAGACATTTACGAAATTAAAAAAGGACCGTCCACTTTGTTTAATCCCTAGAGCATCTCCTTCCCCTCTGTGCATCAAATCATATTCTGCTAGTCTAAATCCGTCGTGAATTTCTGTCATTAATTTCAGGCGATTTTGTGATATATCTTTAGACAATAATATGCAATAGGACTGTTTGTCTCCCCTGCCGACTCGTCCCCGTAACTGATGTAATTGTGCCAGTCCGAATCGTTCGGGAGATTCTATAATCATAACTGTAGCATCAGAGACATCTACTCCTACCTCTATGACTGTGGTGGCTATAATTATCTTAACTTTTCCGTCAGGTTTTATAAAGTCTGCCATAATTTTGTCCCGTTCTACAGGTTTAATTTGACCGTGTAATAGTCCTACTTTATCTCCTAGAATATTTCTGACATATTCAAATCTTTCTATGGCGGGAGTAGAGTTTATAGTATCTGATTCGTCTATAATGGGGCAAACCCAAAATATCTTTTCACTATTCGATATTCGATATTTGAGTCTTTCTATTAACTTATCGACAGAATTACTAGAGATTAAAGATGTTTTTACAGGGAGACGGTTTGCCGGTTTTCCTTTCATAATAGAGATATCCATATGTCCTTGCATCATCATCTGTAGTGTTCTAGGTATGGGAGTAGCACTCATCAAAAGTAGATCTACTGTGTCATTTTTTCCTAGTAAACTAGACCGTTGACGAACACCGAATCTGTGCTGTTCGTCTATTATAGCTAGCCGTAGATTTTTAAATTCCGTTGTATCTTGAAATATGGTATGTGTACCGATTATCATTTGGGCGAATCCCGATGCTATTTGCCGTCGAATTGCCTTTTTCTCGGCGACTGTCTGAGAGCCAGATAACAGGACTATATTGATATTTAGCTTATCTGCATAGGGTTTTAGTGTAGCAAAATGCTGTTTTGCTAATAGTTCTGTTGGGGCGACTAGAACCGATTGAAATGTTCCACGTGAAACAATTTGAATCATTGCTAGAAAAACTACTATTGTTTTTCCAGAGCCGACATCTCCCTGTAATAATCTAAACATCTGATAAGGCGAACTAATATCTTTTATTATCTCATCTGTTGCAACCTTTTGTCCGTCTGTCAATTCGAACGGTATCAGAGATTTTGCCTTTTTTAAGAGATTACCGTCGTATATTATATTTTCTTTAGATTTTATCGATCTTTTAAAGTAGTGACGAAGTTTTACGGAAAATTGTGAGACGAATACCTCGTCGAATGCTAATTTTTGTCTAGCTTTTAGAACTTCGTCCTCGTCGGTTTCACTTTGATTATGTAATTCTGTTATCGCCTGCTTAAAACTAGGAAATTTAAAAGAGGTATATAAAAATTTGTCATATGGAGATCCTATGTCCGGTATATGAGGTAATATTCCTTGTTGTAATTTTAAAAATATCTTCTGAGATATATTAGCAGTAGCGGGATATATGCTCTGTATCTTTTGTGTCTTGGTTGTATCTTCGTCGTTAAGTTCTATAGCGGTAAAAGGTCTGGCATCTGGATGATAAAATACATATCTACCTTTAATCTTTTTCCCCTTACCTATCAGTACTAATTTGGCTCCTATAGGAAATTTACTAGTGATATAATATGTCTTCATACTAAAAAAGTTTAGGTACAAGAACTGTCCAAGACCGTCTTGCACTTTGACTTGAAACGGTATCCTACGGTTAGAGAATTTAAGTTTTGAGTGTTCTATCACGGTAATCGGTATTTCTATAGATTTATCTATCCACTCGTCTGTCATACCGTCTAACAGTTGAAAAGTCTCGTATCTTCTAGGTATATGTTTTAGAAAATGCCATACACTGACCGTCTCCGTTATATTACTGCCTAACACTGGTTTTAAGATATCTCTGACCTTTGGACCTATCCCCTTTATAAACGATATGTCTTTTCTAAAAAATTCTAATTTACTCGTCGGTTGCATATCATCATTATACATATAGTACAATAATAAAGCAAGATATACGGTATTTTAAAGTCTCTTGACTTTAGAACTAGTCTATACTAACTTGATATACATACACAAAAAACTATATAGATATAGTTTAGAATGTCTATAATATGCATCTTGTAAGGAATAATATGTTTAATAAAAAAACTAATAAAAATAATGAAGTTAACTATAATAATGTCTCGCGGAGTAGACCTAAAAATTATAAAGAAAAGAAGAAACCTGTTAGACAAAATAACAAGTGGCTAAGAGGAAATAACAACGAATTACGATTTTTTGGACTAGGTGGATTACGGTCGTTTATGTTTAGTTGTTATGTCTATGAATATAACGGCAAATTTATAATTGTAGACTACGGAATAGGCGGTTTCGGTGGTTCAGATATGCATACTGACTTTGATACTAACGAATTTGTAGATCTGTCCTTTTTTAAAGGGAAAGAACATTTGGTTGAAGGACTGTTTGTCACTCATAATCATGCGGATCATTCTGATGCTTTAATATATCTACATAAAACATTACGGTGTCCGGTTTTTGCGACCCCTATAGTAAAAAAAGCTCTAGAGAATGAATGTCAGTTGGCTAAATTAAATTTTAAAAGAATAATAAATTTTAATACTATATCTCCTAAAGGAAATACTACAAATACAAAAAACTTTTCTGTGACGGGTGTTTCTATAAGTCATTCTATTCCAGAATCACTTATGTTTCACATTGAGACTAAAGCAGGAGCGGTATTACATACGGGAGACTTCAAATTTTCTAAGAACTCTTTAGCTGGAGAAAATACGAATACGAAGTATCTAAAATCACTAAAAAGCAAGAAACTTCTAGCTATTATAGGAGAGTCTACGGATGTTTTATCACAGTGGAAGAGAGGTAAAACAGAATTAGATGTAGCACAATGTCTTACTAAACTGTTCTCCTCTACAAAAAAGAGAATAGTACTTACTAGGTATGCTAGAGCCGTTAACAGGATAAATGCTATAGAGATTGCGGCATATAAATCGAACCGTAAAATAGTTTTAATAGGGTTATCAATAAATCAATACTATGATATTGCTAATGAACTCGGATATCTAAAATATAAAAATTTAGTTATTTCGCGAGAAGAAGCCGAAGATTATCATGATAGCGAGTTAGTCTACTGTCTATCTGGGACTCAAGGGGAACAATTTTCTGGTCTACAGAGAACTATATTTCAACCTAATAGAAACGACATTCAATTATCTGCCGGTAGAGATCTAGTCCTCTTTTCTTCTAGAGTTATCCCCGGTAATGATACTCGTATAGCCTCTATGTACGAAGAACTTATCGACAAAGGTATAGAGTTTAAAACTTATCACCTAGATAATAACCTACACACAGGTGGACACGATATTTCTCATATAGAACTTATAGACTTTTATAAGACCGTAAATCCTGCGACTTTTATTCCTATGCACGGAACTCTGATGCATATGATCGTCAATAAAATGTTAGCGGATAAAGCCGGCATTAGACATACTATATTACCTCATAACGGAGATGTTGTTGCTTTGTCTCATAACAAGGCTCCTAGAATTATAGCCTCCGTACCGACGGACACTATAGTACAGACTAAACATTTTACTATGTCTAAAAAGGACATAGCTTCTGTATCTATAGATAAAAAGTTCTCTGCGACAATGTTTATATCTATTGCAAGAAGTAGTAAAGATTCTATTATGGTTACCGATAATGGCCCGTTAGCTTTAGTCCCGAATAGTAAAGTAGACATAGAACTGGCTATAAAACCTCTGATTAAAAAGTTCAATGACAATGATCTTATAGAAAATATAAAACTTGTAGTTCGACAACTTATTCAGAATAAATTGTCTAAAGGTTTTAAATTCATTTATAATATAAATATTCATATTATAAAATAATAGCCTTATGATTTTTATTAAAATAATTTACCTAGTTTCTATCGCTTTTAATCTAGTACTTATTTCTAATAATTCCAGTGCCCAAACTACATTACAGAAAAAAGTCGAAATCTCTCAGAAGATAAAAAAAACTACCGAAGACAAGAAAAAAGTTATTTCTAAACAAAAGCACTATAAAAAGAACCTTGAGGTATCTCAAAAAAGGCTAGACGATAAACTAACTCTATATAATCGTAGTACAACAAAAAAGAAGGAGATAGATGACAATATAAAGAGGTTGAAAAAACAGAGGACTACACTAGATGATAATATACAGAACTCTCAAAAATCTATTAGAAAAATTTCTTTCGATATTGCTGTGCCGTACCATATGATGGAAAGATATATATTCGATCCGCAATTTTATGATAAGAAATTTATTCAACAAAGATTATTACTGAAATTACGACAAGATAAATATTTGAAAGTAATTAAAAAATATAAGGTAGAAAAAGATAAACTAAAAAAGAACGAGAAAGAGATAAATAATAGTAAAAATCGTCTAGATAAAACTATCAAAAAAATCGATGTAGACAAAAAATATTTGATAAATTCTATTAAAATATATCGACGAGATGCCTCAAGGTTAGCAAAAAATAATAGAAAACTTCAGAGAGAAATAGATACTCTAGTTAAAAAGTCGAAAGATCTAGATGATCTTATTGTAGCTACGGCAAAGAAGAAGACCGTCGCAAAGAAAACTTCTACTGTGTCTCGTAAGTGGATGAGTCCCGCTAAAGGTAAAGATAGGACTAATAAATCGTCCCCTCTCATATGGGAAAGTAGGACAGATCCTAGTGCTATAGTGTTCTCTCCTACTAAAGGTAAAGTAATATTCGCTCAAGATTTTAGAGGGTATAAAAAACTGTTGATTTTACAAACAGAAAATGACTACTATGTAATTATCTCAGGTTTAGATACATTCGCTGTATCTATTTATGATGATGTAAACAAAGGACAAATAGTTGGTGCTATGAATAGAATCGAGAGGGTCTTAACCGTAGAGGTGAGAGACAATTCTAGAACTATTATCGATGCTAACCAATTTATATAAATTAAAGGACCTCTTATGAATCTAATAAAACTATTAAAAAAACACGGTATATTATTTATGATTATCGTCGTGTCTATGATATCTCTTACTTGGGTAATAATAGCAGAAAAAGTCGAAGTCAAAAGTTCTAGTGAAAACGAGGAGGAAGAAGTTTATCAATTGATATCGAAGTTAGCTAAAGTCTTTAAACTAGCAGAGTTGTCTTATGTAGAAGATATCGATGCTAAAAAGATGTTAGAATCAGCTATTAACGGAATGCTAGAGTCTCTAGATCCACATTCTGGATATTTAAACTATGACGAATTTAAAGATATTATGGAACAGACTAAAGGAGAATTTGGGGGGTTAGGTATCCAAATTACTAGAGAAGACAAAATGATTAAAGTTATTTCTCCTATCGACGACACTCCCGCTTTTAAAGCCGGAATTAAAGCAGGAGATTATATATCTCATCTAGATCAAGTCTCCGTAAGGGATGAAACTCTTACTGAATCCATTAAAAAGATGAAAGGAAAACCTGGGACTTCTATAGTCCTTACTATCCTACGGAAAGGAGAGAAACCTCAAAAGATTAAAATTGTTAGAAAAATTATCAAGGTAAAATCTGTTAAAGTTTCTTATCAAGACAATGTCGCAGTTATCCGTTTATCCGTTTTCGCAGATACTACTCAAAAAGAGTTGAGAGATGCAATTAAGAATATAGAAAAAGTTTGGGATACGAAGAAACTAGAAGGATATGTTTTAGATCTCAGAGACAATCCCGGTGGAACACTTAAAGAGGCTATTTCAGTCAGTGATACATTCTTGGATAGAAATCTTGAGATTCTTTCTATAAGAGGTCGAAACGAAGAGGAGGTAGACTATATATACTCTGAAACTGTTGATTTTCTAAAAGATAAACCAATAGTGATTTTGATCAACGGTGGAAGTGCATCGGCATCTGAAATTGTTGCGGGGGCTTTACAACATCATAATAGAGCTGTAGTTATCGGTACTAAATCTTTCGGAAAGGGATCTGTTCAAACGGTAAAATCTTTTAAGGACGGTTCCGGTGTTAAATTTACTACCGCTAGATACTTTACTCCTGCCGGCAAGTCTATTCAAGCGAAAGGTATAGTCCCAGATATCTATATTCCTATGGCAAAATTGACATATGATCAAGATCACTTTGACAGTTTATTCTCTGAATCTGATTTTAACAATGCACTTGACAATGAAGATAAAAAAAACGAAGTAGATAAAACTTCTAGAGACGACTTATTTGAGGAAGACGAAGAGGACGATTCCAAAAAGGTCGTGAAAGACTTTCAAATGAATCAAGCCGTCGTCATAGTTAAAAGCATAGGTAAAATATCTAGAATCTCCAACGATACGGAGGAAAAATAAAATAGTTGACGAATTACTTTAAAAGTTTTAAAATAGATAATAGAAAAAGGTTTAGAAGATGGTTTTAAAAAATTATATTTTAGGGGACACCAGTTCTGCAGTAGCTCGTGTATCACATTTTTTAAGCGATGTTATCCCAATTTTTCCGATTTCGCCTAGTACTGCTATGCCAGAAAAGATAGAATTACTAATAGCCGATAAACAAAAGAATATTTTAGGTATAGTCCCTACGATGACACAGATGCAATCTGAAGTCGGAGTTGCAGGATATATGCACGGTTCTATTCAGATGGGAGCCCTTACTACTACCTTCTCTTCTTCTCAAGGTTTAATTTTACTTCCTCCTACGATGTACAAAATAGCGGGTGAAGCTACTCCTATGGTTATACACTCGGCAGCTAGAGAAGTTGCATCTCCTGTTACTTCTATCTTCTGTTCTCACAATGATATTATGGCTACTAGACAAACGGGATTTTCTATTTTGGGATCTTCGGATACTCAAGAAGCTCAAGATATGGCCTTTATAGCACATACTACTACACTACTTTCTAGTATGCCTATGCTTCACTTCTTCGATGGGTATATAACATCAGCAGAATTTAAGTCCTATATAGAATTGTCAAAAGAAACTATGAAAGAATTATATCCGTGGGAAGCTATGAATAATTTTAAAACTAATTCTTTAAAACCCGAGAATCCTCAAGTCAGAGGTAGCATATCAAATCACGATATGGCTTTTCAAATTAAAGAGAGTCTTAATCCTATCGTACAAAATGTTATTCCTACTATTAAAAGCGAGATGAAAAAGTTCTATTCTGCGACCGGTAGAAAATACGAAGTAGTAGAATTTTATGGGAACCCTGAAGCTGAAAATATTATTATATCTATGACATCTTCTATACAAACTATTAAGGAATATATAGATCTAAACAGAGAAGAAAAAATCGCGGTTATAAATATAAGACTATACAGACCCTTCCCTATAGACGATTTAATAGAAAAATTACCTTCATCTGTTAAAAATATTGCCGTTTTAGATAGGACGAAAGAGATGGGAGCCGTCTATGAACCTCTATGCGAAGATGTAGTTTCAGCTTTATGGAGAGGAGGTCGTAAAGATATAAATATAGCAGGTGGACGATATGGACTTGTAGGTAAAAACTTTTCTCCAAAAGATGTTAAAGCCATCTTCGATATGTTAAACGGCGAGAATATTCCTCAAGAGTTTACAGTAGGTATCAACGACGATGTTACTAATTTATCTCTAGAGGTAGATAACTCTTTTCTTATAAATCACAAGGACAGATTCGAAGCTATCATTTGGGGGTTGGCCTCTGACGGAACTTCTGGTTCTGTAGTTAATAGTCTAAATATTATAAATGAGGTCGACAATGTCTATATCAACGGAAGGACGAACAACGATGCTAGAAAAGCAGGAGGACTCACTCATACTCACATTCGTATAGATAAGAATAAACCTATAGATACACCTTTTTTTGTAGAACAACCTGACTTTATAGCCTGTCATTTCTTTAAGTTAGTACAAATTACTAATATATTTAAAAACATTAAACAAAACGGAACTATACTAATAAATGTTGACGGAGATACTAAAGATGTCCTCAATATTTTACCGAAAGATATTCAGAGAACTATTAAAGACAAGAACTGTAGACTCTTCGTTATAAATGCTTCTAAAATAGCAAAAGAATTCGGTCTTAACAGACGGATAAATACTATTATGCAGGTCTGCTTTTTCTATGTCAATGAACTCGTCGATAATAAAAAGATTATTCAAAAGATTAAAGATACCGTCAAAAAAACATATTCTAGCAAAGGTGAAGACATTGTCATCGCCAATTTTTCTGCTATCGATAAAGCTTTAGACGAACTTATAGAAATAAAAGTCTCAGACGATACGATAAGTAAAGCACCAGATTTTAAGTCTTCTATTAGTGATTCTAAAGAAAAGATTGCCGTTCAAATCATAGAAAAGATTCGGACAGAGACTGGTTATGATATTCCTGTTTCTGCGATACCTAAACATGTTATGTTTCCAGCGGGATTGAGTAAACTAGAAAAAAGAGGGTTAAGTAACGAAGTGCCTATATGGGATCCCGATACCTGTATTCAATGTGGAAAATGTGCTTTTGTTTGTCCACATTCTGCTATCCGTTCTACTGTTACGACAGAAGAACAAAGGTCAGATGCTCCCGACGATTTCGTTTCTCAAGAATATAAGGCTAACGATATTACGGACAGTAAGGAAGACAATCTTCACTACACGATTCAAGTTTCACCAGGGGACTGTACTGGATGTGATCTATGCATCAAAGCTTGTCCTTTAGAAGATCATAAAAATCCTCCTATCAAAATGGAACCTCTCGACGAAATTAGAAGAAAAGTAGAACAGGATAACTTCGACTTTCTGTACGGATTAAAAGAAGTAGATAAATCTAGACTCAATATGAGTTTGCCTAAACATTCACAACTGGCTAAACCATTATTCGAATTCTCAGGAGCCTGTCCAGGATGCGGTGAAACACCTCTAGTAAAACTTCTAACACAGTTAACAGGAGATAATCTAATTATGGCGAATGCTTCAGGTTGTTCTTCTGTGTTTGCCGGAGACAATATAACTCCCTTCAACTCAAATTCTAATGGAGTAGGACCAGCCTGGATGAATTCTCTCTATGAAAATAATGCAGAATTTGGTTTGGGTATGCAAATATCTAAAGATATGATGCACCAATATGCTATAGGACTTCTGAAAGAACTAGGGGATAAATACAAAAATGTTCTAGGAGAGATATCTGATAAAATCGTAGATAATAAACAGGAAGATGAAAACAGTAGGGCTATCATTCTAGAAGATATAAAAACTCTGGAAGATATACTGGAAAAGGAAAGAGACTCTCTAGGTGAGGCATCTGTCCGGCTTCATAATGTCATAGACAATCTGCGAAAGAAATCATTGTGGATAGTCGGCGGAGACGGATGGGCATATGATATCGGTTATGCCGGTATCGATCACATTCTGCATCTTCAGACTCCTTCAAAAATTCTTGTGCTAGATAACGAGGTCTATGCGAACACAGGCGGACAACAGTCTAAAGCTACTCCTATAACGGCTTCCCACAAATTCTCTATCACAGGGAAGAAGACGGCAAAGAAAAATTTAGGTTTTATAAGTATGCAAAACAATAATTGCTATGTCGCTCAAATAGCTATGTTTGCTAACCCTACTCAAACGATTAAAGCTATTCTAGAGGCAGAAGCTTTTGATGGTCCTGCGATAATTATCGCTCACTCGCCTTGTATAGAACACAACGGCCCTTTAGACACCGGCGGGACTTTATCTCAACAGATACATGCAGTAAATTCTGGGCAATGGCCTTTATATAGATTTAATCCTAGTCTTGATGAACCTTTGCAGTTAGATTCTAAAAATCCTTCTGAAGATCTTGAAGCTCTGTATGAATCTCAAAATAGATTTATAAAAACTGCCAAATATGATAGAGAAAACTACGAAAGGTTAGCAGACATAGGGAAGAAACAGAACGAAAATTTAAATAATATTATAAAAAATAAAACAGTTAAATTAACATAAAAGGATTGACGATTACTCAAAATAAAACTTTTCAAATTAGTGACGGATCTTTTGCTGTAGCACAAATAGCATACCTATTAAGCGACTTTTCCTATATTTTTCCTATTACTCCGTCTACAGATATGGCAGAGGCATACGATGGATTATCCAGTAAGAAAACAGAAAATATCTTCGGCGATACCTCTCAAGTTATTCAAATGCAATCTGAAGGTGGAGCTATAGGTGCATTACACGGAGCTTTACAACTAGGTAGTATGGCTACTACTTTTACGGCTTCTCAAGGTCTACTCTTGATGATACCGACGATGTTTAAAATTATGGGAGAACAATTACCTTGTGTAATTCATGTGGCTTCGAGGACTATTGCTACTCATGCTCTTTCTATCTTTGGAGACAAAAGCGATATTATGGCTACTCTACAGACTGGATTCGGTGTAATTTTTAGTAATACTGTTCAGGAAAGTCATCACATGGCATTTTTATCGAATGCTATATCTCTCAAGACTAGAATACCTTTTATCAATTCTATGGACGGTTGGAGAACTTCTAGTGAGATCTCAAAATTCTATTCTTTATCTAACGATACTATTTCAAAATTATTTCCTTGGGAGTCTCTAAACAAATTTAGATCAGAAGCTAATCTACCAGAAAACCCTAAATTACGGGGGTCGGCTCAAAATCCAGACATATATTTTCAAGGATTTGAAGCTATAAACAGTAATTATAATAATGCCGTCGAGATCATCAAAGATACTTTTAAAGAGTTTGAAGACGAGACAGGATTTAAGTATAATGTCATGGAATATTACGGAAGTAAGAGTGCAAAGAATATTATAGTTATAGCGGGTGCGGGTGTAAGTACTATTAGAGAATTTTTAGAGTATACTGATAACCCTGACTACGGTGTTCTATCTATTAGAATTTTGAATCCTTGGTCTACTGAAGACTTTATCAATGCCCTGCCCAATTCTACGGAAAATATAGCAGTTCTAGATCATTGCAAATCTCCTGGAATGGTCGGAGAACCGTTCTTCCTAAATGTCAGCACTTCTTTATTTAAGGCAAAGAAAAGTAATATTGAAGTAGTTAGAGGTAGATACGGACTATCTAGTAAAGAGTTTACTCCTAATTGTGTAAAGGCTATATACGATATGCTTACTGGCGACAAATTACAAGACGAATTTACAGTTGGTATCAACGACGATATTACACATTTATCTCTTCCTCTAGAGGATTTTTACATAGAAAATGAAGGTGTTAAAGATATACTCATCTATGGACTAGGTTCAGATGGTAGTGTTACTGCAGGAAAAAATAGTATTAAAATTATTGGTGAGAACACAGACAAATTTGTACAGGGATATGCCGTTTATGATTCTAAAAAGGCCGGCAATACTACTACTTCCCATCTACGGTTTAGCGACAGAGAAATTTTGTCTGAATATCTTATAGATAAAGCTGATTTTATTTCTTGTAGTTATTTTCCTCTGATTAAGAAACAGAACATCTTAACAAAAATTAAAGAAAACGGGATTTTTCTAATAAATTCTCCTTATGGAGATAAAACTTTTAACAATTTTACAAAAGAAGTTCAAGAAACTATTATACGAAAAAATGTTTCTGTGTGGGCTATAGATGCTACTTCGTTAGCTCAAGAATTGAAAATGGGAGCCATAGTTAGTCCTATTTTGCAGTCTTGTATGTTTAAGTTAACTGAAGTCATAGATTATAGTTTGGCAGAAAAGTCTTTAAAGGATTTTGCAAAAAAATCTTTTGCACATAGGGGAGAAGCCATATTAAAATCTAATATTAGTGCTATCGAACGGTCTACAGACAAAATGACAAAAATAGAAATTCCTACCGAAAAAAGCGATGATGCTAAAGATGCTATTTCTGTCATATACGGCTCCATAGACGATTATACAGACAATTTAGTCCGACTTATTCTAGAAGGAAACGGAGATACCCTTCCCGTATCCGCATTTCTAAATAGAGGAGAATATATAACTGGCACTACTAAGTTAGAAAAGAGGACTATCGCACCTAAAATTCCTGATTGGGATCCCGACATCTGTATTCAGTGCGGAAAATGTGCCTTCGTCTGTCCTCATTCTGCTATTAGAACCTCTGTAGCTACCGAGTCTCAACTAGAAGATTCTCCTAAAAATTATAAAAGTATCAAGTACAAGGGGAAAGACTTAAAAGATGGTTATCAATATACCGTTCAAACTTCCAGTATGGACTGTACAGGTTGTAATCTATGTTCTGTGGTGTGTCCTGCGATCGATAGAGAGACTGGAAAAAAAGCACTAGAAATGGTAGACATAAATTCAGTAAATGTACAAGAAGAACAAGACAAATTCGACTTTATGATTAGCCTCCCATATGTAAATAAAGAGGATCTGAACCCGCTTATAATGAAACATAGTCAATTGATGCAACCTCTATTCGAGTTCTCTGGTGCCTGTGCCGGATGCGGAGAAACTCCTTACCTCAAGTTGATAACTCAACTATTCGGGGAACATATGATAGTAGCAAATGCTACTGGGTGTACTTCTATTTTTGGTGGATCTCTACCGACGACTCCTTGGTCGACTACTAACGAAGGAAAAGGTCCTGCTTGGTCTAACTCTTTATTCGAGAATAATGCTGAATATGGGTTAGGAATGACCAGTATTATTTCTCTGTTTTCGAGGAGGATCGTAAATTTACTAGAGAAAAACAAGTCTGATATCAACTCTTCTTTGGTTGAAGAAGTTTTGAAGATAGATCAAACTACTCCTAGCGGAAAGACTAGTTTTAATGCGAAGTTTAAAGATCTGAAAGTCGATATAGACAAGCTTCCTAGATCTAGAGACAACGATGAAATTAAGAATCTTATAAATTTCCTTCGAGAAAAATCAATGTGGTTAGTCGGAGGCGACGGATGGGCATATGACATCGGCTACGGTGGATTAGATCACATTATTCACACTTCTGCTAACATAAATACTCTAGTGTTAGATACTCAAGGATATTCAAATACAGGGGGACAGGCTTCTAAAGCTACACCTATCGGAGCTACTATGAAATTTGCTTCTTCTGGAAAACAGGTACATAAGAAAAATTTAGGAAACATTTTACTAGCAAACGGAGAAATTTATGTAGCACAAATCGCTATGTTAGCGAATCCGGCACAATCTATTAAAGCTATAATAGAAGCTGAAAGTTTTAACGGCCCTTCTGTTATTCTGGCTCATGCACCTTGTATAGAACATAAATATAAAATTAGCGAAGGATTAGGGGCTCAACATCAAATAGATGCCGTCTCTTCTGGAGAATGGCCTCTATTTAGATTCGATCCTAGACTTAAAGGCTCTGATAAAAACCCTATGCAACTCGACTCTAAATCTAATCCTGACAAACTTAAACAGTTTCTACTTAGCGAAGGACGATTTTCTAATACTTCTAAAGCGGATCCTCGCAAATTCGAAGAACTCGTTAGTAAAGCCGAAAATAAAATTAACTGTGATGATGCTTCTATAAATAAAGATGAGTAATGTCTGTATAAAGATTCTCGTAGGACTTTTAATCTTTACTACGGTAGGTTGTAATAATTTTCATAGAGGATATTATTTTGATAAAGAACAGAATGCGAACGAAATTCAGAATATAAAAACGGCCGAAGATACATACGAAATTTTAGGCGACCCTTCCTTAAAAGTCGGTAATAAATGGATCTATTATGGTTTTACAGAACAACATAGAAATCCTATTTCTATTTCTATTATAGATAATACAGAATTTATAATAGAATTCGATAAAAATAAAAAGATTATATCTAAAACTATTATAGTAAATGACGAGAATATTGCGAAGACTAGAACGGATTTTCCGTCATGGGATATTAAAAGTTTTAGTAAAGTAAAACACACCTATCGTGAAGATAAAACTGTATTACCGTGTTTAAATTGATATCCGTAATTTGTTAATGTGAGGACAACTGTAAAATTAAACTTATCAGTCCATATAAACTAAAAAACAGTATACATAATATCCCTGCAACATACAAAAAATTTCTTATGAGTTCTGTCATATCAATCGGCTTATTTTTCTTGTTCTAATTTGTTTAATATACCTTGCACAAACTTCTCGTATTCTTTGTCTCCGAATAATAGTGCCAACTTTTTATATTCTGATATGACTATACTTCTTTTAGTCTTGATGTGTGTAAACTCGACATAGGCATATTGTAATAATAATCTCAAAACGGGGTCTAACGGGATTTTTTTGTTTAAGTTAGATAATATAAAAGTGTCTGCATCTTCATAATTACTCTTCCACACTTCTATTAGAGACAGTTCAAATTTTTTATCGCGAGTAGAGATGCCGAATACTTCTAGTTCTTGTTTTAAGATTTCATCTTCCATCCAGAATTTGCCTCCGTATAATAGTGGAAAAGTAGATTGAACTGCTAACAGTCGGGCTAAAGAGGTTTTATTCATTTATTTATTCTATAATAGGTTGTATATTAACTAATTATATATTATACTAATGACAAAAGCAATCAACTATAGAGAGATTTTTATGTTTGCTTATTTTTATCGATTTTTAATTTTTATAATTTTGGTAGTAGTCTTCGGAGGAGATATATGTGCTAGAAGGTTAGTAGAGCAACATAGTACTTTAAGATGTAAAGGGCCATATGCTTTGCAACGAATTACAGTCGATTATGATAAAATCGGGGGTCTCGGGAAGGAAGATATACAAAAACTAGAGATGCATAAATGTTCTCCTATCTGGTGTTTAGATCTAGAGAGGTCTATGTTTATGGGGGAGGACGAGACTAGTAAAAGTGGCTACTCCCGTGATATAGACAAAAACTGTGAGAATCAAAATGTTATCAATGGCATATGTATCCAGTGTTTCGGCAAACGGATAATGTGCGACGGTGATCCTAGAGGAATTTTCAACCGTAAAATTCAAAAATATGTTAATACTCAAGATGAGAAGTTAACGATGGAGTTTAGACCGACACAGAAATGTTTCGAGTGGGTTTACGATACCCTTTAATATTATCTCTTGATTTATCTTCATTTTTGTGGTATAATAACTTTTAAAGTAAAACATTTTTTACTACCTTCTATTTTCTAAAATTATACTGATCTAGAAGAACTCACGATTTTTTAATATACTAACTTTGTCCTTTAATAGATAGAACTTTTAACGGTAAGTTTAGAACTAAAAGACATATTTCAAAAGGAATTTATATGAACTTAAAAACTACTACAGCTTTACAACTTCGCAGGGGAGATGAAAAAGAGTATACATCGTTTACTGGATTAGAAGGTGAAATAACTTATGATGCTACTAAAAAGACCATAGTCTGTCATGACGGTAAAACTCTTTCCGGATTTCCTCTACTGAAAGAAAATTTAGAAAACCTCGACATAGATATACTTCAAGATAGAGGGATACTTACTACTGATTTAAAAAAATTAGATATCGACATATTAAAAGGAAGAGGGGTTCTCACTAGAGATCTCGATAATGTCGACATAGATACTTTAGCACTTTTAGGTGTAGCAAAAAATGATCTTTCAAATGTAGTTAAAACGGCTTCAACGGAAGAATTAGGGCTTATAAAGATAGCTACACCTAGCGATGTATTCAACGGGGTAGATGATTCTAAAGCTATAACTGCAAATTCTGTTAAACGGCTTATAGAAAATTTGGGTGATGACAGTAATGTTAGTTTCGGGCTAAAGATAAGCCGTGCTTCTGAAAAGACTTTTAGTATTTCTAAAGGACGATGTAGAAATTCAAATGGTACCGCAAATTTATATCTACCAGAGAATATAACGAAGTCTATTGAAATGGATTTTTCTGCAGGTATGTTTCAAGGGTGTGTAATTAAAAATTCAGAAGATAAATTAACTGTAGAAAACTGGTATAATATAGTTATCATAGGAAAAGCAGACGGATCAAGCGATATAGTGCTTACGGATCTTGACGAAGAACAACTTTTGAAAAATGAAGACATTGTTTTAAATAATTTTATTCATACTAGAACTTTAGGTTCCATATATATGGACAAATTCGATAATATCTTAGAGTTTAGAATGGTTAGAGATAAATTTATCTTTGCATCTCCACAAAGTATTATAGTCAGAAATTCTACAAAGACCGACGAAGTTATCCCTGTAGATATAGATATACCTCTCAAAAAAGATACAGAGGTTTTAGTTCATTTTGACTTTAACAGAACTACACATACAGACACATTAGTTATAGTCTCTCCAGAGACTGATCACCAAATGCCTATACTACATAAAAACGGCTATATTACTATGAGATGTTATACTAATAGTAAATCGCAGATACTAGTCAAGAGGACTTCCGCGGTTGATACATATATAAAGATGACTATTTTAGAGTTTATAGAAGACACTTTTTAGTTTATACTTCTTGATATTATGATATAGATAGACTAAATTATAACCTTATAAAGGATTATAAAGTGATATGTCTCGGTATAGAAACCAGTTGCGATGAAACCTCTATTGCTGTAATAGAGAGAAAGACAGATTTGTCTCTACCGATTATTCTATATCATAAAATATTTACACAAGACGAACACATAAAATTTGGCGGTGTAGTCCCCGAGGTGGCTTCTAGAGGTCATCTACAAATTTTACCTGCTATGTTTCAAGACTTTATAGATAATTCAAAGGTCAAGATGAAAGATATTTCGCACATAGCCACAACCACAGGCCCAGGACTAATAGGATGTTTAACGGTGGGATCACAGTTTGGTAAAGGATTAGCTTTAGCAAATGATATTCCTTTTATCAGTGTCAATCATATAAAAGCCCATATTTTAAGTGTCAAGATAAATAATAAAATCGACTTTCCTTATGTAGCTATTTTGACTAGTGGCGGACATTGTCAAATAATTCTAGTAAATGGGTACAACGATATGACTATCCTCTCTGCCACTGCGGATGACTCTGCCGGAGAGGTATTAGACAAGGTCGCTAGAATGTTAAACTTGTCTCCGCCTAATGGAGCTACTATAGAAGAATGTGCCGACGAGTTTACTACTTCTAACGAAAAACTTTTAGAGAACCTATTCAAACAACCCAAATTCAAGATAGAAAATACTATGTCTTTCTCCGGCTTTAAATCTAAAGCTAGACAATTTATAAATCAACATCCTAATATCTTGAAAGATGACAAACTCAAATCTGACTTTTGTAAAACTTTTCAAGTCGCCGTGTTCAAACATATTATAGAAACTACTAGCAACTCTATCGTAAAACTCGACGGCATCGATACTATAGCTATCGTCGGTGGGGTCGCCAAAAATAAATTGCTGTTAACATCTCTAAAAAATAAAATACCTAATTATAATATTGTTGCCCCTCCGCCGAATCTGTGTACAGATAACGGAGCTATGATAGCTTTCGCAGGTATAGAAAAAGTCTGTTCTGTAGATAACTTTGATACCGAACTTTGTGCTACTTCTCGATCTAACTGGAGTGTAGAAGAATAATTTTGCTTGAAAAGGAAGTTAAAATCTTCTAAAGGTATAATATGAAAGAAATAGATACTATCTTTTCCGTTTCGGAAATATCATCAGTTATTAAGAATACACTTGAGGTCACTTTTACCTCTGTCCGTATTAAAGGTGAGATCTCTAATGTTCATAGACATTCCTCCGGTCATACTTATTTATCCTTGAAAGACTCCGATAGTGTTATCTCTATGATAATCTGGAGAGGAACTAATATTGCTGTGGACTTTAAGGAGGGCAACGAGGTCATCGTTTCTGGCAAAGTTTCTAGCTATTCGAAAGGAAAATCTTCTTACCAACTAATAGTTAACTCTATGGAAACTAGTGGCGAGGGAGATCTATTAAAAAAGTTAGAGGAGTTAAAATTAAGACTCAAAAACGAAGGACTATTCGATTTAGATAAAAAGAAAGAGATACCTTTGTATCCTTCTACTATAGCCGTGATAACCTCTAAAACTGGATCCGTTTTACAAGATATTCTGCATAGACTAGATGAACGGTGGAAGACAAAAGTAGAACTGTACCCTGTAGTCGTCCAAGGGCAAGATGCGAAAAAAACTATTGTGTCCGCTTTTAAACATATAAGCAGTAGAAATGATATCGACACGGTTATCCTAGCACGAGGCGGAGGAAGTTTTGAAGATCTGTTTTGTTTTAACGATGAAGAAATCGTCAGGTCTATATATAAATGCCCTTGCCCGGTTATCAGTGCTATAGGGCATGAAACCGATACTACTCTAGCAGATTTTGTAGCGGACAAGAGGGCTCCTACACCTACTGGAGCCGCCGAGATAGCTACTAAATTTACACAAGAATTTATAGCTAATAAGTTAGATGAACGAATGAGATATATTAGACATAGTTTACATAATAAAGTAAAGAATTTATACAATATAATGGATATGGCGAAGCTAAAGTCGCCTCTAGATAAAGTCAGAGAAAGACAACTCTTTTTAGATTTCTCTATGCAGAAAATACAGACTACTCAGATAAATAAACTAGAGACACTAAAAATAAGGGTTGAAAATTTAAAAAGTCTGTTAGAGAGCTATTCGTTGAAAAAGACTATGGAACGAGGGTTTATTTTTGCCACAGATAGTGATGGAACTGTTATAAAAAGTGTAGGAACCGCTAGTAAAACGGAGGAACTTGTTCTGAATTTTATAGACGGCAAAACTACTGTTGTCCATAAAAAATAGCCGTTATGAATTTAGATAATGAACTTCAAAAACTCAAGAAAGATAAAACTGCAAAGTGGTTTACAGGTGGAAAGTATAGATTTTCTATGAAACTAGTTCTCGGTGTAGATAACAGAAAAAAAACTTTTGTTAAAAACTTTATTTTATATAGTATATTATTGTCGACTTTATATTTAATATTTTTTCTTTTAATAGCATTTTTTTCTATGCCTAAATTTCATCTGATGATGCAACAGACTAGACCGGCAGAGATAAGCTTCTTTGACAAACATAATAAGCCTTTATTAGCTATAAACTATTTATTCGGAGACGGAGTCTTATATAAGGATACTCCTGAATATTTTTGGAAAGGGTTGATAGCAATAGAGGACAGAAAATTCTTCGAACATAATGGGATATATTTTAGAGGTATTATCCGTGCTGTTTTGTTTAACCTTACGAGTAAAGGTAGATTTCAAGGTGGGAGTACTATCTCTCAACAACTAGCAAAAAACCTATTCCTCACTCGCAAACAGACTATAACTAGAAAAGTTCAAGAACTTATGTTGACTATTTGGATAGAGCGGACTTTTTCTAAAGAACAAATTTTAAATCTTTATCTATCTAGGGTCTCGCTAGTCAAAGGACTATATGGGTTTCATGCTGCTAGTAAAGATCTATTTCAAAAGCCTCTAACGGATATCTCTATATCTGATAGTGCCATACTCATATCTATGCTTAAAGCCCCTACTAGATATAACCCTTCTATTAACGAAAAAATCGCGATGCAAAGGAGAGATCTAATATTAAAGATTATGCTAGATCGTAATATTATAACTAATGAAGAGTTTAACACAGCAAAAAATACAAAATATGTAAAACCTATAAAGGACTCTTCCGTAAGGTATTTCACGGACTGGGTAAAAGACGAGTTAGAATTTTTGGTTCCTCAAATGTATAGAGGACAAGATCTTTATGTATATACTACTATAGATCAAGAGCTACAGAAGAGGGCTACTATAAAAAACAGAGAGATTATTAAAAATGCTATTGCTAACGGCAAAGAGGCTACTCAAAGTGCGATACTTATGACTGATGAGTATGGAGGTATCCAAATTATGATCGGAGGTGTAGATTATGCATCGTCGCAGTTTAATCGTACTATACTTGCTAAACGGCAACCAGGGTCTTTGTTTAAACCGGTAGTTTATGCGACTGCTTTCGAGTATGGTTGGACTCCTGATAGTCTATTGATAGATGAGCCTATCTCTATAGATGGATGGGAACCTGAAAATTATAACAATAAATATAAAGGCGAGATTACTCTTCAACGGGCTTTCGAGTCGTCTATAAATACTATACCTATTCGTCTAGGTATCATCGTTTCTATCCAAGAGATATATAAAACAGTTGGAAAGTTAAAATTAGGACCTCTCAACACACATAATTTAAGTATAGTTCTAGGAACATCGGAGACTACTATTTTTGATTTATCGGAGTCTTTCTCTATATTTAACAATGATGAAGGGACTACTGGTAAATTTTATGGTGTTAGGTTCATAGAGAACGGTGATAGAGAAGTTATCTATCAAAAGAAGGACGAATCCGGTCATAAAGTTTTTTCGACGACTACTTTAGAAAATATGAGATCCCTTTTTGCAGGGGTTATAAGTAGTCCTTATGGCACTGCTTATAAAGCTAGAAACGGGCCTTTTTGGGGTGGAAAAACTGGTACATCGCAAGGATACCGAGATGCCTGGTTTTTAGGTTTCGGCGATGACTTCAATATTATCGTTTGGGTAGGCAACGACAATAATTCTAGTATGAAAAAGGTTACGGGTAGTTCTATTCCTTTAGATATAGCTACAGCAGTCGCAGAAGATAGATAATTAATTATAACTATTTCTTGATTTATATTAACATACTTTCTATATATAAATTACGGAGAGTTTATGAATATTATACTTCTACTTTTGAGTTTTATCTTTTTAAGTAATTATTACTATAGTCAATCGCCTTCTTTAGACGAGTTTAAAGATACACTAGTTCAAGAGATACCTCTAGAGGCTCTTATTACTTGTTTAAGTGAAGAACATTCTACTGCCATCTATATAGATAAAACTACTTTAGTCGGAAATTCTTTTATATTCCCTACAAAAACTACCTGCGGTATTAGATACGAGATAGAATCTCATAAATTCTGTGTTAAAGATAGCAAACTTACTTTCGAGTGTTCTCAAGATGATTATGCTGTAGAACAAATTATTATCTCTGTATCTAAACCTGTCGATACGATATCTAGGGGGAAGATATTAAATATTTTATATAATAAATTTAGAAATATCACAAATATCGGTATTGCATGGGATATTGAGAGTTCTAAAGATATGAGAGTTGTTAATCATTCTATGTCTAAAGAGTCCGTCTACATCAATGATAAAATCGTCAAAAGTCTATTGATAGAAGTAGGTTCTTTAGTTATGATGACCTCTTTTTCTAATTCACAGTTTAAACTTTCTGAAAAGTTAAGTTCCAACGATATAGAATGTCCTACGGGACAGATTAAGGCATTATACGGGAATAGGTTGGTATGTAGAGATGTTAACTCTCTTGATTTGTGTCCAGTGGGTCTAAAACCTGATACTACTACAGGTTTCTGTGTTATAGATGTCGAAGACTCCGCCGACTTAGAAAATACGGGACAATGTAATATATTTGAAGCTAATTGTGAAGCAAACGAAATTTACATCTTCGACAAAACTACGGGAGAATGTGCCTGTTATTATTTTGAAGATACAGATAAAGCCGACGAGATTTATGACCAGTGTAGTCGGAGAGTCGTAGATGACAGTGGTAAAGTTACCATCGTTAATCCTGTAAAAATTATAGGAAAAGAGACACCTTGCACTGCCTGTGAGACCCCTATATTGTCGGAAGACTGTACACATTGGTTATGTATTCCTAGTCCTAAAAAGGCTTCTAACAATGAAGACTGTATCTCTAGTAATCCTGCTAGTAGCAACTACTGTGAATCCACTCCGCTAAGTTCTAATAAAGATAGTAGTTTCGGGACATTCTTTGCTTTCAGAGATATAGAACAGATAGGACTATTAAGTGATGAAATAAAATATCAGATGAACGATATAGACATCCGTATCGGAGGACTATATAAAACCGGGCGATTTATTTGTCTAGATTGTGGCAATAAGAAAGTCCTAAATTCACATCTTGGGTTAAGTGATACTTGTAGTATCGAAGGCAATCATAATGATACATGTGAAATCAATGGGCATGTACACATCGGAGCCGACAGTTGTATTACTATGCCATCTTATCTAATACCTGATTGTCCGAATGGATATGAAAGAATTTCTCCTAGTCATTCTTGTAAAGCTAAACCCTACTGTAAAAATATTCCTATGGTAGATAATTCTAATTATGCTTTAATTTATAGAGAAGAAGACAATTGTGTCTATAAATGGGTGCCAGGTATCGATAAGCCTACTCTAATTATCAGCTCTCAACCTAATAGAACAGCCATAGGAAACTGGAGTACATGTAATAGTGATTCAGGGTTGATAGAAAATCCTCCGCTATCTATATACCAAGATTATTCTCAAGACACTATTAACACGACTACCACCAAACTTCCTTTTATACGACGGAGCGAAAGCGGTAGAGAAAATCTATACGGAGCTTTAAACACGAATGTACCTATTGTAGACGAGAGTGATACAGGTTCAAAAGATCTAGAGTGTCTGCATCAAAGGGTGCAATACACTTCTCAAGCTCTTTTACCTATGTACGACGACAAAAATATAGAGTGTATTCGTGACGATAATAACTTTTGTATCTCCACTTCTTTCTTCAATAATGTTTCTCCCGGAAATTTTAGGGATAAACTAGAGTCAAAATTAACTCATAATACTACTTTATCGTCGATTATAGGACAACTAAATCTTATCCCTATAGATGATAACATAAACAGAAATTATATCTTAGAAAATCTCGACGATCTCTTAACCATCTGGGATGACGAAGACAGAGACGATGATACTGTTTGTGAAGTAGGAGAACGGAAGTTATTTACAGGAACTATTTTAAAGAATGCCGAACTAGATTTAGAACAATATTGTATAAAACCTATTCCTGTATCCGTAGGTGATAAAACTGCCAATCATCCGCAGAAACAGATTATGAAACGGGTCGATGATGCCATTATAGATTATAATCACTGGCCTTTCTACGGTTGTAGTTTTGACGAAGATGCAGATGCCGAATTAGAACTTTGTAACGATATAGAAATATGTAACGATATTATGGTAAACGGTCAAATCGCCGATATAAATTTTAGGACTTATACATTCGATAATTACGACTTCTTCAATATAAATACGAGTTCTACTATTACAGAATATAACGGGAACTTTATAAATATAAATAACAATACTATCAGCATTTCAACAGGTACCTGCAATAATATACCTACATATCACGGGTCTCATATCGTAGGCGGAAAGATGGTTACAGATAAATTTACTAATGTAGGTTGTCCTGAAGGTATGAGAAGACAGTGGGAACAGATGTTAGATGTAAATAATAATGTAGTCCAACAATGGGGTGCTTGTAAATTTCAATTCTGCAAGAATTCTCTTGTTAAAGACACAAATTTAATAGCCGAAAGAAGAGCCTTTATATATATACGGGTCTACGAGAATCCGACAAGCGGTGTCAGAAATATCTCTCCGTTTATTACATCTCTGCATACATCTCCATGTGTTTATGCCTGGAGGTATCCTTCTAGATTGGTTAATACCGGGCAAGATACTTTTAACTTGAGAATTTTATCGTATTATATGACGAATATAGTAGACAGATTCGATGCGAAAGGTAGTAGCGGAGAAGATCTATCTTTTGAGGAGGTAGACACCGATAATTTCCAGTATGTAGACGGTCAAGAACTATATTACCTAAATTGGGATAATGCTAGTACTCTAGATCAAGATAAGAGCGACTTCGTAGGATACGATCAAGTCGACTTTATCTATTCTACAAATCAATACACTTATAATGATTTTGATCAAGGGTTCTGTACAAACGGTTCTTTCAGACAGTGGGGAAATCTAGGTGGGTGGACGACTCTATGTTATTTGAATTTTATCTCTGACGAAAACGGCGATGCTAAGTCTTACGATGAGATTAATTTTGGTATAGACCCTGAATCTCCTATAGAAGATATCAACTCTAATCACTTTGTCGGCATTCCATTTATCAATCGTAGAGCTGGTATAGGGATCACCGCTCCAAAGGTAGTATTGGCAGGACAACTTCTAGGTTGGATACGAGGAGATATTAAAGATGCGGAGTCTCCGTCCTCTAGTAGGACGAACCCATTTGAAAATCTCCCGTTCATTACTAGAAAAAATACAGATAAAGCTGGTAATATAACGGGTGAGGACATTTTATCTATAGACGATCACCGCATCGTTATGATATTGTCGCCTCTTAACCCTACATCTGATACAGTCGGTTCATTAGCTGGTTCACTTTCTAACAGTGATAAGGGACTTTACTTGTGGGATGCACCTGCATGGGTTGCAGAGAAATATCCGCAACATACCTTTAAAGACTTCATAGAACGGTTGGTCTTTATCAGAGATAATCCCGACAATCCTTGTCTTAATACGGCGGATCTATGTGCGACTGAAGCTGGTTTTACGAGACAATCGCCTACTATTATTCCTAGTGAGTCCTATTTTGTAAAAAACAATTACGGTTCCGTTTTCTTCCCTACACTCTTGAGGGACCATGCTGTCCATTATCAAGATCTATTAAACACTGCAGAGACGATACTAGAAGAGATGAAACTCGCAGGACAAGAAAGTTCTAAATCATTTTCAGTAGTAAATGCTATTGCTGAAAGTTCTGTAACGACTTCCTCCTATAATATGTGTAGTTATATAAAAGTTACGACTCCTTATAGCCTGTGTACCGTTGATATAAATGACCTTACCGAAGAAGAAAAGGATATCAGATCTGCTATAGATTGTAGCGAAACGAATCTTGCGAATAGTGAGTTTAATAAACAGACGGATGTTTGTTCTAGTTATACTTTCTCTAGTAGTATTATTACGGGAGAGAATGGTTGGGAAAATAAATCTGACTATAATTGCCCTGCTAACGAGTTTAGAGTTAGATTAAACCCTACGGCTCAATGGAGTCAATGTTTACCTTGATAGATAGTCTTAGACCATAAAAGGTAAATTTTCTACTGTACCTTCTCTTATTCGCAGTTTAACATCTATAATCATAAATATATTATTGTTTATGTTATTATCGTGTCCAAAAACCACGGCTGGATTTTGATCAAAAATATCGTGGGTTAGCAGATGGCTAGTGTTAATGTTTATTCTAGAAACTAAACTATCATCTTCTAACAAAGTATACATTTTATTTTTATCTTTAAAGGCATCTGCCGGAACTTCGTTGTCTAGGGTTGGAGCTTTCAGGGCATCTAGTAAAGACTTCAACCGATTGTCTAGATCTGCGTGTTTCGTCCCTGCTATAGAAGGATGCAGTAAATTTATATCTAATTCTGCTAGAAATTTCATACCCTTTGTAATTAAAGAATGAAATTCTATCCCATGCACCGTTTTGGAAATACTAGGGCTCTTTTTGGGATTTGCCCCCTGGTGATCGACTAGTCTACTCCACGGCGACTGCTTCATCAACTCTACTAGCTGATAGTGAATAAATGTTCGCAATGAATGTATATATATGTTTCTATGTTTAGGATTAGTCTTCAAATCTCCGTAAAATAATAATTTGAACTTCATATAGTCCTCCTGTAGAATTCTACCTATAGTATAACACTTTTAACGAGAAAGTCTAGAGTTGAAAAATAATAAAATATATTCTATAGATATATAAATAACAGTAAATACGAAAGGATTATAAATGACAATACTAGAAAAATTACCGAAGCACAAAGATATTCCGACCGATTTTAATGCGGTGATAGAGATACCTAAAAACGGAGGAGTAAAATACGAAATAGATAAAGATAGCGGAGTTCTAATCGTAGATAGAATTTTAAGCACTCCTATGACATACCCTGCAGACTATGGATACATTCCATACACTCTAGCCGACGACGGAGACCCGCTAGATGTTCTAGTAATTAACGATACTACTTTAATGGCTGGATCTATGATACGAGTTAGACCTGTAGGAGTAATTATTATGGAAGACGAAGCTGGTATGGACGAAAAAATTCTATGTGTCCCGCATAGCAAAGTAGAAAAATTCTATGACGACATACAAAGCTATGAAGATATTCCTTTGGCATTTAGAAAAAAACTCACACACTTCTTCGAGCATTATAAAGATCTAGAACCGAACAAATGGGTAAAACTATCAGGCTGGGAAGGAATAGAAAAAGCTAAAGAAATTATCTTAAAGTCTGTAAAAAATTACAAATCATAAAGCAATAATAAAATAAGAATAAATTTACATATATAGTTGATTTTATAATAAATTTATGTATTATATTATTTAGTGGGCGCATAGCTCAGTGGTAGAGCAAGTGCCTTTTAAGCATTTGGTCGTAGGTTCAAATCCTACTGCGCCCACCAATTAGCGAGTGTAGCTCAATGGCTAGAGCGCCACCTTGCCAAGGTGGAAGTTGTGGGTTCGAATCCCGTCACTCGCACCAATCATACCCCTCCCCCTAAAGAACTTGTTTATTTCTATTGTAGGTTATAAATTATATAAAGGTCACCTATGAATATAGATAAAACAAATTTTATCAAATATATTGCAACTTTAAGTGCAAAAGATAAAAGTACTTGCCTAGAGAATATTTGGGCGGATGCATTTCCTGGAATTGAAATTTTCGCGGTAGGTGTAATGCAAGAAATTATTAAGAGGAAGACACCATATGTTTTCAGTATAGAAGGTGGATATGGAACTGGAAAAACTTTTTTTTCTACAAGATTTTCAGAATATTTAAAAAAAGAAGAAATTAATAATATTTATTTTAGTGCTTGGGAAAGTGATTATATGCCAGATCCTTTTTTATCTTTTTCAAAGGCGATAACACAATTTATAGAAAAAGATAATCTTGTATGCGAGGACGATATAAATTTAAGCAAATTAAAAAAGGCTGTATTTAAGGGGCTAGGTAATGTTATTTCATCTATAAATATGGAAGTTGCAATCCCAACAGTTACTAAAATAAGAATTTCTGGGAAAGCTCTAGTCAATAATTGGAGTAAAACATCTAAAGAAAGCGATGATCCTATTTTAAATATGCAGAAGTCTTTAAAAGACATTATTACAAAGTTAAAAAACAGTAAACTTGTCTTAATTGTAGACGAACTAGATAGATGTAGACCAGATTATGCAGTAAAAACACTAGAAACAGTTAAACATTTTTTTGATATTGAAGGAATTATTGTTATATTTCCTGTACATAGAGATAAACTTAATGAATACATTAATGGCTTTTATAATTTAAATTCGAATAAAAATAATGAAGAAACATATTTACAAAAATTTATTAGTAATGAAGGTGATTTTAAGATACCACCTCCTAAATATGAATATCTATGTAATGATGTACTTTTAGAAGAAGTATTTAGAGATTGTAGCAATATAAAGTTAGAAGGGGAAAGCTATAATAGCCTATTTCAATTAAAAAAGTGGCTAGCTGAATATGGTAAAAAATCTAAACTAACGAGTCGAGAATTTAAAGAGGTAATAGGAAATGCAATTATTATTTGTAAAAGTAATAAAATAGGAAAAGTAAGATGTAATTACTTATCTTCATTATTATGCAAGAAGAAATATAAAGAAAAAGGAAATGTTCATTTAGGATTATTACATCATTATAATCCTTTTTACAAAGACATAGATAATCCCTATCACACCAGTAGTTATAAAGTTCTACTAGATTGTAGTAATATAATATCTCTGGGCGATGGCATTATAAGGATATCAAATAATTCTATTATAAATGATCGAGATGATAATTTCAAGAATGAAACTATAGATTTTAGAAATAATTTAGAAGCCTTTTTGATAAATTTAGAAGCTTTCAATTACACGGACAAAAATAAGAAGTCTTCTAAATTAATAGATATTTTAAAGACACTAAAAAAAGATAAATTTTTAAAAGCACAAAAGAGTGTCGACAAGATAAAAAATTTCAGTATTTCTAACTTGGAGATAAACAATCTTAAAAATAATCTACAAAGATGTGGCCGTGAGATAGAAGAAAAGATCGCAGAGATAGAAGAATTTCTAGACGAATATGGTTGCTGTGATGAAATTGATAAAATTATTAAAAAATATACATCTATTATTGAAGAAAGATATAAACTACATATTGAAGAGAAAGACAATAGCTAGTATTGAAAAACGAACCGATAATAGTAGAAACATTTAGCTGAACTACTTATAAAAAGCAAACTTTCAACTTTCAAAATTACCGTAGGTTCCTTCTTCTTCCATTTCCAAACGTAATTCATATAAACTTTTCAAGTTTCCAGTGACAGAATCATTAACCCCAAATGAAGCAAATCCATTTACACCACCCGTGCTACCCTCGATCTTTTTGACTAGATTCGTTAAAGTATAGTCGTCCCCCTTCCCGTAAAGATCACCGTCATATTTTACTTTATTTTCCAGATCTTGGACTATAACTTTAATTTCTGGTCGTTTGATATATGATAGTACATCGCCAATTTTTAATCCTAATTTAGCAAAAACTGTTCTATCTCTATATTTATTACGAGCATCTGTTGCTATTTTTTCTTCTAATCTATCCTCGTCAGTTTGAATTTTTACTAAAGATTCTTCTGGCAATCCTAAAAGAGACTTTAAACTATCAAGAATATTGAACAGGTTATCTTTTCCTATATTAAAAAATTCACGGTGGCGGATTGTTCCATCATCTTTTTTTTCTACAGACCGTAGCTCGCCATCAATGGCTTCTATCATCTTGTGAATTTTTTTATCAAAACCATTAATATTATTATTTTCACCTAAATCAAGAGTTGCATAAACTTTAAATGAAAATGGAAGTCCGGTTGACTTTGATAGTTGTTTTGCTCTTTCTTTAGCATTGTTTGATTCTCCAAATTTATTCCATTCAGGAAAAGCTGGGTTTGTTAAAATATAAATATATCTTGCCATAATTTAACCTTTATTTAAATGTTTAGTTATTATTTTCATAGTCTCAATTCTTCTTTCATAATCATTCATTATAACACCTTTTATGTTCACAAACTGTTAAATATAAATACTATATAAATATGTTAAACTAAAGTAAAGATAAAAATTATCTTGATTTTGTCTATACAATGTAGTTATATAAATAATAATATAGATTGGTGGTATAAAAACGGAGACTGTGGAAAAGACTACTTTTCTGTTCCTTATGACAACAACCGATATCTATTCTATCCAGACTGGTTTATTCGCCTTAAAAATGGGAAGATATTAATAGTAGATACTAAAGGTGGGATTACGGCTAAAGATTCTAATACTAAACCTAAAGTTGAAGCACTACATAAATATTTGAAAGATAATAAATTAGATTCTAATTATATCGTAGGCATAGTTGTCAAAAATTCGGATATATGGAAAATCAATACAAATACTACATATATCTGTGATGATAGTTATGAACAATTCGAAGACCTAAATAATATCCTTAATAAATCAACATAGATGCCTACTCACCACTAAACCTTGGGGACTTCCTAAACCTAGATATAACTAACAAAGAAAACATCAACATCATATTTTAATTAACTTTTAAACAGCTCCCTATCTTTCAAAGTTGCAACTAGACATTTGAATACGATGTGTTATACTATAACATCAACAATCCCTAGAGTTCTAGGGGTTGTTTGAGTTTTAACAAAATAAAAAATGGTGTTTTTACTTATCATTTTAATCCGTTTTGGATCATTCAAAATTAAAGTCTCTAAACAATTAAAAAGACTAATAAATAAACGATAGTCGATAAAGCTTGCAATTAGATTATAAATTACTGTATTATTAAAAAAAAATACAATAGAGAATAACCTATGTTTACAAAATTAAAAAACCATATTATAAAACAAATCACCGGAGTCTCCAGAAAATTTTTCTGTCTCCTCCTAGCCACATTCATCACCATAACCATAGTCACTTTCATCACAATAACCCTAGCCCCAACAACCCCAATCTCTGCCCTAACCTGCAAGAACGGAGAATATCCTGAAAACCCTTGGACTTGGAATCCACAAGGTGGTAGTAGTGTAGATCGTTATAGAACAAGCCAAATTCATACTGGAGCTGATGGTAAAACTAGAATTTATGCCATTGGATTTCAAGGAAATCATAACCTAGGCATTTACAATATTGAGACAGAATCTTGGACTTGGAAGCCACAAGGTGGTAGTAGCGGAGATGATTGTTACACAAGCCAAATTCATACTGGAGCTGACGGTAAAACTAGAATTTATACCATTGGAAGTCAAGGACATAATAACTTAGGAATCTACGATATTGAGGCAGAATCTTGGACTTGGAAGCCCCAAGGTAATGGCGGAAATTATATCACAAGCCAAATTCATACTGGAGCTGATGGTAAAACTAGAATTTATGCCATTGGACTATATGGACATCATAAATTAGGTATTTACGATATTGAGGCAAGAACTTGGACTTGGAATGCCCAAGGAGGTAATAGTGGAGAACGTTATCATATAAGCGAAATTCATACTGGAAATGATGGTAAAACTAGAATTTATGCCATTGGAAGAGAGGGGCATCATAAATTAGGAATCTATGATATTGAGGCTGGAACTTGGACTTGGAATTCTACAGGTGGTAGTAGCGGAGATCTTTATTTTACAAGCCGAATTCATACTGGAGCTGATGGCAAAACTAGAATTTATGCCCTTGGAAGACAGGGACATCATAAATTAGGAATCTACGATATTGAGGCTGGAACTTGGACTTGGAATGTCAAAGGTGGTAGTAGCGGAGATTATTCTGACACAAATCAAATTCATACTGGAAAGGACGGTAAGACTAGAATTTATACCATTGGACTATTTGGAAACAACAATCTAGGAATTTACGATATTGAGGCTGGAACTTGGACTTGGAATTCTACAGGTGGTAGCGGAGATCGTTATAATACAAGTCAAATTCATACTGGAAAGGACGGTAAGACTAGAATTTATGCCCTTGGAAGAGATACTAATAATTTAGGAATTTACGATATTGAGGCAGGAACTTGGACTTGGAATTCTACAGGTAGGGGTGGAAATTATGATAATAGAACCCAAATTCATACTGGAGATGATGGCAAAACTAGAATTTATGCCATTGGACAGTACGGGAATCATGACTTAGGAATCTACGATATTGAGGCTAAAACTTGGACTTGGAAGCCCCAAGGTGGTAATAGCGGAGATCGTTATTATACAAACCAAATTCATGCTGGAAATGATGGCAAAAGTAGACTTTATGTCATTGGAAATCAAGGGAATTATAACTTAGGAATCTATGATATTGAAGGTTCTTGTTCGATCTGTACAGACAACAAGCCGGCAAATTCTATCTGGACTGGTAGCGGTGCATCAGCAGACACCTGCCCCTGGACTTGCGATAACAATTTTACACTTACAGGAAGCGGGACTACATGTAGTTTAATAATCCCGAACCCTGGTAATGCCACTTGTGATATCTTCGCCGACAACGGCACTACATGTGTAGGATCTTGGACTTGTAATATAGATTATGCATTAGATAGTGGAAGTTGTAAATCTATAGTAAATATACCTGCAAACTCAACCTGTGTAATTACAGACCTTGCCGACGACGGCACTACTTGTATAGGATCTTGGACTTGTAATATAGATTATGCCATAAACAATGGGGCTACTTGTGAACTGATAATGTCTGACCCAGGCAATGCCACTTGTGATATCTTCGGCGACGACGGTACTACCTGTGTAGGAGTGTGGACTTGTAATCAAGGCTTTGCATTAGATAGTGGAAGTTGTAAATCTATAGTAAATATACCTGCAAATTCAACTTGTGAAACTACAGACCTTGCAAACGACGGTAGTACCTGTATAGGATCTTGGACTTGTGATAACAATTTTACACTCACAGGTAGCGGAACTACATGTAGTTCAATAACCCCAAACCCTGGTAATGCCACTTGTGATATCTTCGGCGACGACGGTACTACCTGCATAGGAGTATG
>JAERRO010000014.1 GCA_016735395.1 Alphaproteobacteria bacterium | reverse complement strand
TTAAATCTTTTATACAAAAAAAAGATAAAGGAAAATATAGATAATAAAATTAAAGTGTTTTCTAACATTTTCTAACCTTTCGTGATAAAATTAAATATAATATTTTTTAATTGATGCCTTCCTAATGATAAAATATTATAGTGATTAAATTGAGGAAGCTCAATATATTTTGAATTCTTCATTAAATTATTATAACGTTTCCCAAATTCTGGCGGTGTTTGTTCATCCTTTTCCCCATAAATAAGAATAGTATTTGTATCGATATTAGAAGCAATATTAGACAAGTCTTCAGAAATAGTTTTTACAAAAATATTCTTCATAATACCTTTTGCATTTTTGTAATCAGAGCTTCCAAAACGATTTGAGTATGCACTTTTTAATTTGGTTTTAAACACTAAATCAACATACTTCAAAAATCTACCTATGCACTTTAAACAAAAAGCCTTTACTTTAAAAAAGAGTGAACGTTTCCTCTTTAAACCAGCAGCGGAAATAAGTATCAGACCCTTAACTTTTTCAGGAAATTTATTCGAAAATCTTAAAGCTACACGACATCCAAAGGACTGACCTATAATGTATGTATCTTTTTCTTTTTCTTTTTTTAAATATTCATTGATAAAATCCGCATAATCTTCAGTACCCCAAATTTTATCTGGAGAATCTGACTTACCAAACCCTGGAAAATCAAATAAAACATTTTCAAAATCCGAAAAAGAAGGCTCTAGTTTAGAAAAAGCCTCGTGGCTTAGTCCCCATCCATGAAGCCAAAGTATCCGTATTTTTTTGTCGACATTGTTTTGTTTAAAAAAAATCATATTTGCTCTATTCAAATTAACTCGAAAAGAAGTATAATAAATTTTGCTTTTAAAAGCAATCAAATATTACTTTTTCTCATAATTAAAACCATATCAGTTTCTAACTATAAATTCAAGTTATCTATGCCACCACTAGAATTATCTATTTTATGTTGCTAGTATAAGAAACAGACATAATATAAATGATATTACATAGCGTTATTTGTTATCTAATTTTATTAAATCAAGAGAGCATGAATGAGAGAAACTATTAAAGAACAGATTGTCAACATAGATAATAACATTTGTCAAAACATTAAATCTTTCAATGACGAAAATAGAGGTTTTATATCTCAAAATATATTAAAAAGATTAAGAGATCTTGTAGAGCATATAGCTTTGTTTCTTTATGCGAATGGTAATGACATTGAAAATACACACGATAATATTATTAAAGCTATTAAATTTATAAAAGCGAACGGAAGATTTCGTCTTATTTCAAAATTTCATAAACTTTTGCAAATATCCACTTCTCATTACACTTGGGATGAAGAAAATTCTGAGCGTTTAATGCTCAAATACTATGAGTATTTGATAAAACTTAAAAATTTTATGAAGGACAACAATATTGACATATTAGAAAATATTGAAAACTTTCCAATAGATATGGATGCAACATTAAAAGAGTATTATGAAAAGATTGCTGAGAAATTAGATATTTCCCCATCTCCGATTCCTAGAAATGAATATACTGAAAGATATTATATTCAAAAGAAAAAGCCTTTTTTCTTTAAAGGTCAAATTTACTATGAAATCACGTTTGTTGTAGCGAATGATAATGTAAGTAAGTTTAATAGAATAATAGCTTTTACAAAGATCGATATTTTGCCTAACTACGCAGTAAAACTTTCTGTTTACAGTAGTGAAATCAACATTCTAAATCAAAAAACACCTATACTTATTATAAACAATTATGAAGTAGCTGTTCGGCAATGTGAAATCAACCATTTTGCTGATTTTTTTGGAAAACACCAACCAATATCTATTAATAATAAAGAATATAAATTTACTATGAATTTGCTAAAAAAAGCAAATATAGATTTATCCGAATTAGTTCAATTGGATGATATTCCTTATTCAAAAATTAAAAATAAAGTATCTGAGAATTCTGATGTAATGCACCTGTTTGGCATACTTGATAAATGTAGAGATATTATCAAAAATAATAAGGCTGGTAAAAATATAATAAGCTATTTGTTATATATTTTGAATAATAAAATTTTAAAACTTCAAAAAAATGAAGTTTCCTGTAATCATTTATCTGATTTGTTTGTAAAATATGGTTGTATTCCATTTGATGAAATGCCATTTAATACATCTTTGCTTGGTCATAATCCAAAACTATATGATGTATTTCAGTGTGTAGACTCTTCAGATCGGGAACATGAACTTTTTGCAAGATTTATACAAAATAATGCGGAGCAAAAAGGGAAACTTTATACAAAAATTAAAGATGTCAAAGACATAGATTCTCTCATAGATGAATATAATAAAAATCTATACCACAAGCATAAGCCCGCTAGACAATTAGAAAAAAAATCTAATTATATTTATATCCATGAATATGAAAACAATGTATATAAAATAATTACAAAACTTAAAAAGCTTACAGAAAATAAGGTAAAAGGATACTCGGAGTCTACAAAAAAATGGATAATTGAAAACCCTGGTGAAATTGACTGTGAAGAAAAAAAAGTATATTTAACTAAAATGTTTGAAAATTCGATAGTTGCTTTAGTTTATGGTGCCGCAGGAACAGGAAAATCTACTTTAATAAACCACATCTCTAATCGATTTAATAGTTATAAAAAAATATATTTAGCAAATACTAATCCAGCAATTGATAACTTAAAAAGAAAGGTGAATAGTGCGAATACAGAATTTATGACAATAGCAAAGTTTTTATCTAAGAATAACAATAATATCGATTGCACAGTACTGTTTATCGATGAGTGTAGCACCGTGAGCAATAAAGATATGATCAAAATTTTGGAAAAAGCAAATTTTAAACTGTTAGTTTTAGTCGGAGATGTTTGTCAGATTGAATCTATTGTTTTTGGCAATTGGTTTGATTTAGTTAGATCTTTTCTTCCTCAAGATGCAATTTGTGAGCTAATTAAACCTTACCGCGCAGAAGACCAAAATCTATTGGATTTTTGGAAATCTCTTAGAACTTTGGAAGAAAATATTTTAGAAGTTATAACAAAAAATAAGTATTCAAATATACTGGATGATAGCATCTTTAGTAGAGAAGATAAGGATAAAATTATACTTTGTTTAAATTACGATGGATTGTATGGTATAAACAATATTAATAATTTCTTACAAGTTTCTAATTCAAGTGCTGAAGTGCAATGGGGTGGACAAATATATAAAGTGGGCGACCCTATTTTATTTAATGAAGCAAGCAATTTCTCTCCTGTGATACACAACAATTTAAAAGGAAAAATTTATAAAATATGCAGAGAAGATGAAGGGATTTATTTTAGCATTGAAATTGATAAAATGATTGACGAAATGGATGCCGAATATAGTAATTTAAAGTTTATTAAAAATTCTAAAAATGGGTCGTCAATAATTCGATTTTATGTTAATAAACATAAAAGTTATGACGAAGATGACCCTCAATTTTCAAATACAGTAATGCCATTTCAAATAGCATACGCTGTTTCTATTCATAAAGCTCAAGGTTTAGAATACAATTCTGTTAAAATTATAATTACAGAAGAAGTAGATGAAATGATTACTCATAATATATTTTATACAGCCGTGACAAGAGCAAGAAAAAAACTGAAAATCTATTGGTCACCAGAAACAGAAAAAAAAGTTTTAAATAACTTTGAGAAAAAAGATAATAAAGTAGATGTGGGTATTTTAAAAGATCGATATTCAGAATTAAAATAAATTCTATTGAAAATTATCATAAAAAAGCTTCCTTTGGGGAGTTTTTTTACTAGCAATTTAATGCTTTTTAGAAATCGTGCAGGTGTCTTTTGTGTATTTAAAAATATGGTAGTGGAGGAGGGGGTTGAACTTTTTGGTTTTTGATTATGATTCAAATGCTTTAACAAGGTGAGCTACTACGAGTTATTACTTTTACTCGCCTAATAGGGGTTTATTTTTACTGAATTGTCGTCTTTTTTTTGCGACTAATTTATTTTTCTCTTTATTTTCGCTTGCATTATATATGAAACATAACTATAATATTTACTATACATATAATAAATATATATGTTAACATAAAAAAGGAGAAGTTATGAACTTTTTAAAAACATCGTTATTCGTTCTAGGAATATCATTATCAACAAATGCATTTGCTATGGAAGGAGGAGTGAAGAACTCTATAGATCCGTTTTACATGCCTAATAGTGGTTCTATAACATGGCTTAATGACTATAATATTTCAGATCTAAAAAGTATTGCTTCTAGAATCCAATATGGAGTGTCTGATAATTTAGCTTTAGAATTTGGAGCTACTTATTTGAGTTCAGAGTATGATACTAAAGATATTTATGGTTATGGAGGTAAACTTCATGATATATTTACTCTAGGAGTTATTTATAAGGGAGGTTTTGCTAGTAATGAAAATGTATTCTATAAGTCTAGTATAAACTTTAACTCTACATTAGGTGGAGATAATGCTTCTCTATCCCACTTGGGGAATATAGATGATATTTCTGATAGCACAGATCACTTTATGTTTAAATCTGCGATAGGTTATAGTAGTTTAGACGGAGACAGTATATCTTTATTTGGTAGAGCTCGTTGGGTTTTAGACGAAAGTGCTAGAACTAATAATGTACTAGGAAATCTACAATTTGGAAACGATGTTTTAGCTATCTCTGAGAACTTTATGACCGTAGGTTTTGAAGGACAAAAGAAATTGCAAAATAACTTTTTCGTAGGTGCAAAGTATGAACAAAACTTTGACGGATCAGACAGAGATGATAAAATCACTCCATGGTTAGCTGAAGTCAATGCTACATATAGTATTAAAGAAGTAGACATTACCTCTTATTATTCTAGAGTAGAAAGAAATGAAATCGTAGGTCGTGATATCTACGGAGTCAGATTTGCGGTTAAATTTTAATTAAACTCAATCTAATTTAGAAAAAACCTCGCTTTGCGAGGTTTTTTAACTTTCTATTGAAATGTCTACGAATTTATATTATCTTTAAAAATAAATAACTGTCTCACAGAAAAAGATAAACGGGTAAAATGACTTCGCTAAATACTATTTGCTTTAACGGTTTAGAAGCACAACAGATAAAAGTTCAAGTTCAAATATCTAATGGACTACCTAACTTTACTATAGTCGGTCTAGCAGACAAGACCGTAAGTGAAGCTAGAGAAAGAATTCGCGGTGCTTTCAATTCTATGGGGTTAGCTTTACCTCCCAAAAGGATAGTCGTAAATTTGTCTCCCGCAGATGTCTATAAAGAGGGAGCACATTTTGATTTACCTATTGCCTGTGCCTTATTAGTAGTTCTAGGTATCATACCAGAAGATCTCGTTCAAAATTACTTTATTTTAGGAGAATTATCTTTAGATAATAAAGTCGTTCCAGTTTCCGGCATCTTGCCCTCTAGTCTTTTCGCCTTGAAAACTAGAAATAAAGACGACACCGGATTTATGGGTATAATCTGTCCGAAAAGTCAAGCCAAGGACGCAGGATATACAGGGGTGCAAAACATAATCGCAGTAGATAGCCTGTCAGAGTTAGTAGACTACTTTAGATCAGAAAAAGTGATCCCAAAATTTGAATCTAGAATGGAACTAACTGAAAAATTTAATGTAGATATGAACGATGTGATAGGACAGAAAAGAGCCAAAAGGGCTTTGGAAATCGCGGCGACAGGCGGACATCATATGCTATTAAAGGGCCCTCCTGGTGCAGGGAAGTCTATGTTAGTAGAACGACTGATAACCATTTTACCGCCGTTGACAAGGGACGAGATTTTAGAGCTTTCTATGATCTATTCTTTGGCAGGTGTATTGAAAAACACAGGACTACAGACTGTTAGACCTTTTAGATCTATACACCATACGGCTAGCAACATAGCTTTAGTCGGAGGTGGCCCTAAAGCTACTATCGGAGAGATAACACTCGCTCATAACGGTATCTTGTTTTTAGACGAACTACCAGAGTTTCAGAGATCTACTCTAGAAATTCTCCGTCAACCTCTTGAGAGTGGGGAAATTACTATATCTAGAGCCCAGAATAAAATAACATACCCGTGTAATTTTCAACTGATAACCGCTATGAACCCTTGTCCCTGTGGTTATTTTGGAGATCCGAAAAAACAGTGTAGAAAAATTCCTATGTGTGCAGAAATTTATCAAAGTAAAATTTCAGGCCCGCTTTTAGACAGAATAGATATCCACTGTAATATAGAGGCCGTAAAACCATGGGCTAGTAGCAGTGAAGAGGATAGGGGCGATAGCTCCAGTATTATCCGAAAGAGGGTCGTTCTATCTAGAAAAATGCAATATGATAGAAGTCAAAAATTGTACGGTGTAGATATTCTAAACTCTAAATTATCACAAAAACAGATAGAAAAAATGATAATTATTACTAGTAAACAGAGAGAGTTATTGTCGAAGATGTGTGAGAAAATAGGAGTTTCAGCTAGAGGCTATTTTAGAATCCTCAAAATGGCTAGAACTATCGCAGATATCGAATTGAGCGATAATATCACAGAAGAACATCTGCTAGAGGCCGTCTCATACAGAATTTCTAGCTTTAACTAAATTTAACTTGAGATTCTTTTTAAAATATTCTATCATAATAAAAATCATAATCTTAATGTGAAAAAGGTCCCGTATGGAAATTCTACCGATAATAAAAAAAGTTTCACTACATATATTTATCTATATCTTAATATTTAGTTTCGTAGGATGGGGGATAGCACAATGGATATTGACCCCGAAAGATAAGCAAAGAGTCGACATAGTTAAAATAGAAAAAGAGACATTATCTTTCTATGATTTACAAGCTGAAATAGGAAAATTGTCTAGCAGTATACCTCTGTTTAAAACTGATGGTTTAGAAAATGATGATGTCTATACACAAGCTACCGCTTTGAAAAAGAAGTGGATAGACCACACTTTATTCTCTAAATTTGCTGTAGAAAAAGATCTCGTTTTTACAGACGATATCTTCGTAAGTCAATTGCGAGAGATAGATCTATTTCATAAAGACGGACTGTTTTCTCTAGAAAGTTTAAACACTATGTTGCCGTTTACGGGGTTTAATAACAGAACTTTAAGGACGGAAATGGAGATGCAGTATTTGTCGACGACTATTAAAGATACCATTTTAACGGAGGAGCCTTCTAGTAATTTAGCACGGGCTATACATAAAAGTAGAAATCAAACTAAAATTGCAGACATCGCAGTTGTATCTGTCGACGACATAAAAATAGATGACCTTCCTACAGATAAAGAACTGAAGCAAGTTTATAATAGATCTAAATCGATATTGTTCAATAATTTGGAAAGCAAAATCTTTGAAATTATTACGGTAGATATTTCTAACGGAAAAGAAAGAACTAGAGAAATCGCCTATGATATAGAAGAGATGCTGATAACCTCTGACAATTCTATGAGTATAGTTGCAAAAAAATTTGGAGCAAAATATAATAAATCCGATAAAATTATAAAATCTCAATTACAGATGCTAGGGACAGATGACGAAAAAATATTAAAACAAATTTGGGAGCTAGGACTAAACATAGAGTCGGAGCCGATAGAAGTAGAAAACTCATTCATCATAGTTAAAGCAGTCGAACACATTTCAGCACATAAAAAAAGTTTCGAAGAGTCTAGAGAAGACCTAGTTAGCGAGTGGAGGTATAACGAACAGAAGAAACGGGCATACTTAAAGGCTAACAAGATCCTGAAAAATGCTAAAGCGGGGAAGTGGAATGACAATAAAATTACAACCGATACGAAGATACACAGCCGAAAACCGTTCGCTAGAGGAAAAGACTATACGACAGAACACGAGTATGTTTTTAAAACAAAAGTAAATGAAAGTAGACTTTTTACTACTAGATCTGTAGCAGACAATGAAACAGTCGTCGCATATGTGATCGTAAATAATGTAGAAAATGTTAGTGAAAACCAGTTTAAGATGACTGATAGCCTCAGACAAGAATCGATCGAAGTGATGAATAAGTTTCTAGTAGATAGTTACAGTTTATGGTTATCTAAAAAGTATAAACTTGAGCAAAATATGATGGCATTTGATAATCTATTTTCTATCGATAAATAAATTATTCTCCTTTAAATATATTGACTATATTAGAGATTTTTCTAGACCAAGACTTTTTACAATATGGACAAGTAATGTAACACTCTTGAATTTTGACCGCGATATATATAAAGATACTACCCAGAAATAGGAAGAAAAACGATACAAAGGATACTATCATTACAGATATCCAGATAAAATAGTCATTTATTGTACTCATAGATTTTACTACTATAGAAGACGAACTCTTTTCTAATTCTCTATATATAGATGTAGTAATTTGTCTATCACTTTTTCTAAATACACTCAAATTCGGATTAGAAGCAATTTGTTGAGTTAATTTTTTAGATATCCCTAACTGGTCAGACATCTGTTGAGACACTTCTTTTTCGACTCCGAGTTTTACCTCCGCAGTGATATCTTCGTTAATAATCCTCACTATATCATTTTTAGCATTATCAATCTCTCTTTGTACTTTACCGGCTACATCATTCGATTTTTCAATTCTGTCAGTATATTTTTCTGTTCCCGAGATATTTAAAGCGGATAAAATATTACTGGCATCATTGACCGTTTTATCTATGTTATTTATTTTATCTAATGAAGAATCTATTTTACTAAACGACTTGTCTATAGATTCGCGGATACTTTCTAAATTTATTTTATCGAAAGATCTGTCTACTGCTTCGTCAAGTTCCTCTATTATACTAGACATAGAAGTAGTCATTATTTTGACGACGACGGCTTCTTTTACAGGTCCCCTCATAATTGTCGCAACCGTAATAGTTAAAATCGTCCCGATTATTAGTATCGATAATCCGGTAAAAAGCATAATTTTTTGTAACTTAGAAACTTTAATCATAATGTTATCTCCCATTTTGTTATAGTCTCAAAAGTATAAGTAATATGTGCCTGAAAGTCAATTTTTGGTGTTGACTTTTAAAATAATCTAATTTAGAATATGACAATTCAACTATTCTATTAAATAGTGCAAATTTTATACTAAAGGATAATTAATGTCTGTCGTCATCCGTCTAGCCCGTAGAGGAACCCGTAATCTACCTTACTATCATGTTGTAGTAGCCGATAAACGTCGTGCCGTGAAAAAACAATTTATCGAAAAAATAGGAACATATAACCCCCTATTACCTAAAGATAAGGGCGATCGTATGTTTATAGATCTAGATAGAGCGAAGTACTGGTTAGGTGTCGGAGCTCAGATGTCAACCAGAGTCCAAATTTTCCTAGCTAAACAAGGGATATGTGATCCAGTGAAGATTACTGTCAAGACTAAAGAAAAATATCAGAAGAATGAACCCAAAGTTGAAACCCCAGAAGTCGAAACCGAAAAAGTTGAAACTCCAGAAGTCAAGACACCTGTAGAAGAAAAGATAGAAGAAAAAGTCGAGGAAGAGTCTAAAGTCTAACACTTATGGTCTCTATAAATAAGGATACAGTTCTAAATGCGACTACTGGCGATACGATATGTGTAGGAAAAATCGTAAAGTCTCACGGCCTGAAAGGCAATTTTGTAATAGATGTATATCTAGACGAAAGTAAACAGATTAAAGAATTTCAAAAACTACAATTAGAAGATGGCAAAGTAATCTCAAATCTAGAAGTTATCAGTATTATGGGACGAAATCGAGTTCTAGCTAAACTGTCGGATGTAGATAATATAGACGGTATACAATATCTGCTACAGAAAAATCTCTATATTTATCGTGACGAGTTGCCGAAACTATCGTTAGATAGTTTTTATGTTAACGACTTAATAGGTCTAAAAGTTTTCTCTACCGATTTAAGGGCGACTGACGATATAAAACATATTCTAGGAACCGTCTACGATGTCATCAATCACGGTGCAAGCGACATTCTAGAGATAACCGGTGTAGACGGTAGTAGTAAAAAAATATTTATCCCGTTCATAGAAAAAGCTATAGTCGAAGTTAATCTAGAAGAAAAGTTCGTTATTATAGACTCTGAATTCGTTTTAGACTAGAGAAAAGCGATGAAGAATATAAATATAATTACTTTATATCCGGAAATTTTCCCTGCTTCTTTAGGAGTTTCTGTTATTAACAGAGGGCTAACTTCTAATCTATGGAAGTACAATTTATATAATCCTAGAGATTATACGGAAGATAAGCATAGAACTGTAGACGATACTCCGTATAGCGGAGGTGCAGGGATGTTAATGAGGGCAGACATTTTAGGTCGTACGATCGACAATATACCAGAAGTAGACAGAGGTAGAATGATTTTTGTTTCTCCTAGAGGTCGCACATTTAATCAAGCTATGGCAGAAGAATGGTCTCGAGAAGATAACTTTACATTTTTATGTGGCCGTTTCGAAGGGGTAGATCAGAGGGTCATAGACTACTATAATTTTGAGGAGGTTAGTTTAGGCAACTTTGTTCTAGCAGGCGGAGAGGTCGCAGTATTGGCGATGGTGGAGTCTACGATAAGATTGCAAGAAGGTATTTTAGGTAATAAGTTGTCTTTAGAAGAAGAGAGTTTTTCAAAAGATAAATTATTAGAACACGATCAATATACTACACCTGCGGAGTGGAGAGGGCATAAAGTCCCTCCTATATTATTGTCCGGTAATCACTCTAAAATTAAAGAGTGGAAAAAAGATCAATCTCTAAAGATAACACAGAATAAACTGTAATTATCTTCTCCCGCCGTTTGGTCGAGGTTTGTTGATAGCCTGAATATTACCTCCGTTTATTCCTATACATTCTCCGTTTATCATTTCCAACCCGGCGATACAAACATCTACACC
>JAERRO010000003.1 GCA_016735395.1 Alphaproteobacteria bacterium | reverse complement strand
TCCTTTGCAGACTTTTTAAAAATGTCCCCCACCCTATACTAGATCCGACAGAATGAGAAAAAATTTCTCGTATTCTCTTCTGCAAACTTCCCCCGTTTATCCGCCACCCGCACAATTGCTCAACCTTTCTCCGCTTCGCACGGTCTCCAAACTCCTCGTTTCACCATCTCCCGATCTTTCCACCGCTGTCTCTAGATTTTTTCTACGATCTCCCGATTTTTTTGTTTTACCTCCGCGATATTCGAGGGTCTCCTCTACGACTCATCCGCCCTACATAATTTCTAGACTTTTCTCTGCCCCACAAAAACACCAACTCAACCTATAGTAATATGACGGTTATCTCACGGAGTGATAAAATTATATATGCATAACTATTCTCACAGAAACATCGTAAAAACACTACTCAACCTATCATAGAAAAAATAAAGTTATATAATATGTATGTATCCCGCGGAGTAATAAAATTGTGAAACAATTTTAGAACGACCGTCTGCAAAATCCTTTGCAGACTTTTCTCAGGCTTCTTCTATCGATATACTCGATCTAACTTGAAGATCTTTTAATCAACCTATAGTAATATATGATAAAAAGGTTCCAATTATCTTTTAACTAGCGGATGAGCTTTACGGGCTTTACGAAGTCCATATTTCTTTCGTTCAACTTTTCTAGAGTCTCTAGTGATGAAAGTCGCCTTCCGCAATTGAGGTTTCAAGTCGGGGTTAACCTTCAAAATAGCGCGAGATATTCCGTGTTGAATGGCTCCTGCTTGTCCCGAGAGTCCTCCGCCTTTTACGGTAGCTCTGATGTCGAATCGTTTATCCATTTCTACGAGTTCTAGTGGCATATTGATTTTCATCTGTAGCACGGCTCTCTTAAAATAGACTTCAAACTTTTTACCGTTAATAGAAATTTTTCCTGTCCCTGGCGACATAAAGACTCTAGCTACAGAGGTCTTCCGCCGTCCTGTTGCGTAGTATACTTCTTTTTTTTCCACAGATTTTTTTTGAATGATCATATTATTCTCCGTTATGCGATTTTATTTTTAGAATTTTTCTTATCTAGGTTAATCACAGAAATTTTCTGCGAGCTATACTTATGTTCTTCACCTTTGATACAGTGGAGTCGTCTCATCTGAGCGGCTCTCAAAGCGGCGGGTTTTCCGAGCATCCGTTCTACGGCTTTCTCTACAATTTTCGTAGGATTTTTGATAATCAGTTGTCTATATAAAATAGATTTAATACCACCGACGAATCCTGTGTGCCAGTAGAACTTTTTCGTCTGCATTTTTTTACCTGAGAGTGCTATCTTTTCTGAATTGGTAATAATGATGTGGTCTCCGTCATTTAGATGCGGACTGAAGGTCGGCTTATGTTTACCCCGTAGGATTATTGCGACTTGCGATGCCAGTCTCCCTAGAGCCATTCCTGAAGCATCAATTAGAAACCAGTCGGCAGTTTTTTCGTGAAGTTTTCTAGTCTTCGTAGTTTTAGTAATCATTAAAATCTCCTTAATATCATTATTATAATGACAAAAGAAAAAAAATCAAGAGGTAAAATAGTACCGTATAAAAACGGCTATTTTTATAGACTTTCCCATTCGCCGTTGTTAGTCAACCCGGGGTTTATGTCTAGACCTTGTAGTTGTTGAATAATATTTCTAGCTTCTTCTCTAGTCCGAACATTAGTCATTTTGACCTTGTATAGAGGCCCCTCTTCGAAGATAAAAAACTCTCCTACTGATTGAAGTTTTTGAGCTAATACAGAGGCATTTTCATGAGAATAAAATGCTCCAGCTTGGATTGCAAACTGTCCTGTTTCTGCTTTGGAGTTATCTTCAAAAGGGTTATCTATGGTGTCGTTGTCGTTAACGACGGCAGGAATTGCTACGGGGGCATTATTCGTTATTCCCGCAGAATGTGTGATAGAATTTTTCAAGTTTTTAGATCTATATTCGTCTATTTCTATTCTTATGTTTGCGGTCTCTGTCTCGTCAAATTTCAGGGCTTTAGCTACTGCTGGAGAGACATCAACGATTCTGTTTGTCACGAAAGGTCCTCTATCGTTTACTCTAGCCAAAACGATCTGATTATTATCGAGGTTAGTAATTTTCACGATGGACGGCAGAGGCAAAGTATGGTGAGCTACGGAAAATAATTTGACATCGAATGTCTCCCCGTTAGCGGTTCTAGTCTGATCTAGTTGTTTAGGAATAATTCCGGCGGTTCCGTTTTCTATATAGAGGTAATTTTCGGCGGGAGAGAATTCTACATCTCCAACTTTATAGGTTGCCCCGATTACATATTTAGTATTTGTCGCGAGCAGATCTTTTTCTATAGGTCTAGAATTTTCTATTTCTATTCCTGTGTTTACTTCGGCGGATTTTGAGGCATCTACATCTACAAAAATATCCGAATTTTCGTGAAATTGTTCACTGTTGTTCTCGTTCATAGAACTAGTTCTATCTAGAGTACCGTCTTGTTTAATGGCACAACCTGTCAAGATGACGATTGCAAGAAATAACAAACCTTTATTCATAAATATCTCCTATACTTTATTATTCAATACTATTATAAACTAAAAGAGTTAAAAAGCCAAATAAAATTTTATCTAGCAGTTTTGTTTATAGATTATCTTTCACCCATTGTCTAATTTCTTCGTCAGACACATTAGATTTTTGGTCGATCTGTTTTCCGTCCTTAAACAGAATTAAAGTAGGGATAGATCTGATTGAAAATTTTTGTGCTACTTCTGGAGCATCGTCTACATTGATGTATGTTATACCTGCCTTAAATTCCCCATCATTTTGCAGTTCTTCTAGTCTAGGTTTCAGAGCCATACAAGGAGCACACCACGGAGCGAAAAAATCTACGATTACGACACCACTTTTAGTAGCATCTTCGAGTTGATTTATGGTAGTTATATTATTAGTCATAGGAGTCCTTTATATTATAGGTTCAGTTATAGAAAAATTATAATATAAAATAAAAATATAATCAAGTACTACTCCAAGATTTGACAAGATATAAAAAAGAGATTATTAGAAAAAGACAATAAATAGGACAACAATATGATGATAAGCAAGTCGAGATTTCCATTTTTCGACAGATTCGGCGGGGTATATTTAGACAGTGCATCTACTACTCAAAAGCCTAAAGAGATGATAGATTCTCTATGCAATTTTTACGGCACAGAAAATATCAGTACTGGGCGGAGTATGTGTGGTCTAGGTAGTGTCTTGCAAAAAAAATTAGATCTATCAAGGGGGTATATAGCTAAATTTCTAGGTACTACCGAAGACAATTTAGTCTTTACAGGCGGGGCTACAAATAGTCTCAACATATTATCTAGAGGTCTACAACATTTAGTAAATTCTGGCGATAATGTCGTCATTACAGAGATAGAGCATCATTCAAACCTATTAGTATGGAAAAAATTGTGCGATACGGTCGGTGCTACCTTACGAGTGATAAAAGTGGACGACTCCGGTATGTATAACAAAGACGATATAGCCTTAAAAATAGACGGCTTAACAAAAATAGTATCTTTCAGCGGTCAGTCGAATGTATTGGGTTGTATAACGAACTTTGAAGATATTACGAATATGTCGAAGGATTTTAATTTTATAAGTATTATGGACGGCAGTCAGTATCTATCTCATAAAGTTGCTAGTCTAGAATCTTTAAACATAGACTTTGTGGTAGGCGGAGCTCATAAGATATACGGGCCATTAGGTCTAGGCATCTTGTACGGCAAGGATCTATCACTATTACGGGATCTAGATGTCGGCGGTGGTACGGTATCTAGAGTTGATAGTATCGACACTTCAAATTATTACAGCGACAATAGAAGATACGAATCAGGCACACAGGATATAGCCAGTATAATATCGTTTGGAGAGAGTTGTAAATTCTTGATGGACACAAATTTTGAAGAAAATCTACGAAATATGAAAGAGATATCGAATAATTTAGAATCTAGACTCCGTAAAATCGAGGGTCTTAAATTTGTGGGGGAAGTTAAAGAAAGAAACGGAATATTGAGCTTTAATATAGAAGGTGTAAACAGCCTAGATTTAGCAGAATATCTATCGTTAAACGGAGTTTGTCTTCGTCAGGGGCATCATTGTTGCGGGCCTCTTTATAGTAGATTTCAGTTATCGGGGGCTATAAGATTATCGCTAGGAATTTACAGTGATCTACAAGATGTAGAGGCATTTATGTTCTATTTGAAAGAGGCTTTAAAGAAATTGCGATCGACTAAACAAAACACTACAGAAAATAATCAGCTTTCAAGTTTAAAGTCAAAATACAGATTAGAGAAAACGGATGATATGCCGGATGTAGACTTTGACAAAATTTTAGGAATAGACGAGATACCTACTTCGGTAAAAAGAACGAACAACGACTATAAAGATGATGTATTACCAAAAGAGGGCGACATTATCTCCGCTATCAGAACCGTGATAGATCCAGAGTTAAATATAAACTTGTACGATTTAGGTTTAATATATAAGATATCGATAACGACAGATTCTATTATCGAGATAGAAATGACGATGACTTCACCTATGTGTCCTATTGCGGATAAACTTCCAGTGTGGGTAGCAGATGCTATAGTCGGACTTTCTAATGTGAGAGAAGTCGAAGTTAAAGTCGTATGGGATCCTAGTTGGAGTATTGATAAAATGTCTAAAGAGGCAAAATTTGAGTTAGACATATATAATTAACCATTGAGAAAGCACAGGATTACTAATGACACCCTTAGAAATATTAAACTTATTTTCGTTTGGAGAGAGCGGAGAAGAGAAGCTAGACATATTATTGTCTTTATCGACAGAATTACCATCTATGAAGACGGAGTACTTGATAGAGTCAAATAAGACAAAAAATTGTGAAAGCGACAATCATTTATGTTATAATGTGGAAGAGAAGAAATATTATGCGGATTCTAATTCTATGTTAGTAAAAGGCATCTTATATATATTATTATGTTATGAGAACTTTACATTTGAAGAAAACAGAGATACCCGTCTATCTACCATAGATACATATATATCTAGCACAGGATTATTAGAAATATTATCTCCTCAACGATTGAGAGGGCTAGAAGAATTTGTAAAGATAATTAAGAGTCGGGCGGTATCGACAGAAACAGAGTATATTTGCAGGAATTAAAATTCTTATGTCTGTCTACTTGAAAAAAACAGTAAAACAGACTATATGTATAAGTCATAATAAAAAGGTTTTAGGTGCGAAAATATATAAATCATTATAAAAAATTAAATTGGTTAGTAAAGTCTTTATTGATACTCAAATTATTAGTGATATTATTTTTATTGAGTAAATTTGTATTTACAGGAGTAGTGGAAATCGGTCGAGGTTTATCTAGCAGTCGTCTGTATATAGTTGAGAGTGGCGACAACTTTATAAACATATTACACAAGGAGACTAGACTATCTCGGGATATAAAGTATAAGATAACGAGAGGATTAGAAGACGAGAAAGTTATTCTATATACAGGAGACGAAGTCAGATTCAATCATAGGAGAGATAAATTAGAAGAGATAACTATATCACGAAGTGATCTAAATATGATAGTGATAGAAATAGAAGATAATGTGGTTATAAGTAAGAAGGAAGAACCTTATAACAAAATATACAATATGATTGTCGGCGAGATAGAGCAGGACGGCACATTTATGGGATCTGCATCTAGAGCTGGGGTCAGTGCTACGGCTATAAATGCTTATTATCAGTTAATGGGTCATAGTATAGACTTTGAGCGAGAGATATTACCAGGAAGCAAATTTGCTATATTTTATCTAGAACTAGAGTCTTACGACAGGGTAAAAGAAACGATAGTATACTATATGGCTTTAGAAACAGACAGACACAAAATAGATTTCTACAAGTATCACAACGGCGACAAAGGAGCCTTTTATAATGTTGATGGAAAAGGGGCTACAAAGACCTTAAAGAAAACTCCGTTAAATATACCGGTATCTATTTCAAGTCATTTTAACCCAAATAGGAAGCACCCTATATTAGGATATACTAGGGCACATAAGGGTACAGACTTCAGAGCCCGAATAGGCACTCCTATTCCTTCTGGAGGAGACGGGATAATCACAAAAAGGGCATATGGCACGGGTTACGGCAACTATATTAAAATTAAACACAACGGTTCTTATTCTACGGTATATGCACATATTAGCAAATTTGCAAAATACAAAGTCGGCGATAGAGTTAAACAGGGCGACATTATAGGCTATGTAGGAATGACAGGTTATGCCACAGGGCCTCACCTACATTATGAGATACATTATAACGGACGAGCGGTAAACCCGATGAAAATAGTATTACCTAGTGTTAAGAACTTGTCTAAAACCGAATTAGAAAAATTTAACATAGAGAAGTCAAAGTATATAGCTTTAATAGATAAAATGAAAAAAGGCGATATAAAGCAGGTTATTATTCCGAATAAAAAATGGAAGAGGCAACACAAGGGCAAGTATAATCTTGACATAAAATTATAATAAATATAAATTATATACAGAAAAACTTATAGGAGTTAAAAATGTTAAACCGAGTTCACATAAAAGATATAGTCTCTGAAGATGGCAAGCAGATATTGATAAAAAGTTCTATCCAGACGATAAGAGAACAGGGTAAAATAGTCTTCTTAATATTGCGAGATATAAGCGGAATATGTCAAGCGATAGTAAAGGAAGGCAGTTCTGAATTTGACTGTGCAAAAAGGTTAACGATAGAATCGGCGGTCGAAATTAGCGGTATTGTAAAGACAACAAAGAATACAGAAAAAGGGTATGAGATATTAGTAGAAGGCATAAAAATTTTAAACGAATCTGCTACTCCACTACCGATTCCTGTAGTTGAAAAAGGGGACATCGTCACCACAGAAAAACGACAGGACAACAGATTTTTAATTTGGAGAAGAGAGAAGGAGTCGTTAATTTTAAAAATAGTATCTCAACTAGACAGTTCATACAGAAATTTTTTATTGGGCGAGAATTTTATAGAAATACACACACCTAAATTGATGCCAAGTCCGAGCGAAAGCAGTGCGGAGTTATTTGAGCTAGAGTATTTTGACAGGACAGCGTATTTGGCACAGTCTCCACAGTTATATAAGCAGATGGCGATATCGAGTGGATTAGAGAGGGTATTCGAAGTTGGGCCAGTATTCAGAGCGGAGAAGTCTCAAACAAACAGACATGCCACAGAATTCGTTTCTTACGATGTGGAGATGGGGTATATAGATAATTTTGAAGAAGTATTAGTTATGCTAGAAAATTTAGTAAAATCTATTCTAGAATCAATAAACGAGAGATATTCTGAAGAGATAAAACTACATTATGGTGTTGAAAATTTCACCTTTAGTTCGAAGATACCTAGACTAACTATGGCAGAGGCGAAGTCTATATTAAAAGAGAGAGGGTTAGACATCAGCGACGACGACTTGAGCACTGCGGAAGAAAAAGCGATAGGCGACTATGTTAAAGAAAAATACGATCACGACTTTGTATTTATCACCGACTACCCGACTTCATGCCGTCCATTCTATCATAAAAGAAAAAACGATGATATAACGGCGAGTTCGGATCTCATATACAAAGGAGTAGAAATAGTTACGACGGCACAACGAGAAGAAAACTACGAAACTTTATTAGAACAACTCAACGACAAGGGGCTAGAACAAAAGCCAATGCAGTGGTATCTAGACTTTTTCAAATACGGTTGCCCTCCTCATGGCGGTTGGGGATTCGGAGCTAGCAGACTTATAATGAACCTACTAGGACTAGAAAGCATCCGCGATGTCTCTTTCCTATATCGTAGCCCTACCCGTCTAACCCCATAATCACAAAACGACAAGAAAGCATTCCAATGTCTCTTTCCTATATCGTAGCCCTTACTAACCGTCTAACCCCATAATCAAAAATTATAAAAAAAATAAGCATACATAGATATTATAATATCTATGTATTCCACGGAGTAATAAAATTTATATATGTATAACAATTATATATGCATAACTGTCATATATCATAGATATATGATAGTTATTCCGCGGAGTAATAATAAAATACATTTTATTATTACGACCCGTCTGCAAAATCCTTTGCAGACTTTTTAAAAATATCCCCCACCACTACAACCGTCAAAACTATCACTAACCCTAATCTTTCTCCGCTTCGCACGATCCCCCAGTTTTTTTATATTACCTCCACAATGTTCAAATGTCTCGCCGTCCTCCATTCACGATTATCCGATTTTTCTCCGCCCCTCACGATCCTCCGACATCTACCCTCTTCACCTCACACAAAGCTTGACAAACAAGAATTAAAGCTCAACAGACACCCACTCAACCTATAGTAATATATAGGCATCTCACAAAGTAATAAAATTATAAAAATAATAAGCATAACTATCATATATCATAGATATATGATAGTTATTCCACGGAGTAATAATAAAATACCTTTTATTATTACGACCCGTCTGCAGAATAATCTGCAGACTTTTTAAAATACGATTATCTCTTTCCTATATCGTAGCCCTTACTAACCGTCTAACCCCATAATCACAAATTATAAAAAAAATAAGCATACATAGATATTATAATATCTATGTATTCCACGGAGTAATAAAATTTATATATGCATAACTATCATATATCTATGATATATAATTGTTATTCCACGGAGTAATAATAAAATACATTTTATTATTACGACCCGTCTGCAAAATCCTTTGCAGACTTTTTCAGATCTTCGATAATATAAAAGA
>JAERRO010000016.1 GCA_016735395.1 Alphaproteobacteria bacterium | reverse complement strand
AAAATTTACAGAATGTAATTGGAGATATGCAATCTAAAATTAACGAGCCAGACAAGAATATTGAGTTCGACGACGATAAAATTAGTTTCGTAAGACTGAACGAGTATATCGATGAAGTTAACGATATAATCAAAAAAAATAATATGAAGATAAGCGATATAAAAAAGTCAAAAAAGGATTTGGAGGCTAATGTATTTAGATTTTTTTCCATTGATAAGAGAGATATCTTTAAAAAATATATTACAGAACAAGAAGCCATAGAAGATACTATAGAAGATCTCAAAGATTCTATATTTGGTTTTTATGAAGATATCAATAAAAAAACTGAAGAAATTCAAGTATTAGAGGGAAAAATCTCAAATTCAAAAGATACGATGGATAACATCAATAAAACTTTAAAATCGCTCGGGATGACAGATTTTGAGTTAGTATCTAGGGATAATAAGTATACTATTTCTAGACAAAGTGGATCTCAACAGGACCCAATTTTCGAGACTCTTAGCGAAGGGGAGAAAAATATAATAACTTTTATCTACTTTATATATCATGCAATAGGAAAGCACGATAGTAAACTGGAAGACAGAATTATAGTAATCGATGACCCGATATCTAGTCTGTCGTTTGACTATGTATTTGAAGTCGCTCAAATGATTAAGGCGAATTTTGTCAAAGATAAAAAATTAATATGTTCTAAGCTGATAATTTTGTCTCATCACCTTTATTTTATAACGGAATTGGTTTTGCACACCAAGATAGATAAAAAGAAGCTCGCCTGTTATCGTCTATCAAAATCTAATAACTGTACAAACTCACTGGCGATAATAAAAAATAAAGAGATAGGAAGCGAGTATGATATGCTGTGGAAGGTACTATATAAATGTAAAAATGATAAAGGGGTCATCATCGAGAATGTACTAGTGGCAAATGTTATGAGACAAATTTTAGAACGATTTATCTCTTTTACATACTGTCATACAAAACGAATAAATGAGTTTTTTAAAAAAACAACAAAAGAAAACGAGTACTTCGTTAGATGGATAAATAGAGAGTCTCACTTTGACTTTATAAATTCAGAAGGTGTGTTTACAGACAAGGACAAATGGTTCAAATGTTTTGAAGAATTCTTCTATAATAATAAACACAAAGACCATTATGATAAATATATGAATAAAAAAGACGAGAGTTGACTCTTTGATGGGGAAGGGCATTCCGTACAAAATATGGTTTTGAGGTCAATTAAATAATGTTATTACTTTGCTAATTTATCTAATTCTGCCATAACTCGTATAGTTTCTGCCAGAGACTTGATTATTCGTTGATAGTGTAGAATGTCGTCAAATGATAATGCCGTGCCTTTACGGTCTTTTAACCACTTATCAGCAACCTTGTATCCACCGATATAGAAATCCCACACCTCGCTTGGCACATCCGCGAAGTATTGCTCTTTGTTTATATAAACCTTGCCGTCGTCATAGCGGATTTTATCCACGATGTTGTCGCCATCTATAGGGTATTTGGTAATCAACTTTGATAGAGTAGTACTTTTTTCCATTAGGTGTAGTCCGCGAAGTTCCGTGCCTAACTTTCCAATCGTCCAAAAATTATCTGCTGATTTGGGATATGGCACACGAGGAAAATCTATCTTCAAGAACTCTTTGTATTTTTCGCGGTATGATGGAGTGTGTAAAATTCCATAGATATAATCCATTACATCAATAGGGGCGAATGTCTTGGAGTCATCTTCCTTTTCAGGAACGAACGACAATCCTATCGCCTTTTCAATTCCCTTTACAATTTCCATATTTAAGTTCGGTTTTCTGTTAGTCATTTACTTACCTACTTTTATGAGGGTTGGAGTTTGGTTGTCATCATAAAGATATAGTGGGAAACAATATGTTTGGTCGCTTGCTGAATGTTTTTCTGCTATTATCTTACTTATAAAAACCCTATCAAAGGGGTGTTTTGGTGGAATTATTTTTGAAGTCAGTAATAATAAATTATCTCTATCTATTATATTTTTCATTACCTTCATTCTTGGTCTTTTGACAAGTTCTAAATCCCATAAAATATTTCTAATATCAAATGGTCTAAAACTAATTTTCTTGTTCATATCATCATACTTGTTAAAACTAATTAGATTTTTATCATCATAAGTTCCAATACCTGATGAATTGACAGGAAATAAATCAGTAAGTTTGAAACCCTTTTCATATTCATCTTTATTTTCAAAATCTTTTGGAACGAAGAAGTAGTATGGTTCTGTTGGTTTAATTTTTTTAAAACCTGCTGTGTCTAATGTCTTTTTACGACAAAATTCATATTTAAAATCTCTTTTTCCATATAGGTCCTTATGATAAACTTCACCAAGAGTTCCTTTTTTCTTTTCACCTGTCTTCACAAATATATTGATTGAAACTCCTGCCATAATATCAAATACATTTTTATCTGGCGAACCATCAGGGCAAGTTTCTTTCTTTCGTGTATCGCCGTGTAGATTTAATATATAGATCTTATCAAAGGTTTTTAATAGATGTTTTCTCATTTGTCTGTGTGTAATTCCATCAACAAAAGAGTTGTTTGTAATCATACCGACAACACCTTTGCCATTCTTTTCTATAAAGTGTTCGGCATAACGAATAAACTTTATATAGTCATCACTTAAAGAGTTGATATTTCTCTCGTTCAAATCCTTCTTATAATCTTTAAGTAGGTTTTGTATCCATTCGCCTTTGTTAGAACTGCTGACACTATAAGGAGGGTTTCCGATCACAGTCATAATCGGCACTTCTCGTTTGATATAGTTTGCTTCATTTGCCTCGGCACTCAACCAATTAGCAAACAGAGTTCCAGTGTCTGGGTGTGCCTCTTCAAGCGAGTTAGTCAAATATATATTCAATCGCTTATCATCTTTCGCAGTATATCCAGTTTCTTTTAACAGTAAGTCTAGTTTTAAATGTGCCATAGCATAACTCGCCATCAGCAACTCAAATCCGTGAATGCGGGGTTTAAGATGTTCGGTAACATACGGCTTCCATAATCCGTCTTGCCCTTCAAAGTTGGAGTGTATCTGTTTAATAGTCTCCGCAAGGAATGTTCCTGTCCCGGTAGCAGGGTCAAGTATTTGAACTTTATGAACTTCTTTTTTAACCTTGCGAACACCTTTCTTTAAGGTCTTGTCTATGATTTCAGTATATACTATTGTTTTGCTTGTGTCTGCTAATCCCGTTGGTAGGTTGAAATCATTTTTAAGAACTTCATCAACTGCACGAACAATAAAATTAACAACTGGGTCAGGGGTATACCAAACACCTCTTGCTTTACGAAGTGCCGGGTCAAACTCACCTAAGAAGGTTTCATAAAAATGAATAACTGGGTCAGTCTGCTTTGTGGATTCACCATAGTTCTTCATAATATTAGCAACATTAGTATATCTGAAAATCTCTGCGAGAGAATCGACGATCCATTTGATACGATCATCTAAATCAGCACCCGCGATGTATCCAAATAACTTACGAAGAAATGGATTAGATTTTGGTATAAGTTCCGCGGCCTCTTGACGAGAGAAAGTCTCTATTGTTGTATCGTTCAATCGTGCGGAGAACATCCCATAAGCGATTGTTTGAGAATATACATTGGCGAACTCTAACGGTTCAATGTCGTGTATCAATATTTCCTTAAATGCTTTTAATTGTTCTTTTAAGGTTTGGTCCTCATAGTTGTCATCTGTTTGGATAAGAGCCTCATTGATTGCGATAGACATCAATCTCGCCTTACCTGCCATCATCTTTGCTAGTTGCTTTGCTGACTTGATTGTTGTCCCGTGATAGTTGATAAAATCTTTGATATAGGTTGTAAATGTTTCGAAGTTTTTAGGTAGAGGTTTTAATCTGCCATTTTTAACTTCGGCAAGTTTAATACGAGAGACTTCCTGTCCTGATTTATAGAATACAAACTCTATATAATCTGTATAAACAAGATTATCTAAACTCTCTGTATAACGAGCGAACTGTTTTTTTTCTGCATCACTAAATTTAGTTAGTCGTCCAATATCTTTTGCTTCTATGTATCCAAGAGGTATTTCTTTTTTAGTAATGATGTAATCTGGGGCTCCACACTTGATTTGTTTCGGTTCATTTGTTACAACGATATCGGAATCGATACTCTTGATTAAATCTTGAAGATACCCACGATATGTATGTTCTGTAGCATTGCCGAGTTGATATGCATTATTTAGCTCTGTTATGTATTTATCGATATTCACAAATCACTCCTTATGTTTTTTCTTATAGATAAGAATGATTGGCGGAGGGACCGGGATTTGAACCCGGGGAACCAAAATATCGGTTCATAGATTAGCAATCTATTGCAATAACCACTCTGCCACCCCTCCTTCCATTGGAAAGAACTCTTTTTTAGTATAATACTATTTTTTGCTTTTTCAACTAGTTTATTCCATATTATAATATTTGACACCATATCTTTTTATAACTATACTTCTTTCTATGTGTAATTCTAGGGGGTCTCATGTTTAAAAATGCTACTATTACTTCTATTCAAGATGTAACAGACGATTTAAAGATATTTACATTCAAGACGGACGATAATTCTGACTTTGTGTTTTCTCAAGGACAATTTATCCTCGTCGCTATCCCGCACCCCGATGATAGTTCTAAAATTTTAAGAAGAGCCTACTCCGTTGCTTCGACTCCTAATAGTAAAGAATGTGAACTGTTTATAGTGAAACCAGAGACTGTCGATAACCATAAACCTTTGATGACCACTTTACTGTTTAACTCTAAAGTCGGTGATCCAGTAGATATTTCTACTAAAGGTGCCGGACTCGATATGGTGATAGATCCCGAGACCATAAATCCTGAGACTAACTTCGTTATGGTATCTACAGGTGCAGGGCTGTCTTCTTTTATCGGACACTTAAGAGGTAGTTTCGATGTGTTAAACACCGCCAAGAGTATAACTCTGATCCACGGATGTAGATTTGAAAATGAAATTCCTATACCTTATAACGACGAGTTTGAAGCCTTTAAAAGTAAATATAAAAATTTAAAAGTCCTTTTCGCGGTTTCTAGCCCAGAAGAGGGTTCTAGGTTCAAAAAGTCATATGTCACAGATGTCATACAGTCCGAAGAATTCTTAAAACACACCGGCGGATTTCAATCTGTCGACTCCGTGCTATATATCTGTGGGGGCCCTAAACCTGTTAGCTCAGTGAGAAAATTAGCCGAAGAAATTAACTTCGTTAAACACTCTAATTCTAAACCTGGAAATATTCATATAGAAAAGTTTTAAGTTGTTTAAAAGCATAAGGAAAAAATTATGAGTGGTAATATAAAAGTTTCTGTTATTCTTCCTATATATAATGTTGAAAAATATATTGGAGAATGTTTGCGATCTGTTATGTCTCAATCGTTGAAAGATATTGAGATAATTTGTGTGGACGATTGCTCGCCTGATGGTTCTATGGAGATTGTTGGGAAATTTGCGAAGGACGATAAAAGAATCAAAATCATTACCCACAAGAAAAATCTCCGTCAAGGTGGGGCTAGAAATTCTGGGATTGAAGTCGCTCGCGGTGAGTACATTTTCTTTCTAGATCCAGATGACTTTCTCTCGAATGATACCGTTTTACGAGATCTCTGTGATATCGCTGTGGAGAATGATGCGAAGATTGTTAATGCTAAATTTCAACATTATAATAATAAGGTCGGACAATTCTGTAAGCTAGATAATAGCCTTAAACTAGGGGGAGTATTATTGCAAATTTTACCAGATAATTTTTTTGAACTGCCTTTCTCCGCCACTGTCAAATTGTATCATAGTTCTGTTTTTAATGACAAAAATATCCGTTTCGAAAATAACATAATCTATGAAGATGTATTGTTCTATTTTATCCTGTTTACCAAAATAAAATCTGTTTTTCTAACAAATTTAACCGCCATTATGTACCGTAGTAGGACTAGATCGACTACAGCTCTAGCCGATATGGACGATAACATAAAATACGATAACTGTCTGAAAGTCGTTAAACTTGTTTTCTACTATTTGAAAAAAAATCGACTGCTAACGACATATGAAAAACCTTTTATGAAAATTTGTAGAAGGTTTTATAATACTATGAATAGAAAAACTTCTTTAAAATTTAAAAAGGAAGTTAATTCCTTCTTGAATAACCAAAAAGTAAGCTTTAAAATAAAGTTCCCGCTGATTAGGCCTGTAATAAAAGCAATACTCCTCTTTGTCCCCGTTAAACTCTGGAGGAGAAAATTAAGAAGAATGTTGAAAAATGAACTGTAGATGGACTTAATAGGTCGTCTTGACTTAACTGAATATATGTGTTATACATAATTTATATACCAAAATGATAGGAAATACTCGATGAATGATAAAAATACCGCAAGACCTCATTTCCTAAATGCAGTTTTTATAAGCCGTCTTAATATTATATTTACGACAGATCCTATGCCGTCAATGAAAAGACCTCCTTGTGGATCTCTCTATGTAGAAGACGAAAAGAAAAAATATTTAGACTATAATAAAGAAATTAAAAAAAATAAATTTTGTAATAAAAATAACTGTAGAAGTCATATGCGGAAATGATAATAGACTATAGAACTGAATAATAAAATTAACATAACCTAAAGGATGTCAAATGAATAATAAAATCGCTATAAGCTCGCTTCTTCTAAATGTGGTGCTGATAACTTCAGTCTCCGTTATACTTTTGACGGCTCCACACAATTCTAACAGAAAAAACTTCCGTGAAGGATACAATAATCATAATAGAAATCAATCTGTCAACAAAGGGTGCTTTTCTATGAGACTCGTTAGAGGTGATAAAGGACTGGCAGAATTTAAAAAAGGTCATACAATTGAATTCAAGAAGGCTATGACAACAGAAAAACTCGACATAGATAGACTAAAAGATATTATGGGAGAAATGCACGATAGAAAATCTGCTATTGTGTTAAACAAACTTTCTAACATGTCTCTCGAAGAAAGAAAAGACTTCGTGGAAAATCAAGGACAATTTAGAAAAAATAAAAATAATAGATCCGATAAAAAATCTGGGAATCAAAGACAAGAAATAAGATAAGTTTTTGTCGGCATATTAAAAGTCGCTATACTATTTTTGAACTTGAACTTTTCTTCGTTCTATTGTATATATCTTAATATGATCAGAAAATTCTTTTTACCATTTTTAATTATAACCGCCGGATGTACTTCTACAATAGATTTGCCGAGACATATTTTGCTAGAAAAAGCTACTAGAGGAAACATAACGACCCCAATAAAAAAAGCTAAATTACCGGCCTATACGGGTGAGGGGTTTTTAGTCCTAACTCCAGATTCTAGAGAAGAATATTTGCAAAATATTCAGCCTAGATTATACGAAAAACTTAGCAGAGAAGGAGTCACAATTCAAAGAGTAGGTTACGATTTAATCGTCGTTATTTTAGCCTCTGTCATCTTCGAAGATAGATCGCATTTTGTTAATGATCAAGGGGAAAAAATAATCGCAGACATAGCCAGCATAGTTAACGATTTTCCCGATAGTTTCATCGCTATCACGGGGTATACTAATGACCTCGGAGATCCGAGTGTAAATAAAAATAGTGCCTTCGAATTAGCTCAACAAGTCGCTTTTTATCTGACTAGATCTAGAGTCAATAGTGTCAGACTTTTTATCGATTCTAAAGGGGCCGGTTATCCCATCGGAGAAACTGGTAAAGAATTAAGTCGCTTCATAAATCGAAGAGTAGAAATAGTTATTTCTCCAGTTTGGGATTATTCTTCCGACCGCTCGCATAATAAAATCGGTGTCAATACTTCTATAGTAGACAATATCTCAAGTTCCGAACAACAAGATATCAATAAGATGCTTAAACAAAAATAGTTCTATCATAATAAAAAGGTATCTAAATTGTACAAAAAAAAATCAGCAATATTATTATCTATAGTAGTCGTCGCCATGACGGCCTGCTCTACTAATTACACCGTTTTTAAAGATGTAAAAGTTATTCACCTGTCTCATCAGACTGCCTCGCAACCGCAATTTATGATCGCACATAATACCTGCATAGGACAAGAGAAAGAAGATTACGATAGACCCGTTAGTAAAATTTCTCAACTTATATTTCCTCACAGGATAAAGACTGTTCCTCAATGGCAAAACCCTTGGGTAAGTTTTCAACCTAGAAATGAAAAACAGAATGTTCAAAGGTTCGCTACTACTTCTCACTCTAATTCGCCTCCTTTAAAAGTAAATTATTATATAAAATGTATGCAATTTAAACAGTTCGAAGTCTTAGGACTAGAAAAAATTTAGGACAAAATAAAATAATCTAATCTATAAAAAATAGGAAAATAATGGTCTCAAAAAAAAATCATATCTGTCTAGTCTTACCTAAATTAAAGCAAGGTGGAGTCGAAACCGTCGCCATAGAACTTGCAAAAGAGATTTCTAGAAATCAGTCTGCCGAGATATCTATCATAGCCAACGGTGGACCGCTTCTACACAAAATTCGACAGCACAATATCAAATTTAAAAAGATCGATGTAGAATCTAAAAATGTTTTTTCTATGATCGTCTCTGCGATTAGGATTCGTGTTTTTTGTAAAAAAAATAGAGTCGATGTCATAGTTCCGATGTCAAGAATTCCAGCTTGGATAGTTCTGTGGGCGACCCGCAGATCCGATTCTAAATGTATCATGTTCGTACACGGATTTAACAATATTCCTAGATCTATATACGGAAAATTAAAACTAATATACAACAGTGTCCTAGTCAAATCTAAGCCCGTTTTTGTCGTCTCTAATTTTCTCAAGCACACCATAGTCAGTCGATACAAAAAGGTCGATCCGCAAAATGTAAAGGTCATCTACAACGGTATATCACTAGACAAATTTAATCACGAACTTATGAAATCGGCTAGAATAGAATACTGTGTCGATAAATATAACATCGCATTAGATAAACCTATCGTTGCATGCTTTGGAAGACTGACCGATTGGAAGGCTCAAGATAACCTCATTAAAGCCGTAGCTCAGATCAAACAAAAAGATTTTTACTGCTATATCGTCGGGCAAGACGATCATAAAAATAAATATAAAGATGAACTCGTTGAACTAGTAAATCAATTGGGAATCAGCGACAAAGTGTTCTTTATATCTCACATCGATAGCGACGATATTGCTATCGTAATGGGACTATGTAATTCAGTAGTATCTCCGTCTAAGTCGCCTGAAACTTTCGGGATGACTCTTCTAGAAGCCCAGGCCATGGGGACTCCTGTAATCGCTACAGCTCACGGTGGACCAATCGAAATTATAGACGAAAATAGATCCGGAGTGTTAGTAGATCCTAATAATTCTGTAGACGAAATGGCCTGTAAATTGTCATATTTCTTAGATATGAAAAAGACAGAATATAAATCTTTTAGACAGAATGCAATCAAACAAGCTAGTAAATTTTCTATAAAATCTATGTCCGATACATTCGTCCGATACTGTAAGGAAGCCCTATAGTATAGTAATCTATAGACGGGTCGTTAAAAATATTTTGTGTTTGTATTACTTTATATTACTATAGGTTGAGTGGGTGTCTATTGAGCTTTAATTCTTGTTTGTCAAGTTTATGCGGGGGTAGATGTCGGAGGATCGTGAGGGGCGGAGAAAAATCGGATAATCGTGAATGGAGGACGGCGAGACATTTGAACATTGTGTAGGGAAGTAAAGTTTTTAACTTCGTATGTCGTTAGTTCTGTGAAAAAGTCTGCAAAGGATTTTGCAGACGGGTCGT
>JAERRO010000012.1 GCA_016735395.1 Alphaproteobacteria bacterium | reverse complement strand
AAAGACAAAACGACAGAAAAAATTAAAGAAAAGTATTCGAAAAATCAACCCGCATTTGGTATCTCGTAGAGATGCAACAAATGCCCCGAAGGGTCAACGACTACCACAAACAAATCTATCTCAAAATGAAGAGCGAAAAATTAGAAAATCGTTACCCTATGGAGACTTAATCTAAACAAGATTCATTTTCAAATCCGTAATACTATTATTTATTGTAAAATTATTTAACTTACTAACTTCATCAAATACACTACTTAACCTATAGTAATATGACAGTTATTTCACGGGGTTATAAAATTTATATATGCATAACGATTATATATCTATGATATATAATCGTTATTCTACGGAGTTATAAAATTGTGAAACAATTTTATAACGACCCGTCTGCAAAATCCTTTGCAGACTTTTTCCAAAATATATTTTACCTCATACCTAGTTCGATAAATATAAAAATATATAAAACACAAACTCAACCTCCGACATCTACCTTCTCTAACCAACACAATTTCCAGACCTTTCTCTACCCCACACAGACCTGACAAATAAGAATAAAATAACAACACATCTATACATAAAAAAACAAACCCGCATTTGGTATCTCGCAGAGATGCAACAAATGCCCCGAAGGGTCAACGACTACCACAAACAAATCTATCTCAAAATAACGAAAAAAATTAGAAAATCGTTACCCTATGGAGACTTAATCTAAGAAATAAAAAACATCGATTAAAATTATATATAAAAAATAATAAGCATACTTCTATTATCTATAGATAATAGAAGTGTCCCACGAATTTTTATAAAACTATGTTTTATAATAAATTCCAAATTTTGCAAATCCCTGCAAAATTTTTCACCTGCCCTAACTATAATTTTACAAAAACTATGTTTTTATATAAACATCGATTAAAGTTAATATAAAATCACAATCATACTTATAAAATTAATTTCAAGAACAACTATTTTGAATCAAATATTGAAAAAGTTTAATAAGCATACTTATAAAACACAAAAAACCATTTTCAAATCTTCCACCGCCAAAAGTTGACAAACAAGAATAAGGCAACAACAAATTATAGAGTACTCAACCTACAATCGAGCGAAGTCATTTTAAATACTTGAGAGGATTAAGCGAATTACTAGAATTTTTGGAGGTCTTACGGATTTCGAAGTGCAGTTGTGATTGAGAAATTCTACCTGTTTTTCCTACGGTTCCGATAAAGTCTCCCTGTTTTACATTATCATCTTTATTTACATTAAAACTATCGAGATGTGAGTAGACGGTCATCCACTTATTTTGGTGTTTGATGATAATAAGATTTCCGAGTCCTTTCATATCTCCGGCGAAACCGACTACTCCATTTTCAGATGCCTTGACTTTAGTCCCTACGACTGCAGAAATATTGATACCGTCATTATAAAGTCCATTTTTTGCGGGGCCATATTTTAGTAGAATTTTTCCTTTTACGGGCCAAATAAACTTTCCTGTTAGAGGAACTACGGGAGGGATTCTAGAAGAATTTACGGTCTTGATCGTCGTTGTAGGTTTAACATTTTGAGGCTGTTTTTTGAGAGAAAAGTCTCCTGACTTTTCGCTTTTCACGGCTATAGTTTTAGACGATAAATTCGAGGCAGATGCTGGCAGTTGTATATTTTGTCCGAGTGCTATTAAAAACGGTTCTGTTATTCCGTTTAAGGTTGCGATAGATTGAATTTGAACATTATAAAGTTTTGAGATATTGTATAGGGTATCTCCTGGTCGAACGATGTGAAAAGCTTTCATAGGTATCTTCACGATTTGCCCAGGTGTAAGAATGTATGGCGGAGCTATATTATTTACGAGGATTAAATCTTTTAGAGGTACCTGATTATTTTTAGAGACAGAATATAAAGTATCCCCTTTTTTTATCAAGACGGTTTTAAATTTAGGTTCGGAAATAGAGATAGGGGCATCTTTTAATTGTTCATCGTCTGACACTGCTATAATATTTACACCTTCAGATTCTACTAACAAAATAGGTTTTCTATTGTCTTCAGAATTTTGATTAGCGGTCTGTATAGAAAAATTATTTTGCACAACGGATGGCAAAGTTTTGACAATTTTTTCTGTATTATATCCTACTGTGGCGGGGTCTCCGTAGAGTTGTTCAGGCGGAACTCCATATAAACTTTTAGGATTTCTATCCACACTTTTTACAGGACTTTTCTTTACATCATTTTTATCGAAGGAGACGACATCTTTGTCGAAATCTTCTACAGGATTTTTACCTTTATAGAGATTATAGCGACTAATTTTTCCGTCCGATTTAGGTTTATAAAAAGGGTCATCATACCTTGCAAAAGGATCTTTACGATGAGCTACATCTTTTACAAAGGAGGCTACATCGCAGGCAGAAAGAGACATCATCATTAAAGAAAAAAGCACAAAATTTTTCATCCCAAACCTTTTATTTTAATTATCTCTTTAAGAGTTATATCGAGTGTATTCATCTTATCTATCCTAAATTGTTTAGCCCTTTCATTCCACTTTATTTTATCAGTATATTTCATAGATAAAAAGAATCCAACGGATTCAGCGATATGTTGAGACTGGTTAGAACTCGGTAAAACCTTCAAAATTTTGTATTTAATTAGTTCATCGAACACATCTGTAAAATTGTAGTAGTTGTATCCTACAAAAATGAAACACCCTTCTCGAATTGCAGGAATGGGATTTGAGCCTGCTTTATTATTTTTTTCTTCGAATGATCTACCGATGAATGTAGTGGGAATAGACTTATAAAACAGGTCGACATTTCCAAAAGTATCGTTAATAAAAAATTGAGTTTTTTTATTAGGAATTTGTCCTTTAGAAAAGAAAGCTGTGGTCTCTTCGTCCCAGTCATAATTCTTTATGGCTTCTATCTTCCTAGGAGAAATTACGGTTAAAATGTCATTTTTTTGACTTTTAAGGATAGAATGAGCCTCTCTTATAAGGCCGATTTCTTGATTAGAAACGACTGCCCCGTGCCAAACTTTTTTATCCCCGAAAGACTTTTTCAACAGTTCTATTTTGCCTATATTTTTTATATCAGTTTTCAGTTCTGTATATTTGAGATTAGGTAAAACTTTCAGATTTTCACAACCCAGTTTTTTCATAAAGTTCAGATCTTTTTCACTCTTCATAAAACAGTGAGATAAAGAAGAATTGATAACCTTTTTTATGGCCGGGATTTTATTATAAATATTCGCGGATTTTTCACTTATTCTTCCGTTTATTAAGATATGTTTTAGATTAAATTTTTCTATAATTTTCAAAGAGATCGGCCAAAAATCCGAGTCAATTCTAAAGCAAGTTATAGGCCTCCAACATTTGAGAAACCTCCTTATACATATAGGAATTTCTACTGGTGCGGGTTGATAAATCAGTCTACCATCGAAGTCATCATTTTGAATTTTCTTTTTAATAACATTAGCAGAGGACAATGTTCCGGAGGTAAGCAAAACATTTAAATTAGACTCGTTTAGTATCTTATAAACGAGAGGCAACACAGAAGTTATTTCTCCTATTGAGGCACCGTGAAACCAAATTAGTTTTCCCCTATGTGTTTTGACCTTTACTAGAGTCAACTTTTGAAGAGACATTTTTAGGGTCTCTTTACCTTTTAATATTCGAAATATTCTAATTAAAATTATAGGAATAATCAATATAAAATCTATTATAGAAAAAACGAATTTATCAAAAATTTTCTCTTTTGCATAAAGACATTTTTCTTTTATATCGTCTGTCATTCTTTTATTGGCTTCTTCTATAAGTCCTATAATGTCTTTAATTTCCGTCTGCAATAGGGTAAAAGCATCAATTTTTTTGCTTAATCTATTTATAGTCGAAGTCAGTTCATCGGAGGAGAATGCGATTTTTTTTAGGATGACAGAGTTTACAAACCTCATATGTTTTTTTCTAGACATTCCTTTTTTATTAAAAATAAAAACGGGTTTATTGGAGAAGACAGCTTCACTAATCATAGAGAAAGAGTCTGGGGTTATGAGAAAGGAGTCTGCGACAGAAAAAAGTTTTTGAAACATCTCTGTAGAGGTTTCGTTTGAGAAACACAGTTTAACATTTTTCATATTGGCTGTTTTGGAGGCGATAATATTTTCTATATTATCGGTAGTTCTTCTAGAAGTCAGAAAAAATATTTCTCTTTTTTTCTTTTGAGCCTGCCATTTTTTTGTCAGAGTTATAATATCGGTTATATTTTTTGGCGAGATATTTTTTCTATTTATTCCCCTCCCATTTTTCCCACCTAGAACGACCATAAGTTTTTCTGAATTATCTTTTGTGTTATCAGATTTTTCCTTAATTTTTTCAAAGTCGAATAGAGATGGTGTTAGAAAAAATCGATGAATTTTTTTATTATCTATTATTATCTTTTTATCGTGTTGTGGCAGGAATATTATATTAAAATATTTTACAGGGAGTTGTGGTTTTAAAAATTGAATTATCACCGACTCATCAAAAAATTTTAGTTTTAACCACACGGCAATAACGGCTGATTTTCTAGAGGTAGAAATGATGACTACCTTTTCATTTTTTCTAAAAGGCATTGTATTTATTTTTGCTATTGCCCTAGGTCCAAAGGACAGAATTAACTTTAACAGTATAAAGTTAGGCAGATCTTTAGTTGAGTTTTTAAACTCTACGATCGACTCTTTTATTTGAGCTTTAGAAATTTGTTTAGCGACGGATTTTGCGATAGCTACGGATCCTTTTCTTCCATCATTTATGATTAAAATTTTCATAACATTTCACCCGTTGTATTTGTCAGACTTATATTAGAGTAGTAAAATCTATAATAGAAGACAAGTTATTTATATGGAAGTCCATCGAAGTTTGACAAGTAATATAAAAGCTTCTAGTGTAATTGAGTTATATAGATAAAAGGCAAAATAATGGTAATTAAAACTCATAAGATAAAAGAAGCAACTTTAAACATCGCAGGAGAAATATTAGAAAAAGATTTGACTAATGCTATATCTTCGAAGTTATTAGAGTACGGGAAAAAGGCAAAAATAGAGGGTTTTAGACCAGGAAACATTCCCGAGAATATATTGCAAGACAGATTCGGATTACAGGCTCGTCAAGAAGCTATTACAGATTTGATAAACGAAGAATTTCAGTTATTTTTAAAGGACAAAGAGATTAAATTATATGATCGTCCTGATTTTAAATTAGAAGTAAGTAAGAAGTCCTCTAAAATAGGATATACTCTAACGGCACCTGTTCTTCCATCTTTAGACAAATTAACTCCGCTAGCGAAATTGACTTTAACAGAGTATAAAACGACAGCGACTGAAGAAGACATTTTAGAATCGTTAAAGAAGATTGCAAAATCGCAGTCAACTTTTGAGGTAGAGAAAGAAGACAGAGCTATGAAAAAGGGTGATATAGCGGTGATAGACTATGTTGGTTATATACAAAACGAAGAAGGCAGTAGAGAGGCTTTTAAAGGAGGCGAGGGCAAAGAATTTTATCTAGAATTAGGTAGTAATCATTTTATAACTGGATTTGAAGAAGCTTTAATAGGCAAAAAGAAAGGCGAGCATCTATTAAAATTGAAATTCCCCAAAGATTATCAGTCTAAAGAATTGAGCGGTAAATCGGTAGAGTTCGAGGTTTTGGTTAAAGAAATAAAAATACAGAAACCGGCAGAAATAAATGACGAGTGGGCAAAATCTTTAAAGAGAAAGGATCTTGCAGATTTGAAAGAGTATGTAAAAGATCTATTATCTAAACATTACGATGGTCATTCAAAGACCTTGATGAAAGAAGAATTATTAAATATATTAGCTACGAAAACTAAAGTTGAACTTCCTAAAATGCTTCTAGAGAAAGAGGCGACTGTTATAAAAGAAGGGCAACCGGAAATCGAAGAAAAAGAGCTACAAAAGACATCTCACCGTAGAGTTTTGCTAGGACTGTTGGTTTCCTACTATGCAGAATCGTTCAAAATTAAAATAGAAGAAGACGATGTCCAAAAGGCGATAATGTCAGAGGCTGTAAAATATCCAGGACAAGAAGAAAAGGTCTTTAAAACATATAAAGAGAACCCTGATGCTCTAAAGCAACTACACATAATGATATATGAGGACAAAACTTTAACGGCTATGATAGAATCTTGCAGTAAAAAAACTAGCAAGATAACATCTAAAGATCTATTAGACAAACAACCTAAAAAGTAATAATATGAAAGGAGCTTATCAATGGTTAAGAAACCTACTCTAATCATACCACCTATAGAAGATAGTTTTGAAAATGTAGCTAAAGTTTCAGTTAAAACAGCTATATTTTCTAAGTCTCAAGAATTCTTAAAAATAGATTCATTTATTAATGCTTTTGATAATAAATCCTATAAGGATGAGAACGATTTTGAATACTGGTATGCTAGAGAACTTCAAATACTGTTGAATTATACATCTTGGCAAAATTTCTTAACAGCTGTAGATAAAGCTAAAATATCCTGTGTATCTAGTGGTTATGAAGTATCAGACCATTTTAATGATGTCATTAAAATGGTTTCTATTGGCTCTCGTGCTGACAGAGAGGTTCGAGATATAAAATTGTCTAGGTATGCGTCTTATCTTATAGCACAAAATGGAGACACTAGAAAAAAAGAAATTTCTTTTGCTCAAACATATTTTGCAGTTCAAACCAGAAGGCAAGAATTATCCGATCAACTTGAGCTAACAGAGGATGAGAAACGCTTAAAAATTAGAAATGATATAAAAACATATAATAGTATTTTATTTTCATCTGCTAAAAAGTCTGGAGTTCAAAACTATGGAAAATTCCAGAATAAAGGTTATATGGGATTATATGGTGGAGAAACATCAAGAGATATAAAACTAAGAAAAGGTATCACAAAAGGAGATCCATTAGATTATATGGGACACGAAGAGCTTGTTGCAAACGCGTTTAGAATTACACAAACAGATGCAAAAATTAAAAGGGATGAAATATCAGGGGAAGAAAATGCCAACAAAACACACTATAACGTTGGAAAAAAAGTTCGTGCTATTATTAGTAATATAGGAGGTAATCTGCCAGAGAACTTACCTGTCCCCGAAAAGTCAGCTAAACAACTTGAAAGAGAAGAAAAAATGATCGTAAAAAAACAAGCTAAACAGCGAAAACTTAAAAATAATAAAATCAAAATAACATCTAAAGATCTATTAGACAAACAACCTAAAAAGTAATAATATGAAAGTCTCCTGTATAATCCCCGTATATAATACCTTCTCTATTGACGATGGTAAGACACTAGAAGCCTGTATCAAAAGTCTTCTAGATCAACGAGGTTGCGATTTACAGATTATATTCATTGATAATAATTCGACGGACGACAGTCTAAAAACATTAAAGAAATATGAACAGAAAAACAAAAATATAGAAGTATACCAAGAGAAAAAAGCGGGTGCTAGTACGGCCAGAAATAAAGGGTTAAAATTCGTTAAAGGCGACTTCATCTTTTTTATGGACAGCGACGATCTCTTAAAAAAAGATATGATAAAGACGGCTCTAAAAATAGCTATAGAAAAAGACTCCGACATCTTATATTCTAGTAAAGTTTTGAAGGTCAACGGAGAAATAAAACCTTATGGTCCATCTAATTCTTTTAAGTATAACTCCATCTCTAAAAGCAGAGCCAATATATTCGGTGTAGCTGGACATCTATATAAAACAGATTTTGTGAAGAGGATGAATGTAAGTTTCAACTTTAATATTTTTATAGCAGAAGACTTTTTATTTAATATTGAGTTAAATACTCAAACGGACAAAATAGATTTTAATCTAGCAGAAAATTATATCTATATAAAACATGATATGAGTACAACGGGGCAGAAATCAGATAAATGGATATCTGCAATTTACTCGTGGAAAATGGTCTTAAAAATAATCAGGAAGAGAAAACCTCGAGAATATAGAAGATTTATAAACACATTTTTTGAAGAATACTTTAATATTTTTATAGTAAAAAGTATAGATAAGAAGAAAGCAAAAAGAGCTTTTCTATCGGTGATGGTAAGAGATGGAAATTTGTTATATCTATTATCGTATAAGATGAAATCGACGATAAGAAAGGTAAAAAAAATATATAGGTCTAAAAAATAGGCAGAACAAGATAAACGATATTATATATTCTAAAAAAGTAGAGAAATTTTAATTAAAACTTGACGACGGCTAAAACCGTGCGAACTTCTTTCAATCAAGATTAGACATTTTCAAAACTTGACGACGGCTAAAACCGTGCGAACTTCTTTCAATCAAGATTAGACATTTTCAAAACTTGACGACCGGCAACGACATTAACGGAAAAATCGACTTGCATTTGGTATCTCGTAGAGATGCAACAAATGCCCCGAAGGGTTAACGAACTACCACTAATAAAAACTACTTCAAAACAGAAAACGAAAAATTAAAAAAATCTCCGATCTATATATTGAACTACATCGACAAAAACAAATATAAAACGAGAGAAGAAAAGTATTCGAAAAATCTCCGATCTACATCTTAAACGACAGCAACAAAAAAATCTAACCTCAACACATAAACATATAAAAAATCACAAGCATACTTATAACACACAAAAATTTTTTTTAATTTACCGCCACCAAAACTTGACAAATAAGAATAAAATAACAACAAACAAAACAGTCTAACTTAAAAAATAGGCACAAACAAAAAAGCCTCAAAACGAAAAACGAAAAGTTAAAAAAAGTGGTGGAGGTAAAGGGACTTGAACCCATGACCTCTTGCATGCCATGCAAGCGCTCTAGCCAACTGAGCTATACCCCCGTTTTATTGTTATCTTTTTTAGTAGAATTTTTCATAGCGGTAACATCGGTGTCAGGATTTTCTACTGGATCTATATCATTATCAGATTCAAAATCTTCTGGTATGACTCCTATGGTGTTCTCTATTTTTTCTACAGCTTCTATCGTCTTCACCTTGTATATTATGGCAAATTCTTCGGCAAGTAATTCTAAAGCCCGTCTATAAAGTTGTCTACCGGAGTATGTCTGTTCTTTTTTCTTGTCTCGTCTATATAGGTCCCTCATTACTGAAGAAAGTTGCTGAGGCTCATTAGAGTTGATCATATCTTCGTATTGTTGAGCTCTTTTTACCCAAACAGATTTTGACTCTAACGGTTTATCTTTGATAGAATCGATAGCATCTTGCATAACTTTTTTGGTCGATATTTTTCTAGTTCCGAGCGACTCAATTTTATCCACTGGAATACCGAGTTGCATCTTATTTTTGGCAAATTCTATGTTAACGATATCGACAGATTTTTTATCAAATTCGTAACTATCGAATCCTTTAACGACACCTATCCCGTGAGCGGGATAAACAATATTTTGTCCAACTTTTAATTTTTTATTTACCATATTTATATTATAGCATAAAATCACTAAAAAAACAAATCGCGGTTTAAAATTTTAAGTTGTAGTTTTATAAAAAAGAATTATACTTGACTATGCGGGTATGGCGAAATTGGCAGACGCGCTAGATTTAGGTTCTAGTGGAGCAATCCGTGGGGGTTCAAATCCCTTTACCCGCACCAACAAAATTTTTAGAGATGGTTGCCCTGCCTAGATTCGAACTAAGATTGACGGAACCAGAATCCGCAGTTCTACCATTGAACTACAGGGCATAGAAACACATTAAGGTAAAAGAATTATAAAATCAAATCAACTTTTATCGAGGAGTCTACTCTAGATGCCTTGAGAACTATCATTACTGCCACAGGAGTGATGCCTGAAAGTTTAGACATTTGATAAAGATTTTTAGGTTTATATTTTATCAACCGTTGTTGAACTTCATTTGACAGCCCTTTTATTTTAGAAAAGTCCACATTATCTATTCTAGTATTATTCTGTTTTTTCAACAATATTTTGTCTAGTTCTTGTCTCTTGATGTATCCTTCGTATAGTGTTTCGACATTAGCAGTAAATTGTATCTCCGGCGGAAATTTTGAGAGTTCTAAAAAATGGTTCCAGTTAAAAGTTCCCGATTGTATCCACTTACGAATAGACTTTCTTTCTTGCCCGTCATATTTTTGATTTAAAACTTCCTCTTTAGAAACTTTTTTATCTAGAATAGCTTTTATTAGTCCGAGTTGTTTATGTTTCATATCCGAGTAAAATTTTCTATCTAGAGAGACGGACGGGCAGATATCTGAAAGCCTATCCACAGCATTGTCGGGACGGAGAGTTAGTCTATGTTCGGATCTAGCGGTAAACATTCTATATGGTTCATCGACACCGATAGATATGAGGTCATCGACAAGCACCCCTATAAATGAGTTAGTCCTTTCAAAGACAAAAGACGGTCTTTTTCCACATTTTTTTACCGCATTGATACCTGCTACGAGACCTTGTGCGGAGGCCTCTTCATATCCACTAGTCCCGTTTATTTGCCCTGCAAAAAATAGATTTTTATAAATTCTGTCTTCCAAAATATTATTTAATCTAGTCGGATCGATGACATCGTATTCTATGGCATACCCAAATTGATCTACTTTGACATTTTCTAATCCAGGAATAGATCGTAAATATTGGAGTTGAATTTTCGGTGAAAAAGAGGTAGATAGTCCATTCGGATAAATTAAATTAGAATTTATTCCTTCTGGTTCTAAAAAAATATGATGAGACTTATTATGAGGAAATTTCATAACTTTATCTTCGATACTAGGACAATATCTAGCTCCGATACTTTTAATAGTTCCGTTATACATAGGAGCTTTATCTATGTTATTTTGTATAATATTATTTAGTTCTTCCGTAGTATGAGTTATGAAACAGTTTTCTACGGGGCCTGTATGCGGACTTGAAAAGGTAGATAATCTAGGAAAATCCACATCCGACTTTTGACTTTCGAGTTTAGAAAAATCTATAGAATTTTTGTATAATCTAGGTGGAGTCCCAGTTTTAAATCTTCTCAACTTAAAATCCATATCCTTTAAAATCGACGATATAGATTTAGAATTTTCTTGAGGACTACCATTTTCTAGAAACCGTCCTGCTTCTATTTTCTCTTCTCCTTGATAGATAACACCATTAGAAAAAGTTCCTACGGTTATAATTACTGCTTTACAAAAAACTTCTTGTTTATTTTTCAAACTAACTACCCAGTTAAAACCGTCGGTCTTTTCGTCATCTTTTTGTCTTTTGATGTTTTGAAGTTTAGAATATATAACGGTTAAATTTTCTGTATTTTGAATTTCCAGCTTCATATTTTTTCGATACAAATTCCTATCAAGTTGTAGTCTTACGGCCTGAACGGCGAGACCTTTTCTAGTATTTAGCCTTCTTGAATGTATAGCCGACATATCGGCAATTTTTGCAGAAATACCATCACAGGCATCGATTTCGGCTAGTAGATGAGACTTACCGATACCGCCCATAGACGGATTACACGACAAAACTCCGATATCATCTATAGAAGAAGTTATCATCAAAGTCTTCGCTCCGCATCTAGCAGAACTTGTAGATGCTTCGCAACCGGCATGTCCTGCCCCTACGACAACCACATCATAAATTTCGATATTGTGTTTCATCTGAAACTGTTTAATACATTTGAGTAAGCCAAGACTCGTAGTTTTTTATATTTTCCAGAATTATTCCAGATCCTCTGATGACACAAGATAGCGGATCGTCGGCGACAAAAACAGGCACACCTGTAGCTTGAGTAAGGACGACATCGAGATTTCGTAAAAGTGCTCCGCCTCCTGTAACTACGATACCTCTTTCGAAAACATCTGATGCTAATTCCGGCGGTGTCTTTTCCAGAACATCTTTAACTCCTGAAACGATTTGATTAACTCCGTCTTTTAATGCAGAGACGATATCGGCTTCGGTAATTTTTATTTCACAAGGAATTCCACTAGAGAGATCTCTTCCCTTAATAAATTGAGACAGCGATTTTTTTCCAGCGGGAGGTGGTTTAGCTCCACCGATTTTCATTTTGATATCTTCTGCGGTCATACTTCCTATGAGGATATTATATTTTTTCTTAATATATTCTATAATAGAGTTGTCGAGAAAATGCCCCCCTACCCTAATAGATTTAGAGTGAACTATTCCGCCCAAAGAAATGATAGCTATATCCGAGGTTCCCCCGCCGATATCGACGACCATAGATCCTCTAGGATCTTGAACTGGCAAACCTGCTCCGACTGCAGCCGCCATAGGTTCTTCAACTATTAAAACTTTTCTTCCGCCTGCAAGTTCCGTAGCTTCTTGAATAGCTCTTCGTTCTACAGGAGTTGCGGAGGCTGGAACACATATTACGACGAGTGGAGAAAACAAAGATTTATTTCTAGCCTTTAGCATAAAGTGTTTTATCATATCTTCAGCGACTCTAAAATCGGCGATAACACCGTCTCGGAGAGGTTGAATAGCTTTAATATTTCCAGGAGTTCTACCCAACATAGTTTTGGCTTCATTTCCTATAGCTAGAACTTTTTGTTTATATTTATCTTCAACTATAGCAACGACAGAAGGCTCTGACAAAACTATCCCCTCACCTTTTGAGTAGACTAAAGTATTAGCTGTTCCCAAATCTATAGCGAGATCTCTACAAAAAGCATTACGGAGAGAATTAAACATTATGAACCTTACGACGATCGATTATTTATAAGAGTATAGGACAAAAAAAGTAGTTTTTCAATAGGTAGATAGACAAAAAAATATCAGATATATTAGGATATAAAAAAATACTATACTATTAGCATCATTTGAGGGCTTATTTTCCTATCTTTTTTAATTTATGTGTAATATTGGTGGGTGATGAGAGACTCGAACTCCCGACATCTTGCGTGTAAAGCAAGCACTCTAGCCAACTGAGTTAATCACCCTAACTAGTTTCGACTATAACTCTAAGGAGTGATTAAGTCAACAAAATATAGTTATAAATTTATGTCTCTACTTTCTATTTTAGATTTAATCATCTGCACAAATTTTTCCAGAGGCATAGACACAGATTTATTAGATCCTCTAGTCCTAACAGAGACAGTATTTGATTTCTCTTCATTTTCTCCTACGACTACGATGTATGGCACTTTTTGTCTAGTAGAATTTCTAATTTTTTTAGCTAATCGTTCGTCCGATTTATCGATATTACATCGAATACCTCTAGTAGCATTATTGACAAATTCTACGGAGACCATTGCAAAAACATTATTTAGATAACTTTGAAATTTGTCTGATACGGCCATTACGACGACTTGTATTGGTGCCAACCACAGTGGAAATGCTCCGACAAAGTGTTCGGTTAAAAACCCTATGGTCCTTTCGTAGCTCCCTAGAGGTGCCGCATGAATAACATATACCTTCTCATTTTCACCTTTATCGTTAACGAAAGTCAGATCGAATCTTTTAGTCCCCGCGAAGTCAACTTGAGAGGTAGAAATAGCATAAACGGTTCCTATAGCACTCTTCACTTGAAAGTCTGCTTTAGGTCCATAGAAGGCCGCTTCTCCTTGCACCTCTTTAAACTCGATATTCTCTAGTTTTACAGCTTCTCTAATAAATTCTGCGGTCTTTTTCCATTCTGAGTCGTCTTCTATAAATTTATCTTTATTATCGTCTGGGAGAGAAAGTTCTAGAAAAAAGTCCTCGGACTTTATACCTAGCAGGTTATAATATTCTTTATGAAGTTGAATAATTTTTCTAAACTCTTCGACGACTTGATCTTCTCTAGAATATATATGTATATCATTTTGAGTTATAGCTCTAACTCTCATCAAACCGGACAGAGATCCACTTGCCTCGTATCTGTAGACAGTAGAAAATTCCGTATATCTAATGGGCATTTCTCTATAAGATCTATTGTGTCGTGAAAAGATGTAGTGATGAAGAGGACAGTTCATAGCTTTGAGGTATATATCTTCGTCATCAATTTTAAAAGGTGGGTACATATCTTCCTTATAGTAAGGTAGATGTCCGGACTTTAAAAACAATTTTTCTTTAGCAATATGAGGGGTAAAAACTCGAAGTAAATTAAACCGCCTCTCTTTTTCCGTAGCCAAAAACTCTAGCTCTGATTTTATGACGGTACCATTCTCGGTTAGCATAGCTAGTCCAGGGCCTATAATATTAGGTTCAAGCACAAAAAGATCTAGTTCTTTATTTAGCAACCTGTGATCTGCTTGTCTAGCTAGTTCTCTATTTTTTAGGAACACCTTAAGTTTTTTTTCATTACCGAGGGATATGACACTTATCCTCTGTAGCATATCTCTTTTAGAGTCTCCTCTTATGTATGCCCCTGAAATTGTATCTATGTAAAAATGTTTAGATGCTGATCCGGTAGAAGATAGATGCGGGCCTTCACAGATATCTACAAAGTCTCCCATCTTATAAGACGATACTACTGCATCTTTACCGACGATTTCGTTCAAAATGACTTTTTTATATTCCCCTTTCTCATCATCTAGTCCTTTTATGGAGTCTACAAATGATGTTTCAGAGCGAGATATTTTTAAATCCAGATCTATAATTTTGATCATCTCTTTTTTAATATCGTCAAAATCGTCTACAGAAACGGATATATTGGGAACTTTAAAATCGTAGTAAAAGCCTTCTTCTGTTGCAGGGCCTATATATAACTTTATCGACGGAAATAATTTTTGAAGAGAATAAGCTAGAATATGAGCAAGGGTATGATTCATAATAAGAATCGACTTATCACCTTTCGTCTTGTCATCGCACATAGTAATTTTCCTTTAAAAAATTTAAAATTCTACAAAAATTATTATACACCCGATAACCTTTTAATACAAGGCTAACGGCTATTTTATAATTACCTCTATAGAATATATTGACCGTTGATTATTTATAGTATATTATGAATAGAATATAAATTAAGACAAAAAGGTTTTCTATGTCTATAAAAATTAAATTATTATCGACTGAAGCAAAACTACCGTCCCGTGCTTACCCTAGTGATAGCGGGCTAGATATATCTAGTGCAGAAGAAGTTGTTATTAAGGCGGGAGATATACAAAAAGTATCGACTGGAATATCATTTAGTGTTCCTAAAGGTTGGGAGGTTCAGATTCGCCCTCGTTCAGGGTTAATGATTCGAGATAAAGTCATAGCTATGTTCGGCACTATAGATTGCAGTTATAGAGGAGAAGTTGGGGTATTATTACATAACACTACTGGCAACGATTTTAAGGTCGATATAGGCGACAGGATAGCTCAACTAGTAATAGCTAAAATAGAGTTATGGCAACCGGAACTTGTAGAAGATTTAGATTCCTCTAACCGTGGCGATAAAGGTTTGGGATCTACAGGTAAAAATTAATTTGCCAATAAATTTACTATTGATAGTCTAACTACCGCCAAAAAACCTTTATGCGGATCCAACTTGACAGATAGTTATTTTTGTCATATAATCAGTTAAAAAGGATTAAATTATGATAAAAATAATTGTAACTAAAAATAACTTTTTAGCTTATATAATGGCAAGAGAACTAAATTATGATGTATCTAAGAACGGTTCAATTATCATTAAAGGCAATATGAATTTTGGATATATAAAGGTAGAAAGTTTACCTGAAGATATTAAAATTCTAGGAGATTTAACTATAGAGAATATATATATTGGAAACCTACCAAAGACTCTTATTATAGAAGGAAAAATACATAGAACTAATAGTTTAAGAGCAGAAATAAATACTACATTAAACAAAAAAATATCAGAATTTGAAATAAATGCTACATTAAACAAAATGATGTCAGAATTTGAAATATAGGAAAACCCATTTTACAGAAATATAAAATCGGAAAAAGATCTATATAAAATATTAAAAATTTGGGGCGAATAACCGGACTTGAACCGGCAGCCTTCTGAACCACAATCAGATGCTCTAACCACTTGAGCTATATCCGCCATAAACACATTTATAGTATAATCTATAAATGGTGGGTACATAGGGACTCGAACCCCAGACTTCTACCATGTCGAGGTAGCGCTCTAGCCAACTGAGCTATGCACCCGTTAATAATATTATAGGGCAAAAAAATCAAAAATCAAGAAATGTTATAATTAAAAGGGGGAGTCTTTAAATAAAAACTTATTTACAAAAAGCAAATAAGAAAAAACATAAATTATTAACTACTCCCCTTATAGTTGTATAATAAAATTGATATAAAGTCAACTAGAAATTACGAAAAAGCGATTTTATTTATGGGCATAGTCTAATAATATCTTTAGAATTTTCATCGTCATCGAGTTGTCGATTTCTAGAGATAGCATTAAAATTGATATTTTTTTTAGTAATTATGTATGGTATAAACCCGTTAAGTTGTGTATAGTATTGATCTACGATATCATTAGGAGATCCTATTGCAGGCGAACTTTGTCGGATAAATAGTTCGAGATCTTTTTTCAGCTTCGATACATTTTCTTCAAGAACCTGTTTATATATAAGTATATGTTTTTGCTCGTGTTTTAGAATTTGAGTATTGAGGCAAGTAGTGTGGAACTCTGGTTTAACAAAAACTTTAAATTCGGGGAATCCTATATCGAGTTTAATAGATTTAATGAACCAGCATCGATCGACTTTGACTAAATTTATCTTAACTTTTTCTGTTAGAGAGGTTGAAGTTGCCCCAAAAAATTCTTGTCTAGAAGCGATTACGGGAGGCTTATCGGAAATGGAGATCTGCGATGAAAAAGTATTTATAGAGATGGAAGTTTTATCGAAAGAATTTTTATTACAGTGAGTGTTGGCATTAAGAGTTAGAACGACGAATATATTCATCGAAGAAATTATGACCACCTTTATTAAAAATTTCTTGAGCAAGTTTGACATATTTTTTACCTGAATTGAATAATTGAATATAGTCCCCTAGAGCTGACAAATCAACATTTAAAATGACGGACTCGTTCGTGATCGGTCTAGAAATCAGAACGGCATATTTTATGTTAGGGAATAGTTGTCCTTTAATAAAAAGCATTTCTCTTTTATTGAGCTTCCACCCTTTGTAGTCTTCTTCTGTACCTGCCGGATTACGGAAGAAAATGATGGTCTGTGCTTGTCCTCTGATGATGTCTCCCATACCGATTTTATCTATGAGGTTTGCTTGTTGAAAAGATGCTAAATATGCCTGTCGATTTTTCCGTCCTTCTCTAAGTCCAGTTACGAAGAATTCTCTAAAGTTTTCATTTTCTAACATAGGAGCCGTCTCATCTATGATGACGAGCGACGGGGATCCTTGTTGAATAGTTTCCCTCTGAATTCTAAATAACATATAGCTTAAAAGTGGCGGTGCTAAAGTATCGTCGTTCAAAAAATTAGTCATATCAAAAGAGATTAAATTATTATCGAGTGAGAGAGTGTCTTTAGGTGCATTAAAAATATTTCCATATTGTTGATCGTCGACCCATTTAGCGAGTTGTTTTTTGACATTCCCGTTGATGTTAAAACAGGATTCATATAGATTTTTCAAGCTACGATCATCTGGACTTAAATAATCAAAATTGACAGAAACAGCCCTAGAAATTTCACCTAGATCTACACTATTGTTTGTCCCAGCGAGCATTGCGAGCCATTGTTTTAGAAACATTCTATTAGCTTGACTATCTTCGATATCCATAGGGTTAAAGGCGACGGATTTGTGAACGGCACCTACTTTATCATTTCTCTTAATATTTTCGATTTCGAGATAATCTCCTCCTGTTGCCAGAGTAAATGTCTGAGCTCCTTTAAATCTATCGAAGAAAAATATTTTAAGATCTGGTATCCTCATTGCCTGCGATGCAAGGAAGGTGTACAAAGTCGTTTTACCCTGCCCGGTCGGTCCTATAGCGACAGTATGTGCGACGGCAGATTCATCGCTAGAAATATGAAATTGATATTTATAAGGTGTCCCTACGGCGGTAGGAAAAACGACTATAGGTTCATCTATCCAGTCAGATTTTTCTGCTCCTTCAGGAATTTTATTGAAGACAAAATGGCATGTTGCCGCTTGAGAAAATATTTTATACGGTCTCATTAGAACATCGAAAGTAGGCAAAAATCCGAACCAAGAGGCGGTTGCTCCTCTCTTTTCGACGATAGGAGTAGTTTGATATTTTTGAAAAATCTTTTGTACTTCTAGAATTGCTTTATCGAGTTCTTCTACGGAGTCTGCGAATATCTGAATTGCCTCGTAAAAGTCCAACAAAATCTCTGCATTAGAACTATCCTTATCAAGAATACCTTCTACTTCGTCGTATTGTCTTTCTACTACTTCGGACAGTTTATTTGTCTGGCTAAACTTTTTATATTTTAAGATTAACAGGTCAGATTTTTCTTTAGAAATAGGTTGCATTCTTCTTATAAAAGAGGTTTGAAACGGCAAGGCGACGATATCGTCTACCATCAGTTCGTCTAGAAAATCTGGAGAAGATTTTATAGATATAATTTTGCTAAAAAGTTTTCGCCCTCCATATTCCCAAGAGATACTCCCGTCCTTTATGAAATTGATTTCGTGGGTGTGCATACTCTCTCTTAACGAGTCTTCATATTGAGTTAGACCTATTTCGCCCCCACCCATAGGCGATATTAAAGATTGAAAAAATTTGAGAGGATTGAGAGATTTTTTAACATTAAAAGGTGTTAAAATAGACTCTACGAGACTCTCAACTTGTCTAGATATTTTATCATCGGAGTCCTTTTCTTTCACGACTAGACACATATAATGTTTTATAGAAAAGGTTTTAGTATTTTGTTTTTGCCATCGATTTCTAATCATCGATACAACTTTCGAAGAGTGCGAGTTATTTTTTATAGCACTTTTCTCTTGTATATTATGTTGAGTATAAAGCAATATTTCCACATTTTTTTTATGAATAGATTTTATAAAATGTTGTCTAACATCGAAAAAGTTATCTTTATCTTTATCAGATAGAAACATCCTTGAGACCCCGTCGATATCATATAAAATTCCTTTATCACCATTTTGAAATGTTATCCAGCCGTCTCTTCCAACTTTAGAAAAAGGCAGAACGGAGGTAAGTCGTCCGTATGAAAGCGGTTTAAATAGAGACTTCGTCCCATTTTTTAATAAAGAGAAAAAAGCAACAAAAGAGAAAGAGAAAATACAGAAAGCAAGAACCCACTCTAGAGATGAAATGTTAGTTAAGAAAAGAGGAAAATTTATCATGGGTAGAACTTATCTCCTGTACTTCTAATTCCTATTTTATTAAGTTTTATTGCGGACAAAATGATAGATTGAATATGCGGTTCTTTTTTGGCTATAGCTACAATACACGAATGAGATATAACGAGAGAGATAAGAAAAAACAGTGGATTAAAATTACCTTTAGAAAAGGCGAGTAGAATTATAAAAATGGTAAATTGAATTATTATATTTATGGTCGCGATTTGTGCTGGAGCAAAAAATAATTGCATAGGATTAGCTACGACTTTAAAAATATATCCTCTCATAAAAACTCCTCGTTTTAATTATAGCATAGTCAAAAAATAAAAACAACTCCGCGCATTGTACAGGATACTATAAAAATTGATTTTACGGTTAAGAGATACTAGCTATATTTATTAGCCCCGAGTTTTTTAACAGCGGACACGATCCGTAGCATAGTCCTGTAGTCTGCTAGAACGGGAGGAGTCCCATAGATTCCGGTTTTTTTAATAGATTGAGCTACCATAGCCCCTCCTAAAAATTTAGTAAAATCCGGGACTACTATGTGGTCGGCGAACAAAGTTCCACCTCCGATCATCACACCGTTGCCTATAGAACACGATCCTCCGATAGCGGTGTGTGATGCTACTAAACACCCTTTCCCCAGTTCTACTCCGTGAGCTATTTGCACACTATTATCTATCTGTGTCATATCTTTGATGACGGTATTATTTATCATACCTCTATCGATGGTAGAATTATTCCCTATAGAAACATCGCTACCGATTTTCACTCTTCCTATATGATCTAAAGGAGTTAATAACGGAGGTTCGATGATGGTTCCAAAACCTCTTCCTCCTATTCTAGTCCCCGCCTCTACTGTAGTCTTTTTACCTATATCTGCAAATTTTATAGAGACAGAGTCTTCTATATAGGAACTTTCTTCGATAGTTGAGTTTTCTATGACAGAATTATGTCCTATAAAAGCCCCCTTCCCTATAAAGGCATTAGAGATACAAACATTTTGTCCTATAAAAACAGATGACTTATCTTCGAATTCTACATCTATTATATGAGCCGTTTTTGCTATAGAAGGGCTAAAACTTTTAATCTTATAGAACATCTTCATAAAATTATTAACAGCTACTTTAGGAGACAGTCCATCTGGACATACTACTGCTATGGTCTTGCTATTCGTCAAAGATTTATCTACTACGAAGCAAGCAAACAGCCGAGATTTATCAAGAGACATATTGTACCGCCCTAGTCCCGCGACAGCATTACTTCCCGTATTGAGGAAACCTATAGATCCCCCTGCATCATCTTTAGAAACATTTATATCTGCCATATGTGTTATATATAATGTAGAGGCAAGTTTATCATCAATAAATTCACCGTCTATAAAGGCCTCACATTTTAGAGATAAACAAAGATCTTTAATAGAAATTTTTTTGATATTGTGTGTATATTTATGACGATTATCGATCATATTATCATTCTACGATGGTCTGATTATTTTGCATAAAAATGAATAAATCTTGATACCTTTTCATAGCGAAAAGCATATCCAGAATAATATTTCTATTGTACGACATACCGAAAGCCGAGTCCGAGTAGAACCAAACTCTATCTGCGAAGTCGGGATTAGACTCAAAATATCTAGCCCAAACTTGTAGTACATTTAAAATATCTTTTTGATTATTGATCATACAGGTTTCATTAGAACGGAGTAATATTTTAAAATCTTTATCGTCTCTTACCTGGGCAGAATCCATAAACAGACAGGAAGATATCTCATTAAAAGCTGTAGGATAATCCAAAAACATTTTCTGAATATTTGCCAAGGACCTAGTTTTTTTCTTACTATGCTGTCTATATTCATTATTAAAAGTAGAGTACAAGCAACAGTAATTACTCAAATTGTATAGATAAGCATAAGATTTTCGCAATGCTTTAAGAGCATCATCTTCTAGTTTTACATCTTTACTAAATTCTATATCTATTCTCTGCTGTTTATTGACTACAATTCTATCACTACCTGACGACATCCTAATGACTGGCTTACTCGTAGTAGATCTATTTCCATTTACGGTAATAAGTTCACTACCCAAAGCTATAAGATTATTACAAATTATGACCGAACAAAAAATAGTTAGAGTTAAAAGAAGTTTCATTAGAAACCTTTAGGCTTTTTAATTCTGTAGTCTTTAAGAGAATTGTCTAGTGTTTTGATAACATCGTCAGTGATATCTAGTCTATCGTCAAAAGTTTGAGCAGACCTACCGTCTAGAATAATATGAATTCCCTTTTTATTTGCTACAGCTTGAATTATACGATCTAAATAATCTTTTTGTATAAAAGCCAAGGCCTTTTGAAATTCTGTTTCTAGAGCTTGTCCTTTTTCAGAAAGTAGTTTTTGTTGTTTATATATATTCTGTTGATATTCTGTAATTTTCTGTTGAAAGGCATCTTTAGAAACTATACCCTGTTGTTTTTCCAGTTCTATTTTTTCTACTTCGAAAGATTTTTTAATACTTTCACCTTCGTCTTCTAATTGTTTTTGAAATTTATTAAGTTGATCTTTAAGAGATTTCATAACAAGGGCTTCTTGTTGTAGAACTTCCATCTTAATGACGGCTACAGAAACGACCCCTACATCTTTAACATCTGTAGAAGATATATTTTCGAGATATATATCAGCTTTATTAGATCCTAAAAAAGAGGTAGACATTATGATGACGGCTATTACCACTATACTAGAAATAGCAACTTTAGGACTTTTCACTATAAAGTTTTTGATGACTTTTATTATGGAGACTATATTTTTAAACAAATTGATTATAGAACTTTTTATTATACATTTTCTACTATTACATTTTCCAGTATTACTTGTATTACAAACTTTTTCAGGGCTAACTTTTTTGACAGTAGGTTTAGCATTATTCTTTGCGGTAGTTTTAACATTATTCTTTGCAGTAGTTTTAACATTATTCTTTGCGGTAGATTTAGTCTTATTCATATGGAATTACCTTTAATAGAGATTATAAATTGAACAATTATAACATACAAGGCTATATATATCAAGTTATAAATTACCTATCTATGATATTCTCTTTGTATCTTTTTGATATTAGTTGCGACAGGCATATCTTCTGGACAAGCTTGTCCTTTATATATATTGAGACCTCGTACTCTTCGAGCAATATGATAGTGGGTATCGTTTATCAGAAACTTATTCTGTGCTTTATTTGAGAGGAACTTACTATTAGACTTTAGTTCTCTAATCTTCATTAAAGTTATACTTGCTCTGAAGAGATTTATCAAAAGTTCCATACTTCCCATCGTATTAAAGAGGCAGGACTCAATTTTTATATTTTTATAGTCCCTTATCTTATTTATTTCCATATTATTGTATAGACCTTTATAACCTCCATTTTGAAAATCTATAAAGTCTGTAGGTTCTGTTGCCCCTATACAACCAAGAAAATTTGCAAATTGTTTATTATACCAAACGAGCCTTTTTCTCATATAAAGTCTTTTTACATTTTCTGGTAAAGAGTAAAAGTCCTTTGGAGCGGGATCTTTATCTTCTAACTTCGCAGTAAAATAGATAATAGATGCTTCGACGGCATCTTTTGTAGTATCACCATTTTCTACAACCTTTAGACAAGCGAAACTATCGAGTTTAAAATCGTCGGCATCGACACCCTGTAGCGGTTTTTTTCTAATATCGTAGAAGATCTCTGCTATGTGCTTCTTTATGGAAATATTCTTTTGTTTAAAATCTTTAAAGGTTTTATCTAAAACATCTATAAATTCGTTCCATGTATAGCCTAAAAGTTCTTGTAGTTCTCTTGCAGACCAAAGTTCAGTTCCTTTATTATCTCTGTATGAGTGTTTCTTAAGTTTATCAAAAAATTTAAAATGTAGTGAGGCCTGTTCCTTATCTTCGAAGTTATAATCAAGGCTATAGTCAAAAGTTCCATTTTCATACATAAATTACTCCTTTATAGAATAAAAATAGCATTATAAAAACAAAAATCAAGGTTATCGCATTAAAAGTTAATATTGAAGAATTATTTGCAATCTGTTTAAATTGTGTTAGATTAAATTAGTCAGGAAGAGTGGCAGAGCGGTTGAATGCGGCGGTCTTGAAAACCGTTATAGTGAAAGCTATCGGGGGTTCGAATCCCTCCTCTTCCGCCACGAATCTGAAATACAAATACAATCCATAAATCTAGACTTATCTTCGTTCTTTGTCTGGTGGAGGTTTTATGGCGATTACACTACCTCCGTCTGAGATACATTCTCCGTTGAAGAAGACTAGTCCGTCTATGCAATCATAATTTCCCCAGCAGTTTAGTTCTGTGTTGTAGTTATCGTCTCTTTTTATGACATTAAACATATTTACCGCGCAGTCTGTTCCTGCCTTGCACATATTATTGTATACTCTATAACCTGTCTCGCACGATGGATCTATCCCATAACAATCTCCTGGATCTCCTATAGTTCCGAGATCTTGCCAGTCTATG
>JAERRO010000018.1 GCA_016735395.1 Alphaproteobacteria bacterium | reverse complement strand
ATTTATTAGTTCTTATTATCTGTTTAATATGATGGATAAGTCTTTAAGTCGTTGTTTTATAGATGTAAAAATTAAAATAAGTTTAGGTCGGATTGTGTAAAAGTTTGTTGTTTGTTGTTTGTTGTTTGTAGGTGAGGGTATAAGTTTGTTTATATAATCAATCACAATTATATCTAATAGCACATGCTCCTTGAGAGTTGACGGACTCTAGAGATTTGCAATAATTACAATATCTAGCATATAGATTCAGTAGACTGTCTTCTATAGTCAATATATACTCGTTCAAAGTTATAGATCTTATTTTACCTTTGTTTAATAAAGTATTAGTCAATTGTGATACATCTCTCTCTCCCTTTAGAGTTGCGATTTGTTTTTCTAGCGGGATATAAAATTCAGTATCAGATAATATTACATTTTCTAAACTCATTATTTTGTTTCTGGCATCTATATAATACTTCGGGTTATCTATGTCAGAATTATTTTTATCTATAAATATTCCTAGTAAATTTAATTTGCTGGTTTCTACACTACCATAACTAGTCGTAAATAAATTCTCAGTTTGTATGTTAGCAGAATAGATACTGTTAGAACTATTTAAAGAAGTTTGAGAGATGTCGTCGCCTTCATAATCATACTCTAGTCTGCCAGATTTTAGATCTTGACTATATATATTGCCAGTAGATGTCAAATTGCCTATTCTAGATGTGGAAATGTCGTCTTCTTCTGTAGATAAACCGCCTATTTTTAATACTTCTAATCCGTCTATGGTATTAGACACACTAGCAGAACCGTCAACTTCTATATAATCTCTGATAACTAAATTTTTGTCTACTTCTAATGTGCCAAATACCTCAAATAGATTAAGTTCTATTATTTTAGAGTCTAAATTCTCTACAAGGCTCAATGTGTCGCTTATTAAAAACTCTCCGTCCTCTATGTTATTATAGTTCATCAATAAATCTGAAAACATCTGATTACCATTATTATTCATATCTAACTGAGAATAACGGTTTATATAGGAAGTTTGACGAAAACTAATGTCCGTTTTAACTACTATATTATTTTTGCCGTACTTCAAATTCCACATAGAGATAGGATCTTCCCATGTATTATAGTTGCCCCTCAATGTATAAGAATCTTGAAAACCGCCGTTTTCTCCAATCAACATAGATAATTTCCTCAATCTCAATAGACTAAATGTAGGTATCTCTAAACCTACTAGACCCTGTATATATATATCTCCTTTTTTACCGCTACTTTTGTGTATTCTTAAAATGTATTTTCTACTGTCGTCTACACTGTCATAATCAAAACCGTAAGTTTTTAATTCCTTCAATAGAATCGTTTTAGCATGTCCTAGATTATCATGCTCTAACTTTAATTTATTTGTTTCTATGTATTTATTTAACGACAATAATATACTTTCCATTTCACCCTTTATAAATATGTTTTCTTTTAATTCCAATCTGTCTCTATTTTGAACGAAGAACATAGGTAATAACGAAACCAAAATTACTACTATAATTAGCAACTCAAATAGCATACCACCTTTATAATTTAACTTCATAGTAGTTCTCTCATTTATCATAATGGATTTTCTCTCAAAAAATTCGGGTCAAATTTAGAATCTAGATGTTTATCTATAGGCAATGTACTCACATTGTTTAATATTAGTTTATATACACTAGGTTCATAGACTATAGAAGTAAATGTATCTATAGTCGATAATGGATAAGATATGTCTGTTAAACTTATCGTTCCAGTAGTCAAATTATCTGTTATTAACGATAATGTACTCACCTCATTATATGCCACTAACTCGTCGAATATATTTAACGAAGAAGTATTATCAATTGACAATTTACCTATATATAAGGTGTCTCCTTTTAAGTTTCTAACTGTGCTTTTTCCAGCCATAGGATTGCTTATAGATATATTATCTATAGGTAATATACTTTTTACTTCTAAATTTCTGTTTAAATTCAAATTGCCACTTATATTTAATAAGTCAATTTCTAATGTGTCTTTGTATCTGTTTATAATTAAATTATCATAGACTTTTGTATCGTTTGTAATTAAACTCTCTGTTTTTAAACTAGAAGCTTGAGTTAATATTTTTATATAAGCATTTTTAAGCTTTAATGTGCCTACATCGTAGATAGAGAAACTATTAGTATTATCTCCCATTACTAAAGACTGATTTAGTGTGTTTAATTCTGTAGAAGTTCCAGCTTTATATCTATATAGATAGTTCGAAGAAGAACTTTTATCTGACTCTAAAGATAACTTTAATACTATACTAGAATTTATTTTATATTTATCTGGTAGATCTATTATACTCTTTGACAATAATTTACCCTCACTATTTATATAGCCACTGTTTACACCTATATGGTTAGATATATTAGATAATATTCTGTCGGACACAATTTCTATAGAGCCGTCTTCGTTTTCTTTTATAGTACTAGTAAATAGTAAAAATATATTTATTTTGTCATTTTTACTATCAATATTTACTAATAACGATGGACTATCCAAATGACTATCAAATCTATTACTTTCAGGTAAACCATAAGGTGATAAAGTTTCTACAAATTTATCGTCTTCAAGATATAGACTAAAATCTTCTTCAAAAAATTGTTTTTGAAATAATATATAATTATTTATACTAGTCTCATAACTTTGAATATATTTTGCCATAGCTATAAGTCTGATTTCTTCAGAAAATTCTGATAATTTATTATATACAAACGGTAAAGATAATAATAATATAGACATAGCTAATATAGTTTCTAATATAGACCCACCGCCTTCAACTATTTTAGATTGTCCGCTTTTTTTAACTTTAAAGTTCACTTTTAAAAATGTAATTAAATTTTTAAACCTCATTTTTAAAAACCCTTATTTTGTAAAAATTTATCCCATTCGTCTATATATGTATACACACACAATAGATATTTACTCAAAGATACTTCTCTGTCATTTATAGTTGAGAGTGTACTGCATTCTGACTCTATGGCAGTAGATACCAGTGGAATAGATTTAGGTAAATCAGAACTTAATATATCATATACTCTGCTTGTATTTGACGGGTCTATTTGACTTAATAAATTAGAATTGATATCTCCAGAATGGATGTTTATATTTGTTCCTATCAATTTTTCTCTAACTTCTAATAAGCCTTTATCTCCACTAGGCATAAAATCGAATAGCTCTTTTTTTACAGATATCTTAAACTTTGCTTCGATATTAGTTACTAAATTTATAGAACCTTTATAAAAAAAGTCGCTCACATTTAAAGGACTAGCAAACGATATAGAATTTTCTACATTTATTTTATACATAGATATTTCTTCAGCAGTTATATTTCTAGTTGTAGTTATCGTATTCGATTTTATTTCTGATACATTTATTTTAGCACCTATAGATAATAGTTCGTCTAGCTTATTACTACCTACTTTACTTACATATATAGAGTCTGTAGTAAGCGAATCTATCTCTATTTTATTATTGGGTCTATCTATCCCAGATAGAGAAAGCTTGTTAGAAACTATTTTATCAAATTTTGCATTATGTGATAAAATAGTGTGGGCATTATATATTCCTAATTTGTCCACACTGTCTTCTAAAAAATATATATCTGTAAACATCTGATTTAAACTTGGGTTGGATTCAAAATAATATTTAGATAGATACGGTGTTAAAGTATTTTGCCCGCTCAATTTTATTAAAATATCGTCTTTTTTAACTAAAAATGGGAGATCTTCTATATTAGTTTCCCACGTTTTTAATACCCCCTCTATTTTATTAGTTTCAGTGTTAACTAAACCACTGTTTGATCCTAGTCTATTAACTAGTTCTGTTTTATCATATAAATTTAAATTACTGTCGCTAGACGATAAAACTATCCAACCAACATAACTGTCTTTGCCTTCTTTACGAGTAATATGCAGTTGTATCTGATGACCTAAAGGTGTCTCAAAATTATATCTCCCCTCTAGACCATAATTAACTAAAAGGTTTTTTATATCTGTAGAATTAAAACTTGTAGTCCCTATTTTTAATAAAGGTATCGGATTTATTAAATATATATTTACCGAATAACTCAACTTATTTACATGACTAACAGTAGATAATATTAGCCTAGTTCTAGCTTTTTCAGACAATTTTTTAGCCATAATAGGCATAAATAATATTACTATCGACATCAATAATAATATTTCAAATAATAAATTTCCTCGTTCTCTCATATAGTCGACTATATAAAAAAACATATATTATTGCAAGTTTTTAACATTTGTTATAGTATCTCAATATGTACGATCCATTTATAAATAACTTTATCAAAAACTGTAGTAAACTCCCAGGTATAGGAACAAAAGCTAGCGAAAGAATAGCACTGTTTTTAATGCAAAATAGACAAGAACTACAAGAGCTGAATAAGACAATAGAACTTATGGATAAACATATAATAAAATGTGAATGTGGATTTTTTTCTACTTCTAATCCGTGCTACATTTGTAATGATGATAAAAGAGATAAATCTAAAATTTGTATAGTCAAAAATATGGCAGATGTAATTTCTATAGAAAAAACAAAACAATTTAACGGAACCTATCATATTCTTGGTGGACTTATTTCTTCAATCGATGGGTGCTTCCCTCAAGATTTAAACCTCGATAATTTTAGAGATAAAATTATAAAAAATAAAATAAATGAAATTATTATAGCACTATCTGCAACTACAGAAGCTAAGACTACACAATTTTATATACTATCGAAAATTAAAAACCTCAAGGTTAATATCTTTGAACCCGCTCACGGTATCCCTCTCGGTGCAGATCTAGAATTACTAGATCAAGCAACTTTATCCGCGGCTATTATTTCTAAAAAAGAAATAGAAAATAATGATGACTTTTGAATATAAAAAATCTCTAGGACAAAATTTTCTCGTAGATAAATCTGTAATACAAAATATAATATCGAATATTCCTTTTAATAATAAACTAGATATAATAGAGTTCGCTTCAGGAAATGGAGCTATCTCTAAAATTATTTCAACTAAATTATTTCAAAACTTTACCATGATAGAAATAGATAAAAGATGTAATATAGAACTGCAAAAAATTGTAGATGATAGCTCTAATAAAAATATACAAATCGTTAACGATAATATATTAACCGTTAGTAATAAACTGTTTTTGAAAAGCAAAAAAAATGTAGAAAATACCGTAATTATTGGTAATATGCCATACTATATAAGTACAGATATATTTTTAATGCTCGTGAATAATAGGAAACAATTTTCTATGGCTCTGGTTATGTTTCAAGAAGAATTTATATCTAAAATAATACCGGAAAATTACAGCAATAAACTACACCCGTTATCTATAATTGCAGATATGTTTTTTAATATAGAGCTAATTCAGAAAGTCTATAAAACTTCTTTTAATCCGCAACCAAAAATTGACTCTGCTATTATTAAGATTTTGCCGAAAATAGATAATACTAATCACGATGCTCTTAAACTATTTAAAATACTGAAAGAACTTTTTTTGTATAAAAAGAAAAAAATAAAAAAATTACCGAAGAATGTTTTAGAAAAGATAAACAAAATTTCTCCTCCAATAAATTTAGAAAAAAGATTGCTAGAGATGACCGTAAAAGAGATTCAATCGCTAGCTACAAAGTTAATTTATATATAGTTGAGTTAT
>JAERRO010000007.1 GCA_016735395.1 Alphaproteobacteria bacterium | reverse complement strand
AGATTTGTTTGTGGTAGTCGTTGACCCTTCGGGGCATTTGTTGCATCTCTACGAGATACCAAATGCGGGTTGATTTTTCGAATACTTTTCTTTAATTTTTTCTGTCGTTTTGTCTTTGTTTGTGTCGATGTAGTTCAATATATAGGGCAACGATTTTCTAATTTTTCGTTCGTTATTTTTATGTATAGAGGTGTTGTGATGTTAGAAAGTGCTTCGGAAGGTTAGCCAGAATAGTCGTTTTTGATCCCATGGTTCTTCGACTATAGGTATCGCCCAAGATAAAGCTAGTGGACCCATAGGAGAATTCCAAGTAATACCAACTCCAGCACTGACTCTGATTTTATTGGAATATAGTATGACGGCATCAGGGTAAGCCCCGTTTTGTAGATCTTCGACTCCTTTCTTGACATTGTCTGTTGCATCGCCTGTAACACCGTAATCAGAGAATAATAGACCTTTGACCTCGTACATTTTTGGTAGCCCTAAAGGGAAACTGAACTCGTTTGTTCCAGATAACATCCATTCAGACCTATAAGATGCAGTTGTATTCAAGTTTAATTTTGGACTCACACCTCCAAAGTCAAAACCTCTAAATGAGTCTCCTCCTAATATATAACCGTACTGCTGTTTTAACGGCTTGTTATTTATTTCCTGTATGGTTCCATATTTTGCGACACTTTTAAATTGTATAGCATTGTTAAAAAAGGCAAAATATAAGCCTGCAGAAAAGTCGTTCTTTAAATAGTTTTCAGTCCCGAAAAACCCCGCATAGCCCGCACCCCAACTTAATAATAGACCGTCTCTAGTTCTAGCATCTAGATGGTAAGTAGTTAAGTCGTATATTAAATTTTGAGACACTAACTGTAGATCTGTTATGCCGTTATCAAAATTATAACCTAGCTCTTCGTTTACATAATTATCTCTTAATGCCGTTAACCGCCAAGTATTTGTCAAATTGTTAAAGTACTCCCAACCAGAACTCAAAGTTAGACTGACTTGATCTTCCTCATAATTTAATCCTTCTAAACTTGTATAGTTGCTTTCCCTATAACTTAATACAAAGCCTCCGCTTGCCTTCTCGCCGAAGAAATACGGGTCAAATATACTTACACTACCAGATTTTATTCGTGAACCTACCTCTACATCTATGCTTACATTGTTACCCGTGCCTTTATAATTACTGTTCGATATCCCTAGATCTATCGTGAATCCAGATAGTGTAGACCAACCTACACCGCCATTGATAGAACCTGTTTGTTTCTCCGCGACTCTTATCTCTATGTCTTTACGGCTCCCGTCTCCCACAATAGAGATAGGACGGACAGTAGCAGAACTAAAATAACCTAGTTTTTGAACCTGCTGTTCTCCTCTGCCTAGTAAACTCATATTTAATATGTCCCCCTCTTTAACATTTATCTCTCGCAATATGACTGTGTCTAGAGTTTTATTGTTGCCATTAATATTAAACTCCCTGACATATATTCTCGGTGTTTTCATTATCTTATATACCAAATCATAACTAGGACTAGAGTCGATCTCCGATTCTACTCGATTAAAGTCGAATGTAACTAACGAAGAACTATAACCGCTCTCCGAAATATAATCGCTTATAGCTCGCTGACTACTCTGAACTTTGCTCAATTTTAATATCTCTCCTTGATTCAATTTTACTAGCTCTCTTATCTTTCTAGAGTCTAAATCTTTATACGGGTTTTCTATCGTAATATGTCTTAATTTACTTCTGTCGCCTTCTTCTATTTCTATGAACCAACTGTAATATTTTCCCTCCTCCGTATAGACACCACGGTTAGACACAACCTTAAAATCTAGGTATCCCTCGAAGCCGTAGAATGACTTTAACATCAATAGCTCTTGCTCCATTCGTTCTTTGTCATATACATCCCTCTTGCTCAAAAATCTCCACCATTTCTGTTTCTTCGATAATAACTGCCTCTTTAATTCCCTGCTAGAAAATGCTTTAGATCCTTTTATCTCTATCTCTTTTATCTTCGTCTTATACCCCTCGTTTATTTTAAATGATAGACTGATTCTGTTTTCGTCTAGGTCGACTGTACTGTATTCTATTGATGTCTTGTTATAGCCGTGGCGGTTATATAATGAGAGTAGCCTCCTAACATCTTGAGATGCTAATGACTTTTGAAAGGGAGATCGTAAAGATGAATGAACTTCTGCCTTTATGTCGCCTTTGCTGATGCCTCTTTCGCCCTCTACCGATATGTCCGCTATTACTGGTACCTCAACTATTTTTAGGTATAGTATGCCTCTATCATAATTTATATCTACATGTGAGAAAAATTTGCTAGAGTACATTTCTGTTAATGCACCGTGAATTTTTTCTTCAGTAATATTATCGCCCTTTTTTATAGGTAATAAAGATTTTATAGACTCTATGTTTAGGCGGTGCGATCCAGAAACTTCTATTGACTGTACTTCTTTTGTAGGAGACGACACAACAGGATAAGAAAATATAAGAGTTAAACTCAATAGAAAATAAAGATGATATAACCTTATCATCATAACATTCTTACAATATCATTCCACAATACATATATCATTAGTCCTATTAAAAGAATGAACCCTAAATTAAACACTACTTTTATAAATATCGGTGGTAATGGTCTGCGGATTATAGATTCTATAATCGTAAACACAATATGCCCGCCGTCTAGCCCTGGAATAGGAAGTAGATTGAAAAAACCTATGCTAATATGCAATACTACTATCCAAAATATGTATATATATACTCCACTGCTTAAAGCATCGCCAGACATTTTTGCTATAGTTATCAACCCGCCCATTTCGTTCATCTTATAGACTCCCGTAATTAGACCTTTAACTGTATTAAACACTTTGCTTAACTGTTTGTAGAACTCTATACCCGCCGAATGCCAACTTTGAAAAATGTTTTGAGGTGAAAAATCTTTGATTTCGCTAGACAACATAACTCCCATTTTGCGATTTTCTTGAGGTAATACTAAATTTATTTTAACATCCTCTTCGCCTCTTTTTACCACAACCGTAAAATTGTCTGACTCGGACTCTCGTAAGATTCTGACGGGGTGTTTCTCCGCAACACTAACTCCGTTTATACTCTGTAATTTGTCTGCAACCTGAAATTTTGAAGGCTCGTTTTCTGTAGACACCACTATTTCAGATATCGTATAACCAGTGCTAGGAATGCCTTTGAAAAAGAATAGACCCCACAATAAGATGAAGGCAGTTATAAAGTTAAATAAAACTCCGCCGAACATTATTAACAATTTATTAGTATAACTGATAAAAGCAAAATGTCCTTTTCTGTCCTCTTTAGAATATGCATCCTTCTCTTTTTGGGATAGGATATCGCTCTGTCCGTGTGGTTGAACATAACCGCCTAACCATAGCCACCCAACTCTCCACTCTGTACCGTGTTTGTCGGTTCTTTTCCATATGGGTTTTCCGAATCCTATAGAAAACGATTTTACATAAACTCCAGCTCTGCGACAAAAATAGAAATGACCTAACTCGTGTATCATAATTACTATAAAAAGAGCTACTATTGTTGCTACTAACATTATTTTTTACCTTGGATTTAATTTATGTTTTTTGATAGTCTAACTCCAATAAAGTACTATAGATGATATATAGTGTTTCTTATCAATATCTCGTATATAAATACTACTACACCTATAAATGGAAGAGTAAATAGATAACTGTCAAATCTGTCTAATAATCCGCCGTGTCCTGGTAAGATGTTCCCGAAGTCTTTAACTCGCATACTTCTCTTCGCCCAAGATGCAAATAGATCTCCCATTTGACTCATAAATATCAATGTATAGACTGTAGGTACCACATACAATAAGGCTCCCACTAAACGACTGTCTATAGGGTTAATCGGTAATTCGAAGCCTCTTATAAACTGTGTTCCTGCTATTACGAATAGATACATAGATACTACCCCCACGATTACTGTCCATATAATATGAGGAGCCAAAAATCCTGTCCATGTTTTTTTAGGGCTTATAGCGACCCACAATAGATGCTTATTCTTTCTCAAAACAAATTTACCGAATACATAAGAGATACTATCTGTTAAACCTATCAATATTCCTAGTTGTAATAGTAATAACTCATAGCCGAAATAGATTAAAGTATGGACACTGAATAAACATCCTAGTATTAAATATATACCGCTGAAATAGATAAATCTGTCTTTTATACTCAATAATTTTCTAGTATAGTTGATGCTCCATAATAATAAGAATAGTCCTATAGTCAAAAATCCTGCCGATGATATCGATGTCAATATAGTATTAGATGTATGACTCAATAACTGATATATCAAGTCCCCTAGAACTATAATAGCTAAATATAATTTTAGCTTAAACCGCTTTTTAGGGAAAAATACTCTTTGCCATTCCCCCCATATGCCTAAAAATAATATCGTTAATAATATATAACTGTAGCTGGGAAAAAATAACAATATCGGTAATAATACACCTATAAGAATAAATGCCGTGATCCATCTGCGAAAATCCATTAGAAACTCCTTTATTGTAATAGTATAAAGAGTTTTAATTTTGATTGCAAATAATTCTGTGTTTTTTTAAAGTAGATTCGTCAATATTAACCTTGCTTTCTCTAGTCCTTTTAATTATAACATAAAATATCTATAAATATTAAAGGATCGTGTATGACCGATAACTTCGAACAGAAAATGAAACGGTTTTCTTCCATAGTTCAAGAACTGGAAAAGGCTGATGTCTCTATTGAAAATTCTATGTCTTTATACGAAGAGGCAATCAAAATCCATAAGGAAGCTCAAGAATATCTTCGGACTATGGAACTAAAACTTGCAGATGTAAATGAATCTGTAGACTCTAAATAAGATAGATAATGGACCATAATGCAGGAAGTCTTACTCCAGTTATGCAACAATATGTCGATATTAAAAAACTTCACAAGGAAGCTATAGTACTATTTCGACTAGGGGATTTTTACGAGATTTTTTTTGAAGATGCCGTCATAGCTTCTAAAGAGTTAGACATAGTACTGACCGCTCGAGGAAAATATCTAGATAAGCCGATTGATATGTGCGGTATTCCTCATCATGCCTCAAAAAGTTATATCTCGCAATTAGTTAAGAAGAACTATAAAGTCGTAATTTGTGAACAGACAGAAACTCCAGAGGAGGCAAAGGCTAGAGGAGCAAAGTTTGTAGATCGTAAGGTGGCTAAAATTATTACTCCTGGAACTATCTGCGACGAAAGTCTCATCGATTCTAATGATAATAATTTTCTAGTAGCTATCTGTCCAAATCCGAAAAATCTAGAGGAAATTACTGTTAGCTGGTGTGAGACTTCTACAGGAGAATTTTATACGGCAACACTTAACGAGCCTATTCAAGAATTTTTTGCGAAGATTCAAATTGCAGAGATACTCTGTATAGAAGATCTGTATGATAAAGATACTATCCAGTTTCTACGAGATAACTATAAAGATAAAATAACTTTTATCCCCGCTCAACGGTTCAAAATTATAGAACCTATAAAAATGTTTAATAAGATGTACCACGGAGATGCCTCTCAAATTGTTAAAGATTTTTCTAAATCGCAACAGTCTTCTATAGCTCTCATTTGTGATTATATTTATAGAACCTTTTGTGAGAATCCGCCAAAATTAAACCCCGTTCAAATTATCGATAATTCTAATACCCTTAAACTTAACTACTCCGCATTCGAGTCTCTAGAAATATTAAAACCAAATTCTAAATATTCCACAAGTTTGCTCGCGACTCTAGACGAAACGATAACGGCACCTGGATCTAGATTTCTTAAAACAGCTTTAGCAAGACCTTCTACAGATATAGATCTCATCTATGATCGATACGATGCTATAGACTTCTTTATTCAACATAAAGATATCTATTCTAATTTTAGAACTAATATCAAAAATTTTCCAGACCTCCATAGAGTGCTGTCTAGACTTTCTACAAAAGATCACTCGCCTAGAGATCTAGTCTCCGTTAAAACCGCTGTCCTCGTTTCTCAAAAGACTATCAACGAATTCTATAGAACCTGTAAGACTACTATGCCGAACTGTTTAAAACAGATACTTAAACTTGAGTTTCATGATCACATTTTTAATACCATCGATAAAGCTATTATCGATAATCCGCCCGCTCTAACCAGAGACGGAAACTTCGTTAGAGAAAATTTTAACGATAGAGTAGATCTCTTCAGAAAGCTGATAAATTCTAAAGACGAAGTTATTAGTAATTTAGAGAACAAATATAAAGATATTTTGCAGATTCCTTCTCTGAAAATTAAGAGGACAAATATTATAGGGCTTTTTGTCGAGGTTCCTTCTAGATTCGCACAGAAACTGATAGAACACGAACTTTTTACTTCTAGGCAGACTCTAGTCAATGTATGTAGGTTCCTAACTAAAGAACTTATCGATATAGAGGCAGAAACTATTACCGTCAAAAATCAACTACTCGCTATAGAACTAGAGATATACGATAAAGTAGTATTACAAACTTTAGAAGCCTTTTGGTCTCTGCGATCCGTAGCCGATGTTATAGCAGAAGTAGATTTTATTTCTTCTCTAACCGCCCTAACTTTTAAGTTCGGATATAAAAGACCTATGCTTGATAACTCTACTAAATTTTCCGTTAAAGGTGCCGAACATCCAGTTCTACAAAATGTCTATTCAAAACAAGGTGGAGTCGTCGTGCCTAACGATATTATACTCAATGATGAAGATACAAAAAAATCGCTTTGGATTCTTACAGGCCCTAATATGGGTGGCAAAAGTACTTTTTTAAGGACTAATGCTCTTTTGATAGTTATGGCACAGATAGGTAGCTTTATTCCTGTATCCTCCGCAGAGTTTGGTATAGTCGATAGACTTTTTACCAGGATAGGTGCTTCAGATAATCTGATCGCAGGTCAATCTACTTTTATGCTGGAAATGATGGATATCGCTTATATGCTCACATATGCCACGAAAAATTCTTTTGTAGTACTAGATGAGATGGGTAGAGGGACTTCTACTTATGACGGAATGGCTCTCGCATGGTCTGTAATAGAAACTCTCGCAAAGGAAGGGGTGAGAACTCTTTTTGCAACCCATTATCATGAACTGACTGAACTCGCTAAACCGCACAAAAATATAGGGTGCTATACTCCGCAGATCGTAGAAGAAAATGATGCCGTGTCTTTCCTCTATAAAATTATTCCTGGTAATGCAGGTAGTTCTTTTGGACTGTATATAGCTAAATTGGCAGGAGTCAATAAAGACATTATAACTAGAGCCGAAAAGATTCAGGCTTCTATGGAGAAATTAAAGATAAATCTAGATTAACCGTTAAGTATCTATTTTTTGCCTTGGCATGCTTTGAATCTAGGGTTTTCTTTGTCTATCAAAAAGACCCTCTTGCCTCTTCTCACTAATTTAACATTACCTCGTAATTTTTTACTTTTTAATGATGAAAATATCTTCATTTTTCTTTCCCTTTTATAATAACTAGCATTATAAGTATAATAGTTCTTATTGTAATTGCAAGCCTCATAACCCGTTTTTTATAAACCGATGCTTGACCTTTTTACTCTTCTGTTCTATAAAATTAGTACTATACATTTTAGGAGAATATCTCGTGCCACTGAAAAGACATCGTAATCGAAAAACCTTTATTATTAGAACTGTCCCTTTAATAGGCCTCATTTTAATACTCGCTTTTACTCCTCTTTGGATAAAAATTACTCCCGATAACGGACTGCAAAAAATTCAACTGGCGGTTATATCTATGTTTCTAGATAATGACTCTGAAGATAACACAATCATCGTAGACAATAAGATGAAACAACAATACTCCTCTTGTCTAGTACAATTAGAGGTTCTACAACAGAAATTTGACAAGATAAATCAATTTAATACAGTAGAATCCTTTAAAATGTCTGATGCTATTAAAGTAGACATAGTTGCTAAATCTCTAAACCCTCTAGATAGATCTATTATAGTCAATGCCGGATCAAAACTCGGTGTAAAATCACATATGATGGTAGTATTTCAAGACTCGCTAGTAGGTATCGTTGAGACTACAATCTCCGATTTCTCTCGGGTAAGGTTGATCTCTGATAGAAGGTTCGTGTTTCCTGTTAAAGGGCTAAAGTCAAACTCAATAGGTACAATTTACGGACAAGGAAATGAACTCCTCAAGATAGAGTCTGAATCTGAATTTGTAAAAGACGAGATAATTACTACCTTCATTTTCGATGGTTATGCCATTCCAGATATTCCTGTCGCAATCGTCGGTGAAGATACAGATACATCTCCTATCGTAGATATAAAAAATATTAAATCCGTAGATATCATAATTATAGATCATAATTCTTTGATTAAGAAAATTTCTACAGAGTTGGACGACCAGAGGGTAGAGGATACAAAAATATGAAATATAATAAATTAGGTTTGAAGTATACAGTAGGTACTTTCCTATTTATCGTTTTAAACTTCCTTCTAGTTATCTTCTTGTCCAAATATAACTGGCTCTATACCTTTTGGATACTTCCGTTGTTTTTTATCGTCGGATTTTCAAAATTCTCTTTTATTCAAATTATAATACCTGTTTTTATTCTAGAACTTTTAATAGGACTTTCTCCTATTATAGTGCTTTCTACCGCTATTATTTTTCTGTTGAATTTGAAATTCCCTTTCACTATCGCACCTTATTTTGCTTTCCCATATTTTATTATTCTATCTGTCCTCCTCAATTTACTGCTCTTTCTTCCCCTAACCGATTTATCCATAACTCAACTCCTAAATTCAATAAAATTCGCAGGGCTAAATATTATCCTCTATCCGTTTTACTTCCTCATAGCCTTTAATATACACAAATGGCTCTCGAAAAGATGGTAAAGATTTCTTGGATCGCAGAATATGATCGTAGAACTTTTATCGTTAGTGTCGCCACTATAGCTGGCTTCGCTTTTCTTATCTATAAGATGTTTAACCTTCAAATTGTTAAGTCTAAATACTATAAGAGTAGGGCAAAGAAGAATAGATCTCTCTATTATTTTATAACTCCAGCTCGTGGAAACATATTCGATAGACATAAGTCTATTATCGCAGGTTCCAAAAAATTGTCTAAAATCTATTTTTCTCCTAGCGAAGCTCCTTCTAATAATAGTGTCATAAAAAATATAGCTAAACTAGTCGGACTAAACTCTACTCAACTAGATAAAATTTTGACCGAAATTAAGATAAATCCTAATAGGATCATTTTAATAAAAAATAATGTGTCCGGTGAAGTTAAAAGAATATTGTTAAGTCAATCTCTGTCTCTGCCTGGACTGCTCGTTGTAGACGACTTTGAAAGAGACTATCCTTTTAACGATGTCTTTACACATATAGTCGGGTACACAGGAAGACCTTCTAAAGTTGATGTGAAAAGAGGCTACTCACAAGTTCTCGCTAACTCCAATGTCAAGAAAGGTAAGTTTGGATTAGAACTGTCGTATGATAGAAAACTTCGTGGAAAACTTGGGAGTATTAGACTCAATACTAATGCTCTAGGTATCGCAGATATAGCTTCTACACACGAGACTAAACCTATTAAAGGCGATGATCTGTTTACGACTCTAGATTCTAAAGTTCAACAGAAAGCATCTCAATTGTTAGCAAAATATCCTCAAGGATCTGCCGTAGTAATGGACCTTCAGACGGGGCATATCATTGCTATGGTGTCGCATCCTAGTTTCGATCCGCAAGTTTTTAACTCTAGAATGACTCAAGAGACCGCAGATAAACTTTTTAAAAATCCTCACTCAATGCTGATAAATAAGACCATATCCGCACACTATCCGCCTGGTTCAGTAATTAAACCGCTTGTAGCACTATATACTATGCAAAATAAGACCTTCGATAAAGATCATACAGTAAACTGTGAAGGTAAAGCTCATTTTGGAGATAGGTTCTACTACTGCTGGAAAAAAGGGGGGCACGGAAATTTAAACCTGGCTGACTCCATTATTCAAAGTTGTGATACTTTTTTCTACGAGATAGGTGCTAAAATAGATATCGTAGATTTTGCAAAATTTTGCTCTAAATTTGGTCTGGGACAATTTTTGCAGACGGATCTATTACAAGAAATTGACGGTGTTATCCCGTCTCCTAAATATAAATTTGATAAATTTAGAGAGGAATGGAGAGTCGGAGATTCACTCATATCTATGATAGGTCAAGGGTATTTCTTGACTACCCCACTACAATTAACTGTTATGATGGCCAGAATTTTAACTAATAAAATGATAACACCTACGATAGTACAACATAAAAATAAATCTGAATTTAAAACTCTCAATTTGAATGTAGAACACATAAAACAAGTACAAAAGGCTATGCTAGGTGTAGTCAATAATTATATGGGAACTGCATTTATGTCTTCTCATATTTGGAAAGGTAGTAAAGAAAAGATGGGCGGTAAAACTGGAACTTCCCAAGTGAAGGGGTTTTCTAACTCCGAAAGAGAAGATCTAGTTCATCTAGAGACTACCGATTTTTTTTCTAGACCTCATGCTCTGTTTACAGGGTTCGCCCCGCATAAGTCGCCTAGATTCGTCGCAACCGTAGTACTAGATCATAATGGTGCAGGATCTATCGCAGGAAATGTCGCTAGTCAACTGCTAAAGTTTGTAGTCGACCAATATAATAATAAAAGTTTACTATGATTATTCCTATTCATAAAATTTTTAAGATAAACTTTAAGATATTTTTACTCGTAATAACTCTATGTGTCGTCGGGTTTGTAATGCTATATTCTGCCGGAGAAACTTATTGTGGGGGTTTCTGTACTACTCAAGTAGGCTCGTGGACTCCCTATCTAAATACACAAATAGGTAAATTCGCTATCGGCTTTATCGCTATGTTCGTCGTAACACTCGTACCAATCACTTTCTGGAGGATAGCATCATATCCTATATATATAATAGCTCTGATTCTACTCGTCTTCGTGTTTGTCGTCGGAGAAGTAGGAAAACTTGGAGAGGCTCAACGGTGGATAAATATCGCAGGTATCATCATTCAACCAGCAGAATTCTTGAGAGTAGCTCTAGTCCTTGCTTTAGCAAAATATTTCTCTTCAGATCTCTTTGAAAATCGATCTACAGTTTGGTTAGTGCCATCTCTATTAGTAATAATTCCTCTCATTTTTATATTAAAACAACCAGATCTTGGAACCGCAATGCTCTGCTCCGGCCTGCTTGTCGCATTTCTGTTTGTGTCCGGTTTGTCGTCTAGGTTCTTTGTGAGAACTTTCGCTGTACTATTGGTAGCCGTCCCATTTATCTGGTTGTTCGGCTTGCATCAATATCAAAGAGATAGAATTTTAGTCTTTTTTAACCCTGCTTTCGATACTAGTGGAGTAGGGTATCACATAATTCAGTCCGAGATAGCTATAGGAAACGGCGGACTTAACGGAATGGGATTTCTTCAGGGAACTCAAGCCCATCTGCAATTTTTGCCGGAGATTCATACTGACTTCATTTTTAGTCTGATTCTAGAAGAATTCGGGTTCATCGGAGGTTGTATCGTTATAGCTCTGTTTGCATTGTTAATAACCATCTTATTTAAACTCTCTCGACAAATAAATAACCCGTTTTCGGCTCTGGTTATTTTTGGAGTAGCCGTTAACTTATTCCTGTCTGCCTTTTTAAACATGGGAATGGCTCTAGGGTTTTTTCCAGTAGTAGGTAAACCTCTCCCTTTTATATCCTTCGGTGGATCCTCTTTAATCGCGACTATGATCGCAATAGGACTCGTGCAATCGGCTCTATTATATCGACATAAATCAATGTAAATCTTTTATACTCATATGTTTGACTTTCTAATATAAATAGATTATTTTTAACTATATTTGGGAGTACGCCGGAGTTGGAGAGTCGGGACGGACTGTAAATCCGTTGCTTTTGCTGAGTTGGTTCGATTCCATCTACTCCCACCATTTTACATCTTATAGATAACTCCATAAATTTTAGCACAAAAAAACTCTGCTAATGATCTCCCAATAGCAGAGTCGATTTTTTTAACGGCTTTTATCTTTTTCTTCCGTAATTTTCCGTAATCTCTAAATAGTTTTCACTTCTTTTATCTATTGTTATATTATCAGATAAAATTACACCTCCAGCTACTCTAGCATTATTAAGTATTACTACATCACCAGATATATTAGCATTACCACAGGCTATAGCGGTATCGCTCATTTCTGCATTTCCAGATATTTTTGCCTTATAAAATACTTTGGCATTATCATATATTTGAGCATTATCTAATACTGAACCTTCGTCGTAGGACATTGCATCATCATGTATCCAACAATCGCCATTGTGAGATAAATTAGCTTCACTCTCAATCCACCCTCCTAATTGACCTTTATCAACATAGCCAAAGTCTCTAATAGACCTTATCCTGTGTAGAAGTTTGCCGTCAACTTTTTTCGTTTCTTTAGTAAACTCGTATTTTACTCTTTTCATTGCCATTGCCATTGCCATTGCCATTATATTTCCTTTAGGTTGTTATTTTGGTTGCTTCTCTCTTTTATCTTTTTTTATCGCTGTAATCGTCTTCTTCCGTAATTTTCTCGAGTCTCTAAATAGTTTTCTTTTCTAAAATGTTTTTTGCTTCTCTTATCTATCATTATGTTTCCAGATAAAATTACATCTCCACCAATTCTAACATTATTAGATAGTACTACATCACCAGATATATTAGCATTACCACAGGCTATAGCTGTATCGCTCATTTCTACATTTCCAGATATTTTTGCCTTATAAAATACTTTGGCATTATCATATATTTGAGCATTGCCTGATACTGAACCTTCGTCGTAGGACATTGCATCATCATGTATCCAGCAATCGCCGTCATGAGATAAATTCCAATTTCCTTCTGCCCAACCGCCAAGTTGACCTTTATCAATATCGCCAAAGTCTCTAAAGGCTCTTATCCTATATAGAAGTTTACCGTCGACTTTTTTCGTTTCTTTAGTAAACTCGTATTTCATTTTTTTTATTTTCATAATCATTGCCATTATCTTTCCTTTTGGTTGTTTCTCTCTTCTATATATTTTTTAGAGTCGTAATCGTCTATGGCGAGATCCATTAGATCGTTCTCTGACTGTTCTATAAATTTATCGAACATATTTTTAACTTTTGAGTATTTTATAGTTAGTTTTTTTCTCTCTTCCATATATTTTTTATCGCTGTAATAGTCTTTGTCGATATTCGTTAGATTATTCTCTAACTGTTCTATAAATTTATCGAACATATTTTTAACTTTTGAATATTTTACAGTCAAATATGATGCTATATTTTTTTTAGAGTCGTAATCGTCTTTATGTAGATCCGTTAGATCGTTCTCTGAGTGTTCTATAAATTTATCGAACATATTTTTAACTTTTGAATATTTTACAGTCAAATATGATGCTATATAACAAGAAACTTCAAGACGATAACTGTCTTTTTCTATCCAACCGCCGAAATCGCCTTTTTTGACATTTTCAAAGTCTCTGATAGCACGAAGGCAATAAAGTGTCTTTCCTTCGACTATTTTTGTTTCTTCAGTCAACTCATATTTTTGTAAGAACATTGTATTGCCTTTTTTTGTTTTTTTATATATTATATATAGACTGATAATTTTGAATTGTCAACCTATTTCGTTATGAACATCTGTGGTTTTACTACTAACGGTAAAAATAAAAATTCCCACTCTAGATTTCTGCTGAAAAAATTCTTTTGGAAGGCTTTGATTTTTAAATCTTTTTCTAACTCGTAGCTTCTAGATATCTTTTGGAGATGACGAGGTAATATAGTCGGCATACAACTATTAAACGATGAACTACTACATACCACTATTTTCCAATCGTCTTTAAACGGTATTCCGCGGACTACCGCTATGTCAAAATTTCCACGGTGTAGCCGTTTTTCAAAATCTCGTCTGTTCTTTGAGACGATAACCTCCACATCTCTTATGCCTAGACTTTTTAAGTTCTCTACATACTCCCACAAGATGCCAGAATTAGAAGTCTTTATATTATACCACGAAGGTAAAAGTAATTTAACTCTAGAAAATGATCTGCCGAAGCCGTTGTTATATAGTATCGATCGTCCCGCAGTTAGACGGACTTGTAGTGTGCCACGGTTTATATTATCACAATTTCCTATAAAATTACTAGGTTCTACCGCTCTGGCAACACGGTTTTCTGTAGGAGGTAAAGGAGACGAAAAATTCTGTGGAGTATTAGGTCTTTTGGAAAAGTTGCACTGTCTTGCTCTCAATCTACTCGTGAAATTTTCTGTACTAGGAGAAAATCTTAGTTCTTTTCTGTCTCTGTATTCTGTAGGGTAGTTATATGAGAACATAGATAACGATAGACCGTTCTTGAATATATCTAGTTCTTTGTTATCTGGGTAATAGTATGAGTCGTCTAGTGCATAGGATAGACCTCGTCTTATGTCTCTGTTAGAGAATGTTCTAGATGTAGGGTTGATAACTAACGATAATACTTCTAGTTTTTCTTCGTCCAAAATTTGCCTGGGTCGACCGCCGAATGTGTCTTCCGTACTATATAGATTTTCTAGTACTATATCTATGTCGTCCGATTTAAAAGAGTTCGCTAGCTCGACTACCGTAGGGTAGGGGTGTAAAATTAGTTCTACTTTTTCTAACTTTAAAACAAGAGTTTCTCCTTCGGTGGTTCTATATAATTCTCCTCTGTCTCCGAAAATGTTAGTGATGTCTTCTTTGGATAGATCCGTGGAAAAGTCGCGGGAATATACATGCAAATTTAGAATGCTAGATATATAACTTGGACTGATATTTTTTTCTAGCCTTTTGATAATAACTTTGTCTCCATTTGCAATTATCTGTAATTTTCCCCAATAGGAACTTAATAATCTGTCTGATGTAGACATATCTGTTATCAAAGATTTAATAGAACTGGCATCTATTTTTTCTCCGTTATTAAAATAGAGGTTTTCTTTTATGTCTAATGATATCGTAAGGTTGTCTAAAACTTCTAAATTCGTAGATACCCGTTTTACTGAAGAATATAGACGATCCAATAAGAAATCTTCTAACTCGTTATTATAACTGCTAGATAAGAATATGCCTCCGTAGATATCGTCTCCTGACGATAAATACCCTAGTCGAGACGAGAAAGTACTACTAGAAGATGTACCCAATAAAATGCTCGGAAATAATAATATAACTAATAATAAGTATAACTGTCTCATTTCTACTATATAATCATAATCGTGTAGAAATACAAGAGCGACTTGATTATCTTTCTATCGTTTTTTTCGTATCAAGTTGTCTTATATCTTTATCTTCATATGATTCACAACTATGGCTTTTCTTCTCTTCTGTATATCCTTCTATCCTAGCTATCATAGTTTTTAACTTTTCCGTTATTAATTTATCTGAATCTGGTCTAATAAGGGTTTTGATAAAGAGTTTCATATTATTCGGCGATATAGATTTTTCTCTGTTGAAAATTTTGATAAGAATTTTTTCTTTAACCTTCTTTTCTCTTTGTATCCGTAACTCGCGATCTAAAAGTTCTTCGAGTATCAATCTCATTTTGTTTTTAATTGATTTGTTTGTCATAGTTGTTTCCTTCATTTTTTTGTTTATAGATGTTCTATTATCTTTCTTGACCTGATCCAAATCCCAGTAGTCTAGTTTTTCTTCTTTGTTTCTGTTCTTTGACTTTAGTCTTTGTATAACCAGATACAACAGAAAGTAGTGGAACCCAAGAATTGTCCTCTTGTGATAGATCCTTCTCGCTTCCTATCCAACCGCCAATGTCGCCTTTTTTAACATCGCCGAAGTTCTTTAAAGATCTGATACGGTGAAGTAATATACCTCCAATCAACTTTGGTTCTCCGATAAATTCGTATTTTTTTGTTGTCATAGCTTCTCCTTTTGGTTTCTACTATATGTTAAGTATAGAACGGATTTTTTCGTTGTCAACCTTTGTCAAATACTAGATATATATCTTCTTAAATATATACAACTGCACTATCATCAATATATTCGATAATACCCAATATATCATTACACCCGACGGCATAGTCGCAAATAGAAACATAAATACCCACGGTAGATATTTTATCCATTTCATACTGTTCGTCGTATTACCAGATATCTTTGTTTGTAGCTTCTGTTGCATCCACATAGTAATAGCCATCAATAAAGGTAAAACTCCTATCACTAACAACTCGCTGGCACCTGCCCACGGGATTAAACCGAATAAATTCAATACCGTAACTGTTTCAGGCTTGTGTAGACTCTCTATCCATAGAAAACCATTATTATATAGGTCTGTGTCTATTATCAATACTTTATATATAGCTATATATATAGGCATTTGTAATAGTAAGAAGAAAAAACCGCTGAAGGGATTTACCTTATGCTTCTTGTATAGTCCTAATAGTGCTATTTGTAATGCCGATGGATTGCCCTTAAACTGCTTTTGTATTGCCGTCATTTCTGGGTGCAATAATCGCATCTTGTCCATAGAACCGAATGCCTTCCTCGTTAACGGAGACATCAATAATTTTATTATTATAGTAAATAACATTATGCCAAGACCTAATGATAATATATGAGTGTGTAAAAATTCTAGTAGCTTTAACATAGGGTATGTTAAAAATTTTAATAGACCATAAACTATACTGTCTCCCGCATCTGGTATAGAATTTGCCCCTTCGCTTATACCGTTTATCGTAGATTGTCTCTTTATACCGCTATAGATAACATAGTCTAGTTTAGTGTTTTCTCCTGAATTGATAATCACTGCATCGCTCATTTGATCAACTTGATACCTTGAAGACTTTTCTCCCTTCGTATTTACAAAGTTAGATATTTCGTGAACCCGTAATTTAGAACTCTCTATACCGCTCTGTAATAATGTTGTATGATAGGGGTAAGTAAATCCTAACATCCCTTCTTTATTTAATACCGCTCTATCTTCCCCATCTATCTTCTTGAATTTGACGATCTCTGTCTTTTCGTCTGTGCTGTATATAGCACCGTTTTTTCCAAACGGAATGCTAGAATCAGATGATATATAAGTGTCGCTGACAACCCTAGTATAAGGAAGTAGTATCGATTTAGTGTTTGAGTTGTTGATTATAGTGTCAGATAATAAAATTCTGTCCTCTAATAATTTTACCTCACGGACAATGTGAGTCTTATTGTCTAATCCTCTTTTCATCACGATGCTGTTCGAAGTTCTACTTTCTATTTCCCATTTTATATCTTTGTGTTGTGTAGACTCTCCTATCTCTATAAATCGTACTCCAGAACTCAATAGGGGAGTGTCGATATCTCTGTTTTTAAAGTCGTCTATCCTGTTGCCATAAAGGTTTAACGATAGAGATAAATCGCCGTTCTCTAATTTAACTCTGTCTTCCTTTAACTCCAATACTTTGTTCATCTCTATAGCAGTTTTACCTTTGTCTTCTTCTATAGTCTTGTTTCCGCCTATAGGAAATAGCCATAATAATAGTGCATACAAAACAATAGATAAAAATATCATCTTCTTAAAAGACGGTTTCTTCTTAACTTCGCTAGTAGACTTGTAGCTGTCTCGCGGGGGAATTATGCTGTCGGGGAATAACTTTTTCATTCTGTATCCTTCTCTTTTTTCTGTTTAATGATTTTCTCTATAGAGGACAAAGTCTCTTCAAAATTTGCTTCTAATAACTCTTTATAACCGACTAGTACTATGTTATTATACGGGGAAGTCATATCTAATTCTAATTTGCTGAATAATGACCGTAAAAGTCTTTTGACTTTATTTCTGTCGACCGCCTTCTTAACATTCTTTTTAGATACACTAACTCCCATTAAAGGAATTAAACTTGGCTTCGTCGATCTGAAAATTTTAACACCAATAGCGCTAACCCACTTATTCTTATAGCAGGTATTAAACGATGCCGTTTTCTTCATTCTACTATAATACTTCATATTTTAAATCTCACAGTAAACTGTCAAAATATAACTAATTTCTTGTTTTTTTACAAGCTAAACGAACTCTGTTTTTGGCTCTCCGTCTCGCTAGAATATTTCTTCCTGCTTTAGTAGCCATTCTTTTTAAAAATCCGTGCTTTCTAATTCTTTTACGATTAGACGGTTGATAGGTTCTTTTTACCATAATAGTATCCTTTAATCTTTAGATGGACTCGGTTTGTCTTTTGATGTAGAGTCATTAGTAATAGGTTTGTTCTTTTCTCTAGATATAATTCTGCCTCTCGATAGATCGTAAGGTGTCATTTCTAGATCAACTCTGTCGCCTATAGCTATATGTATTCTAAATTTTCTCAATTTGCCAGAGATGCTCGCTAGTACTTCGTGACCAGAGATGCCTTCCTCTCCTTCTAATTCAATTCTAAACATCGTGTTAGGTAGCTTTTTTACCACTATCCCAGTCGCTTGCAACATTCCTTCTTTAGGCATTTTTTTCCTTTTTTATTTGATATAGTATAACTATTCTTTTGAAGAAATCAATACCGAAAATTTTCTTGCATAGAACTTAATAATCCGCCCTCAATGTTTTATGAACTTTTTGCTTGATTTTACCGCTATTAGTCCGCTATTATGGTATGTAATTATTATCATAGGTTCAGAAAGTGAAACAATTTTATATTATTTTTATAGTGCCATTTGTTGTCGCTGTTTTTAATATCGATAGACTGCACTCTTCTTCTTTCTTTCTCTCTAACGATATCTCTTCCCCGTCTTTGAAGACTGTTTCCGCATATTCAGTTTCTTCCATCGAAAGACAAAGTGAACCTGTTAAAAAAATACCGCAAGAGTTAACCGTAAAAAGGGTAGAAGATAATAAAGAAGACAGAATAGAAAAAATAAGACCTGTTAATAGAAATGTAAATAGAAATGAATCAATAGAAAAATTGAAACCTGTTAAACTCTCTATCAATGTGTGGAACAAGAGTTCGACTCTCAAAGGTATAGACGATATACTAGAAGATGATAATCAATATGAAAAAGCAAAGAATATAGTAGAAGAAGATAATCAATATGAAAAAGTAAAAAATATAGTAGAAGATGATAATCAATATGAAAAAGTAAAGAATATAGTAGCCGTAGATAATATAGCAAATGAAAATACCCGCTATGAAGACCTCTATAAACTTTATTCTCAAGAGAAATTTTCTGTGAAAGAAGCTCTGGCAATGGAAGAAGCCTTGACGATGGAAGAGATAGCCGAAAATTCAGACGATATTATAGACAACACGGAACCTAAAATCGACTTTGCTTTGACCTCTCAAAAGGTGTTCTATCTGCCTGTTATTGAAAAAAAATCCGAAGAAGAAAAAAATATCTCTCTTATAGATAACAACGAAAAAGATCAAGTTCAAGATATAATAATCTCTACTATGAAAGAAGAAAATAATAATAAAGTAAGTGATAATCCTGTCGTTTTTAACACAAGTGAAGACGGTATCGTTACTAAAGTTTTAGACGATAAAAGTTCTGATTATAGCAATAATATAGATGTTCGAAAAGAATTTTTCTCGACATACATTTCTAGTAATAAACATATCTCTCTGCTTGCCGATAATAGAGAAAAACACTATGAAGATCTAGACATCGCCGACGAATATAATCAGAAGTCTAGTGTATCTAAAAATGTGAGGGAAAATAAAGTCGGTAGCATATCTCAACTTGCCGTTAAACTACATTTTCAAGAAGATAAAACTTCTCTGTCTATGATGAACTATCAACTTATAAAAGACTTCGCACAGATGATACTGCTAAAGCCTAATCAAGGTATTCAAATTCAGATGAGTACCGAAACTGTGATTAACGATAAAATCAAGAAGGTTACTGCTTCTAGGTTAGCCGTAATTGAGGAAATTCTCAATAATGAAGGTATATCAAATAGAAGAATTTTTCCCGTTCTCACACCCCGCGATAAACATACTATGATTTTGAAAATTATAGAACTCAAAGGTAAACCTAGTCGTGAACAAGTAGATATCTTTGGGTCTAGTACCTCCAATAAAGTTAACTCTATGCAATGGTAAAACTGTACTCAAGATACATACCTCAATTTTTAATATCTTTCAAAACTACTAGATCGAAAATATCGCAGATAGGGTGGAATATTATTAGTTTTATCTATCCCAATGTCTGTCTAGGGTGCCACAATGTTATCACTGAAGCCTCCTCCGTTTGTCATAACTGCTTTGTAGAATTAAAATATAAGGTGCCTTCCGAAAATTCCTGTAGGTTGTGTTCTAAAGTTAAACCCGAAGATAGTACTATCTGTTTTAACTGTCATAAATATGAACCGAATTTTTTTGAAGCCAAAACTTGTTTTATCTACGAAGAGCTGATCAAAAAGTTAATACTCGGTCTCAAATATAATAATAAGATGAGATCAATAGACTTTTTAGGTCGACAACTTGCACTGAAATTTATGGAAAATAATAATGCATCGTTCCTCGATGACTGGAAAAATCTAGATCTAATTATAGTTCCCGTTCCTCTGCATAAAAAGAGATTAGTTAAAAGAGGCTTCAATCAATCTGCTATGCTAGCCAAAAGTCTATATAAAAAGTTGAAGAGGCAAGATGTAAATGTGTCTATCAATTTTAGGGCTTTGACTAGGTGTAAATTTGATGCCCCTCAAAAGAATCTGTCTGTGAAAGACCGTAGGAAAAATTTAGAAGATGCCTTTTTAGTTAAATATATAGACGATATCAAAAATAGAAATATACTACTCGTTGACGATGTTCTAGTTTCCGGTGCTACCGCAAATTCCTGTTCCAAAGAGTTGTTAGAGAAGGGAGCTAGATCCGTGAGAATAATATCTGTAGCTCACACAGACAAAAGCTTTTAAATGAAATGTTTCAAAGTAGATTCTAGGGTTTACTAAACAACCTTTTTAATATATAATTTATATAGGAGAGAACGATGTCAATTGTACTTAATGAAATTTTAAAACCTCTACATAAATGGTATTCTTTGCCTTGGATAGAAGAAATTGCCGTCAATAATACTCACTCGGTTTGGTTGAGACTGCGGAATATGAATCCGCAATGGGTAGAACAAAAGGATCCAAAACTCACCACAAAATATTTTCAAGATCTGTTTCATATAATTTCTTCTTTTTATCAACTGTCTTTCAATCCGCAATCTGGCTTTCCTATGATATATGCAACACTGCCCGGAGAACATAGATTTTCTGGAATAATCGGTAAAAATGTTATGTTCGATTCTAAAGACTCAAAGGGAGGAGTAGCACTCGTCATTAGAACTGCAACAAAAGCCGGAGGGTATGATCTAGGCTCTTATCATGTAGAGGAGGGACAACCTCTGAAACAGATCAATAAGACAGAATATGATTTGCCAGACGATGCCTTTCGTAAGATTCAATTTTTAATTCAATCAGGTAAACCTATTATTATTAGTGGGGCAACGGCGACGGGGAAGACTTCTCTTTTAAACTACATAATATCACAACTCAAAAGTTCTATGAGGATTATCACGGTGGAAGATACACACGAGTTGTCTGTACCACAAAAAAATCATATACATTTTATACTCTCTAGAACTCAAGCGACTAACAAATTTTCTTATCAGCATCTTATAGATCTAATAGTAAGATTTTCTCCCAATGCAATAATAGGATCGGAAATTTCTATGCAAAATGCATCTGCTTTGTGGTCCATCGTAAATACAGGACACTCGCATTTTTATACAACTATTCATGCAGAGTCCGTTCAAGGGGCATACAAAACTCTCGTAGATAGAATTCTAGAGACTTCAGATCACTATAGTCAACTGGATCTCCTCGAAGATGTTAAGAAAAAGTTTCATGTTATTCAATTATCCGCAGATGGTGGTATTAGAGCCATAACAGCCGTTGAATGATTCTAGATTAGATTAGTACCGTATGTCCCACGACTGTCATATCTAAATAGAGAATATAGAAAATCTCTGGATCTTCTTTTAAATAGTAGCTTATACATACCATTATTATATTCTATTTTTTTCGATAAATCATCATCTAAAGATTTATATTCCTTCTCCATCGTAAAAGCATCATATTTTGCAATATTAGAATTTCTCGATGAACTCATATGATACCAGATGTTAGACTCAATGTTTTTAGCATAACTTTCATACGAGACACTCTGTTCTAGCAATTTGTATATTATAGGTAGCTGTATTTTATAATGCTTTTTAGATAAATTCCAACTTTTAAAGTCTATAAATTTTAATTTGTCTTCTTGATAACAGATTAAATCGACTACCGCACTGGTTTTAACATCACTGAAGACACCTCCAAATAGTTGTCCGCTTAATTTCTCTTCGCTCTTTTTTATGTTGTATAAATTCTCTAGATTGTTATATAAAAAAGTTCCAGCATTTTTTATACTGTTTATCGCATACGATAGCTGGCCTAGATTGCCCCGCGATTTTAGTTCGTAATGTTTCTTAAAAGACGATAGACACGATTCTAGATCTCCGTCAAAATCTCCCTGTTTAATGTAATTTTCTATAGCCTCGTGAATTAGACTGCCCAATTCCCCATAATCCCATTTTGAAGTCAAAGTTCTAGTTTCTCTCAACTTCAATATCTGCTTGTGATAAAAAGTTTCGCTACTGTCGATTATACTTTCTATATGACTAACATATAGCTCTTTAGGAAAGTTCTTGCTAGAAATGTTTATATAATCAGGTGTCAAATTTTCTTGATTAGTAATAGTGTAATTTACTTCATAACTTGACGATGTAATAGATAGACCTGCTAATCGTAATTTTTCCTTAAAATATCTCAAGATGTTATACTCGATTTGAATCTCGCCGTTTTTATAAGAACTGCGGAGAAATACTATTTTTTTGGTGTTAGACTGACTAAATAGATTTAAAAAGTTTTTGCATCCGTACTCAAAATTCGCAGTGCTTCTAGTCGGTCGTAACGGCGGAAACTGCTCGTGAGTTTGCCTCTTGCCCCAGCTCTCTTCGCTCATATTATATGCATAAATTTTACTATAATTATCTCTGTATAAATTTATATCGCTAATATCGACTATCCTAATGTCTTTTATTTTTCTATAATGTGTTTCGCCCTTTATATAATATTTTAAGACAATCCTAAAGTCGGTCAATTTAAAATCAATTTTCGGTAGATCTTCTAAAAATGTAAATAGGTTAGTGAAGAATAAATTTTCATCCTGCTCCTCTGTATCTATGTTAGATAATATGTTTGTAAATAATGATTTTAACTCCGCCTTGTTATAAGACTTCTCTTTGTTTCTAGTCGAACCTATAATTTCGTTTAGACTTTTTAGATATGCCAATAATTCTGTCGCATATTTTATTATCTCTGTCTTTTCAATCTCTCCGAATTCTAGTTCTTTATCGTTAGGTAATAATTCTAGCCACCTTTTAGCCACTTCAATCGTATCTTCTAAACTTGTTAATCTCGTTTTATGACATACTTCTCTCTCAAAGTAAGATAACATACTTTTATAATTTTCTCCCTCGTTTAGAAATGGATGATGTAATATTCCTAGAAGGTCGGAGATGCTAAAATCTTCTAGTATAAAATTGTATAATTGGATTATGAATATCCCGCTCAGACTTTCTATTCCGTTTATAGGGTACTCGTGATTTGTACTGAAATTTAATGCCGATAGATGATTCTCTAATAACGATGCCTCTTCATAACAACCCGTGACTATTATAGGTCTCTCACCGTTTAATAAGTCTGTGTTTAGATTGCTCGATAATATATTTAACATATCATCATATTTTGTAGTCAATAGCTCTTCTACTTTTTCCATATCACCGTTCTTTACAATTCTGTTTTTTAACCCCTCGTCAAAGATAGAACCTTCGAATATCTTCGCAAATCGGCTCTGCAAATTCTCTTCTTGTTCTAGAACCATATCTCCAGTATATTCTATGAAACTACGAAGCTGATTATCAATGTCTATAGGACTATCTGCGGATAGTTTCTCTGTAAAACTGTAAGGCAAAATTAGGCAACTTTTACTGTTCGATGATATTCCACGGATCAACTCCCTCCTGTCAAATGATATATTATCTAAAGTCAAGACTCCCGTGATAGAACCTGAAAAATTCTTAAAGTAATTGTGCAATTTTGATAACCGTCTGCTTTTTTCTTTATAAAAAAATCTAGAACTGTTGTCTTCGTACCAAGATAAAAAGTCTCGTAATAAGTTCATCTTGTTGTCGTGATTATAACTTTTATAACTGACAGAGTATTCGCTAATTATGTTCTCTAGTTCCGTGGAAAAGTCTTCTATTCCGTCTCTGTCGTTTCCGTCTAGCCATCTTTTTAATAGCTCGCTCTCGCTGAAAGCACGACTATATGTTAATGTGTCGTCTCTCTTTTGAACGAACTCCATAATAGATAAAATTACAAAAATGTTTTTATGCCGATTATCGTCTACCCAATTTTCGCCGACTAATAAACCTCCAGATTCAGATAGTATCTCCTGCCAGGTCATTATTTTTGGCAATAATCCTACAAAACCCCTTTTTAATAGTCTGTCTTTTAACCCGTGTGATACTATAGACTTCGGAACTATCAATATGTCTCCGCTAACATCGTTTTTGACGGTAGACGATAATAAACTGTAAAAATCTTCAAATCCTACTTTTAATTTGTAAGTTGATTCTTGTAAAGTCATAATAATACTCCCGCCTTTAACTAGTCTATTTGCTTTTTTAAATTTCGCAAGTTAACTAAGTTTAAATATGTTTAGAATTAGTTGTACCTCTTGATTTATTACTATTTTTTTACTACTATCTAAAATGTTTTCAGTCATATCTTTTAATATAAATTCTATTCGCGCTAGACTTCATATAGTGCAACAGATAATAGAAAATGAAAAACCAGATGTACTGCTTCTGCAAGAGATCAAGATGGAAAAGATAGATGAACTGATAGATTTCTTTCATACCATAGGGTATAATATAACTGCCATAGGACAGAAGTCTTATAATGGGGTAGCTATTGTCTCTAAATCGAGGGCTGAAGATGTCATTAAAGGACTCCCTACTTTTGCCGAAGATCCCAATGCTAGATTTATTCAAGCCGTCATAGATAACACTTTGTTTATAAATGTCTATATGCCTAACGGACAAGATATAGGATCCGAAAAGTTCTTCTATAAGATGGAATGGACGAAGAAATTTTCTGAATATATAGAGACCGTCAAAGGTGAATACGATAACATAGTAATCGCTGGAGACTTTAACATTGTTCTCGCATCTCAAGATGTCTATGATGAAAAAATTATAAAAAATCTAGCAATCTACTCGGATGAAGCTAAAAAATTTATGACTGACTGGACCGCCGATGGCTGGACCAATATATTTAGATTCCTATATCCGACGAAAAACTCTTATACATGGTGGAGTTATAGAAATACTAGAAGGGATCTCAATAAAGGTATCTGTTTAGACTATTTTTTAACTACAAAAAATCTTGTCGGAAAAGTTCGATCTATGGAAATACTAACAGAGTATAGACTGCTCGAGAAACCATCCGATCATACTCCTATTAAATTAACTTTAGATATATAACAGAACATAAATATGCAGAAAAAAATTCAAAAATATTTAGAAGATACCGTAAATTCCAAAATTATTTACCCTCTGCTTTCCCTGCTAGTCGCTCTTGAGGCTATATTTCTACATATCCCCGCAGAGATGTTCTTTATGCCATTGATTGCTCTGAAAAATAAAATAAAATATAGAAACCTTTGGATCGTCGCCGTACTCTCCTCCGTTATCGGTGCCATAATTTGCTATTTTCTAGGTGCCTTGTTTTTTAACGGAATAGAACCTTTTTTAAACCATATCGTACCACAAGAAAAAATCGCCTCAACATACAAACTGATGGAAGAATATGGGTGGATCGTAGTTTTTGTAGGTGCAACTTTTATACTGCCATTTAAGTTGACCGTTTTTGTAGCCGGAATGTACTCTATGTCTTTTCCTGTTTTTATAACGACCGTTTTAATTGGAAGGGGACTGCGGTTCGCAATCTCGATCTGGATACTCTCTAAATTTCAAAAAGAGTTTAACTTTATATTTACTAAACATTTTAAACTTATTATCCTACTGTCTCTCCTATTACTAGCTTTGATATTTTGGATCTAGTTTATCTTATTTGATTTTTAAACTTTCTAGACTACAATTTATGATATAATGCATTTTGATGACTCAAAATAATAGGTTAAGTATGATCGAAGATAGAATTAAAAGTGAAATCGTTCAAAGGACTGTCCTCTCCGAACTGATAGGAGATAGTATCTCCTTGCAACGGCGGGGAAATACTTTCGTATCCTGCTGTCCATTTCATAACGAAAAGACCCCCTCTTTCCACATCAATGACGATAAAGGTTTCTACCACTGCTTCGGTTGTGAAGTTTCAGGCGATGCCTTTCAATGGCTGATAGATTTTAAAAAGTTGTCTTTTCCAGAGGCATTAAAAGAACTTGCCGATAGATCCGGAGTGCAACTCCCTAAATATTCTGCCAAAGATAAAGAAAAAATATCTCAATTTCAACTCGATATAGAATTTATGGAATGGCTCAAATCTTGGTATCATAAACAACTTCTAGCAAATTCTTCGTCTTTGCAATATCTGACCAGTAGTCGTAAACTCTCTCTCGATACTATCAAAAGTCAAGCTCTAGGATTCTCTCCGAAGTACAAAAGTTTTATAGACGATATTCCTGCCGATAAACAAAAATGGGTGGAAATTGCTCAAGCTCTAGGTATCATTAAAACTAGTAAACAAAATCGTAAATATGATGCATTCTACGGAAGAATTATGTTTCCAGTTTTAGATTATAAGAATAGGTGTATCGCTTTTGGTGGTAGAGTTCTAGATGATCAACAGATGCCTAAATATATCAATTCTGCCGAAAATAGACTTTTCTCGAAGAAGACCGTCCTTTTTAACTTTAGAAATGCAATCGATTCTAGGCAAAAAGATATCATCGTAGTAGAAGGTTATATCGATGTAATTGCACTGACAAATGTCAATATAAATAATACCGTAGCAACTCTAGGTACCGCTATTTCTGTACTACAAATGCAAAATCTGTGGAAGAGACAATGTATACCGATCCTGTGTTTCGATGGTGATACCGCAGGACTTAATGCTAGCTATCGTGCGACTAAACGGCTGTTGCCAGATATCAATGTTAATAATATTTTTACCGTTGTAACTCTGCCGTTGGATAAAGACCCAGACCAGATTATTATGGAAAATGGTAAACAAAAATTCTATGAGATTGTCGAAGGTAGCCTCAATATACCAGAGTTCCTATTCCAATTTCATTTTAAAAATATAAACCAAGATGATCCTAATCATAGGGCTAAAGCAGAACTGAATCTGATAAACGACATCGCAGAGATTAAAGATAATATCCTTAAAAGAAACTATACCTCCGACATAAAGGATAAAATTTTTCGGTTCTCACGGTATAAGAAGAAAACTAAATTAAATAAAATTCCGTCAGTGCAAACCTCCTACTTCGATAGAGAAATAGTCAAGGTCATTTTTATGAACCCAGATCTAATTCTAGATGTGCCAGAGATCGAATATATAGATATCTATAACGATAAAATTAACGAACTTCTGCAATTTATGATAAGTACATTCATAACAGAATATGCAAAAAATGATAATAACAAAATCTCTGTAGAAGACTTTCAAGAGATCGTCGATAGTAATTTTCCAGATCTGTTGAAGTCCGTCGTTAATATAAAACTGCCGGCATTTGACGATATTTTTACTAGAAGAGAATACATTCAAAAATATATAGCATCGCAAAATAAAAAGGATAGAATATGAAAAAAATATTGCTTATAGGGAGAACTAATGTTGGTAAGTCTACACTATTTAACTTGCTCTCGAAGTCTAACTCCGCTCTAGTATTAAATCAGGAAAATCTTACTCGTGATATCATTGAAGGGAAGCTAACCGTAGATAATGACTCTTATGTCGTTTATGATTCTCCGGGACTAGAAAATATAAAATTGTCTTGGAATACCTTTCCAACACTGTGGAAAAATATTATAGAAGAGGTAGATCTCGTTATCATCGTGCTAGACGGTATCGCAGGAATTACACATCGAGATGACGAAATTATAAGGTTCGCATTCTCTTTCGATAAGACTATCATTGGGGTCATAAATAAATCGGACTCGTCAAAATTCGATTTCTCCAATTTTGTAACTCTCCCTTTTAATATAACTCCTGTCTCCGCAGAACACGGCACGGGAAAAAGTCAACTTATAGATCTAATTCAAAATAATCTAGGTGAGTCTGTAGACGATGCCAAAGCCGTAGAATTCAAAATTGCCGTCGTAGGTAGACCTAATGCAGGGAAGTCGACTCTAATAAACTCTTGGACTAAACAAGATAGGCTCGCCACAAGTCCTATAGAAGGGACGACTAGAGATTCCGTGTTTGTACCCGCAGAACTCTTTGACGATGATATCTCTCTCATCGATACCGCAGGTAGAAAAAAAAGAAACGACCTGCACGGACGACTCGATATTATTATGGATATCAAAGCTCAAAAAATTATTTTTTCTTCTCAAATAGTTCTGCTTTTAATCGATGCTCAAGCTGGTATGAATGCTTTTGATAAAAGACTAGCGATGGATATCATCGAAAAAGAAAAGGGTATCATTATAGTTCTAAATAAGTGGGACCTCATTCCTGATTCTCAAAGGAAAACGATACTGGCAGACATCAACCATTTTTTTCACAAAAGGTTCTTTCAAATTACTAAACCTCTGATTATTCCTGTCTCTGCAATAGATAAATGGAATATGACAACCCTGCAAAATAATATTCAAAAACTTCGAGAGGCAACACTCATCAAGACCAAAACTAATCAACTTAACAAATGGCTACAGACTGCCGTAGATAAAAAATCTCCACCATACTCGAAGATTAAAAGACCTATTAAACTAAAGTATATCACTCAAACACACTTTAAACCGCCCAAGTTTACTATATTTCTAAACCGACCGGGAGATCTGCCTCAAGGATATAGACTGTATCTCGCAAAGTCCCTCGCAAAACAATTTCAACTAGAGAGTATTTCTATTAAACTAGAATTTAAGGCTACTAAAAATCCTTTCGTCGACTAAAAACTAGTAGACCTACGATAGATCGTTGTCGTGTAAAAGATTTTCTAACTCTTCTCTAGCCGATAACTCGGTGTCTATATAAAATGAAATGCTGAGACTGTAGCGGAGCTGAAGAGATTTGCCTAGTAGATGGCGGATACGGTTCTTATACTCGCCGTTCAGAGACTTTAACTGTGCCGTAGAACAACCGTCTACATAAATTCGTAAAACTTGTAGCCCTTTTGCCCTCACTTTAGTAATCTTAATCCCAGATAAATTCTCGTCTTCGTCCGTCAGATCCCTCATAATTTGGATAAGCCGTTTATAAGATTCTTCGGCTATCTGTTGCTCCCTAATGTACTTTTTGTTTGTCTTTTCTATGTTTGGTAAAATCACTTTATAACCTTCTTTTTTGATGCGGTTATACCGCAAATTATATACAGAAAAACACCTATAACTATGAAACTGTCGGCTAGATTAAACACCGGCCAATGATAACCCCAGCCGTGAAAATGTAGGAAGTCTACGACACTGTTAAATCTGATCCTGTCTATAAAATTCCCCAATGCTCCACCTAACACTAACGATAAAGATACTATCTCAAATCTTCTATCGCCGATAAATAGTAGACGGATCAAGTACGACATTATTAGAACATAAATAATTAAGAAAATCCACGGCATTTTTATGCCTATCTCTGCACCAAGACTGAAACTAGAACCTGTGTTATACACCAATACTAAATTGAAAAAACTGCTCACTTTATATAAAAATACTTCGGGCAATAACTCAAGACTGTAAAGGGGAACCACCTCGAAAAACTGACCCATTATTATAAACTTCGTTAACTGATCCAATATAAACGATATAGCAATTATCAATATTATAATGTGAAGCTTCCTCATAAATAGTCCTTTGTCAATTAGAATATATTATATAATATGGATTTTCAAGAAAATTATACTATATCACAGAGCTTTTTACTTGATTTTTTTGTCATTTTGTGATATATTTATAAAAGGTTATATTTAGTTCTTGCTTTAAAATACATTATAAAAAATTTGACCGTATAAGTAAATTGCTATACAATAATTAAAACAAATAAAGGAGAATCTTATTTCTATTGAGTTTACACCTAATTACAAAAAGGCTTTAGAGGCTTTGTTATATGTTATAGATAAGATGAATAAGTCTGATCAATATAATATAATAAAAGTTTTTTTTGAGGCTGAAAGGTATCATTTAAATACATATGGAAGACCTATAACTGGAGACAACTATGTAGCAATGAGATACGGAACAGTGCCTGTAGGAATATACGATATCATTAAGCAAAATGATATAAACAAAGACTTTCCTTTTACAAAAGTCGATAAGAATATTTTATCCGTGTCTAGACCCGCAAATTTATCAATGCTATCAAAAAGCGACTTGGAAGCACTAGATTTTGGAATAAAAGAATATGATAATTTAGATTTTTCTGAAGTTGAAACTAAAAATCACAATGAAGAATGTTGGAAAAAAGCTCGTAAAAATAGGGAGTCTAATTCTCCGCCAATTCCTTTTGAAGATATGATAAATGACGAAGAATTAAAAGAAGAATTAAAAAAAATCTCAAAACTTATGGTAATTTAAATGGACTTTACTCCTGGCGATCTTAGTGTAGGCGATGTTGTGATGTTTGATGCATTACAAAATTTTAGAGGAAAAGATCCAGATGACAATATCATAGCAGTCTGTGTTTATATTAGTGAAGGGTGGTGTTTGAAAATTAACTCAAAAAATAGACCGATGTATCACTGTATTAAAATAACAAAAGAAGAATGTTTTTATCTTGATAAAGATAGTTATCTTTCTTGTCATCCTATTATAAAGATACCAAATAACTACTCTGTTAAAGGGGTGGTAAGTAGTAGTTTTGTTGAAAAAATAATAGAACAGATAGAACAGATAGAAATTTTTTCTGGCGATCAAGAATCTAAAATTTTAAACTCTTTAAATAATTATCTCAAAAAAATGAATAGATAATTATCTTCCTGTTAAAATATCTAATCTTAATAATCTGTATAATAAATATATAGTATAAAAGTTTAAATTATACCGTTTTTTTACTGGTGTCGGTTAGTGAAGAATAAGTTGTTATTGTCCTCTATAGCATAGCGGATTTCTGTTATGCCTTTTTTTGTTTTGCTAGAGCTGATCAATACTTCTCTTTTGAGTTTATACAATGACTCGATTTCCTTTTTTACTCTTTCTAGTTCTTTCAATTTTAATTTGTCTATCTTTGTTAAAATTACCTGATACGGTAAATCGTTTAACTCTAGCCAGTCTAACATCTCTATGTCTAGTGGTTGAAAAGATCTTCGGCTGTCTATTAGTAAAAATATCATACTGATACAGTCGTTCTTTAATATAAAGCTACTCAAGGACTTCTCCCAAAAGTCTTTATGACTGTCTCCCGCTTTAGCAAAACCATAACCTGGTAGATCTATATAATAGCTGTTTTTATCTCCAAAATATACTATGTCTCTTGTTCTACCTGGTAGTTTCGATGTAAAGGCAAGTCTGTTTTTACCGCTGACTGCATTGATTAAAGAACTTTTTCCACTATTCGATCTGCCTATCCACACAGTCGCCGGAAATATCGGTAGATGAGACGGGTGATTGTCCTCTCTGAAGGATCCTAGAAATTTGTAATCCCTCATAGCAATTTTTTCCTTCTATTTAACATCATATGTAGATATTTAGCACTATACTGGTAAGGGTTTAGCACTATTTCTACCCCTATTTTCTTTAGAATGTCTACCTCGTTATTACTGCCGGCTCTCATTACTACACGACCTTTATATTTGTTATTCTTTAGGTGCTGTAATAATATATGTCTAGGGTCTATAGTTACAAGGGCACTGTAAGACGAAGGTGTCGTCACACACACACACACATTCGACTGTAATATAGGTAGCGAAGATAAACTCTCGACATCTGATATATCTGCCTGTGAGACATCATAGCCCTTTTTTTTCATCATATTGACATTCTCTTGATTGAAGTCTACCCCAAATACTTTAAAGTCCTGATTCTTTAACTCTTCCATTATCATTTGTCCATAATTTCCTAGTCCTAACACCACTATGTCATAATTAAACTGCTTGTATTCTGATACTTTTCTCTTTGTATGACGACCCTCGAAGATACTTAAATATTTTTGTAATATATTGTAAAGCTGGTGCGAATACATCATCATATACGAACATACCGCTATGGTTAATAGACCTACTATCGTCACCATACTTATAACATCTCGTGGGACATGACCAGATTTTTCTCCCATTTGTAAAAATATTAAAGAAAATTCGCTTATTTGAGCAACAGTTAGACCCGCTAAAAATCCTGTCCTTTTTCTATACCCCAATAATCCTAATATTATCATCACTATTAAAGGGTTTCCTATCAAGATAAATAATGATAATATTACCGCCGGAACTATCTGACTGGACAATGCACCGAATTCTATAGATAATCCTAATGATACGAAGAAGAAAAATAATAAAAAATCCCTCAAACCTGAAAGACGAGATGCTATAGAGTCTCTAGAACTAGTTGAGGCTAAAGCTATTCCCGCTATTAGTCCTCCCAACTCCATACCTAGACCTAATAATTCTGTTATCCCGCTCATTATCATCGCTAGACTTATTGCGAATAATAATAACAGTTCTGACGATTTAGATATAAAACTTAATACCCTCTCTGCGAAGAACTTTATAAATAAAATTAGACACACCACTAATAACAATAGAGAACCTAACAACATAGCTATAGATCCGCCTTCTGCCTGACTGTCCATACCGAACGCAGAGAACACTATCATCGCTATTATTACGAATAAATCTTGGACTATTAAAAATCCTAAAGATATTCTACCGTGTAATGAGTCTACCTCTCGCTTGTCCGACAATAACTTGATTATTATTATCGTACTAGAAAATGTTAGAGCTATCGATACATACAGACTTATTAAAGAACTTAAACCTAATAATCTGCATATCCAAAATCCGAATAAAGCCGTGAATAATATTTGACCTAGACCTGTCAATAAGGCCGTCGTCCCGACATTCTTCACCATCTTTAGATCTAATTTTAATCCGACCAAAAATAATAATATCGTTATTCCTATATGGGATAAAAATTTTAATAGATCCGGAGAATGGACTATATTTAGAACTGCCGGCCCTGCTAAAAATCCTGTCAATATGAATACTATCAATAATGGCTGTTTAAACTTTAGTGCCAATATACTTAAACCTGTACCCAATAATAATAGTATTGCTATCTCTATAAAAATACTATTCTGTATTATATCTAACATTTACTCTCCTACTATAACTTTATATATTATAGTATATATTAGTCTTTTATTCAACTTAATAAAAAAAAGCCTACTTTCGTAGGCTCTTTTTATTTATGTTTTTTAAACTTAAATTAGTTTAGAAGATCTTTAAAACCTTTTCCAGCTTTAAATTTAGGTCTGTTTGAAGCAGATATCTTTATGCTCTCACCTGTAGATGGATTTCTACCTGTTGTAGCTTTTCTATGTGCTTTAGAAAATGTTCCAAAACCCATTAGCCGAACTTCTTTGCCGTTTTTGACTTCTTCCATAATAGTTCCTAGAACTGCTTGGACTAATTCATTAGCTGATGCTTGACTGATTTCTTGTTTATCAGATATCGCTGATGCTAATTCTAATTTTGAAAATGTGTTCGCCATAGTTAATCTCCTTTGTAGACTATTTCTAGATAAGTTTCTAGAAACTACCGCAGTATAGTGGTTGTAGAGGCAAATGTCAAGGTAATATCATAAAGTTTCAGGCTACTATTGATTTTTCTACTTTTTTTAGTAATATTGTAAATAATGGGCATATGGCGGAATGGTAGACGCAGTAGACTCAAAATCTACCGGAGTAATCCTTGAAGGTTCAAGTCCTTTTATGCCCACCAAATTTATGGTTCTTCTTCTACTTGTTTCGTTTTTTTATAGAAACATTTTCTGGGGGAATGCCTCTAGATCCTTTTGAGTCTGGACGGCATAACATATAACTTTTGCCTAGATTGCTAACATATACCTTTTGATAATTTCCCTTGCCACCTAATACAACTATTATAAATGAATATATCAAGACGGTCAACAGTAGTCCTAGTATCATTTGATCCACTTTCTTCCACGATACTCTAGAACCTTCTATCACTACTTTTACATAATGGCTTAAAAAAGATAGAATGTTTATGAGTAGTCCTATATATAACCCGTATGTCAATATGCTAAATACATCTTCGTTAAGAAGACTGTCTCCCAACGGACACACATAAACTAAATCGCTAGTCGTCAAGTCGCCCTTTGGAAATAATAAAACTAATAACACGAATATGATTATAGCAACAAATAGTATGCGAGCAGATATATAGTTTAACTTTAACTTATCTTTAAAAAAACTTACTACTTTTGACATATCGTTATAATACTTTATTTTCTAACTTCTTGCAAACAGATTTATCTGTATACTTTAACGATAACCTATATAAGAATGACGAGATAAATTTATAGAGTCAAATTTATCTTCGAAACCCAATATCGTTAATTTTAACACTTCTAATATTGAGTCGACGGCTATAATTTCTACATTGTCCCTTATCTCCGTATCTAGTTCTTTTATTACAGGTAGAACACTCCGTGGAACTATGATTTTTTTAATGCCTTTAGAATAAGCCCCCATAATCTTCTCTACAACTCCTCCTACCGCTAATGCATCGCCTGTTAAACTAATCTCGCCCGTCATTGCTATATCTCCTCTCACGGGAACCTTTAATAGAGTAGATACCAACGAAGTTGTTATAGCAAGTCCCGCACTCGGTCCTTCTATACCGCTGGAATGTGGTATGTGGACATATAGAGTATGTCCTTCTATAACAGAAGAACTTATGCCTAGTAGATTTATATTAGACTTTATCCAGGCTAAAGCTACATCTATGCTTTCTTGAAACTGCTCTTTTAATAACCCCGTTTTTATTACCTGTGGAACCCCTGACACTTTTATCGTCTCTAACTGTTTTAAACTGCCACCGAACTGACCGACCGATAATATATTTACTTTGCCAACTCGCGGTTTAGGATTTACTTCTATTTCTTTTGCGACGGGATCTATAAAGTTGTTTAGATTTTCTTTGCTGACAATTATCTTCTTTTTCGACGGTGTAGTAGTCTCATCGTCTTCAATACTTAATAACATACTCAACGATTTGCGGAGTAGCTTCTCTATGTTTTTAGATAACAGTCTGACACCCGCTTCTATAGTGTAATTATGTATTAAATCTTTTAAGGCAGATTCGCTGATGCTAAACTCACTTTTTCTTATACCTATCTTTTCTATCGCTCTAGGTAATATATGCTTTTTAGCTATTTTTAATTTCTCCAATTCAGAATAAGAAGATAAGTTGATGACTTCTATTCTGTCTAATAACGGTAATGGTATATTGTCTAGATTGTTCGCAGTAGCTATAAATATAATGCCCGATAGATCTATGTCGAACTCCATAAAGTTGTCTCTAAAGTGCTTGTTTTGTGAGGGGTCTAATACCTCTAATAAAGCCGAAATAGGACTTCCATGACTTCCGCTATGAATCTTGTCTATCTCGTCTAACAGTATGACAGGAGATAAGGTTTTACTCTGCTTTAGTGCATTAACTATTCTACCGGGTTGAGCCCCTATATAGGTTCTACGGTGTCCTCGGATCTCCGACTCGTCGCTTATACCGCCTAAAGATATTTTTACTAAAGGTCTATTTAATACAGTCGATATAGAACTCACTAATGAAGTTTTACCCACACCTGGAGGCCCTACAAAACATAAAATGTTATTACTCAAGTCGCCTTTTCTACTGTATACAGATAACATCTCTAATATTCGTTCTTTTGCTTTTTTTATCCCGTAATGATCTGCATCTAGCACTTTCTTCGCCTTCAAGAGATTCAATGGAGAATTTTTCTCTGAACCCCACGGTAAATCTAGTATCCATTCTGCATAATGCTTTATTATAGAGGACTCCGGAGACATACTAGACATCGTACTTAACCGCTCTAGTTCTTTCGTGATAACCTTTAATACCCTCTCAGGGACTTTCTTCTCCTTCATCTTCTCTAACATCTTCTCTTTTCCGTTATTTCCCAATTCTTCTTGTATCACCTTTAACTTTTCCTGCAAATATACACTCCTTTGAAATTCGCTCATATTCTTCCCTACTTTGTCGTCTATCTCTTTATCTATAGATAACTTCTCTATCTCCTCTGATAAAAAGTTCTGTATTTTAGATAATATAACTCCCGCACTAGAAATGCTATACAAGGTAGATACAAACTCGTAAGGTAGGCCTGTTAACGACAATACTCCGTCTATAGATACCCACTTGTTAGAGTTAAAAGCCTCCTCTAATGAATGAAACTTCTCAAAATTTAATGAAGTCTTCGAACTTATAGAGACCACAGTTCCCAATATTGTTTTTAATAATGCTTTTTCTCTGGGATTACTGCCTTTATTTAGGTCCTCAAGATTTATATCTTTTAACATAACTTTAGACCTCAATATCTTGTCTCTTATCTGATGACCGCTAGCTTTACCTCTGACCGTCGTTTTAAAAGATAACCTGCAACTGTTATTCGATATTTTAGTAAACTTCTCAATATAACCAAAAGTCCCTGTCAATAATAAGTTTTTAGCATCCTTTTCAGATTTTGATTCTCCTATTTTTGTGGTTATAAAGAATGACTCTCGGTTAGCATATAATTTAGATAATAAATCTACTACTGGTCCTTCTATTCGTAAGTGCATATTGCTATGTGGCCATACTATTATGTTCGGTAAATTTATCGATAAAAAACTCTCGCCCTTCTCGGATCTATGTAATATCTTATTTATATAAGAAAATAACCTCATCGTAGACTCGTCTTTACTCAATAATTTGTCTTTCAATAGTCTATGACGAACCCCGTTAACAACTTTCTTCGATGTCGATGAAGTCGTTTTTTTTGTTTTCTCTACCATCAATACTCTCCTTGCAATTTCCTGATATGTTATATATAGGACTTTTTTCTGTGTTTTCAACTAAAATATACTTGACTTTGATTTTTTCAATACTATAATCAAATACATTACGAAGAGACACCGTTCTCTGTTAATCGATATCTTTTATATTAAATCAATAACCATAATAAATATATAAAAATGATAATCTTGCCCTCAATATAAAGGAAAACGATGAAAACACTATTTATTCAAGACCTCAAAAGTCAATCTGCTAGTAAACTTATTTCCATAGCAGAAGAACTCAATATAGAAAACTCTTCTCAACTAGGAGTAAAAAGACTGCGAGTAGAAATACTGAAAAAGTGGGCCGAAGATGAGTCTGCCGAGATCCATGGGGAAGGGACTATTCATATACTTCCAGAAAGATACGGCTTTATAAGATCTCTAGAGTCTAATTATTTAGCCTCGCCAGACGATATATATGTGCCTAACAATTTTATAAGATCTCTAGGTCTAAAGACAGGAGATAATATTCAGTGTGTAGTTAAACCGCCTCTCGATGGAGAAAATTACTTTTCTGTTCAATCTGTAGAGAATGTTAATGAAAAACCTGTTCAAGATCTTAAACATAGAATTAGATTCGAAGATCTAACCCCTCTATACCCACAAGAAAAGTGGAAACTAGAGGTCGAACATAAAGATGATCCAAAGAAAAATCTAGCAGGTGTTCCTGGAAGAGTCATCGATATTATCTCTCCTACAGGAAAGGGACAGAGGTCTCTGATAGTAGCTCCGCCGAAGACAGGTAAAACTATGCTATTACAATCTATAGCTCAATCTATCAATGAGAATTATCCAGATGTGAAGTTGTTTGTTCTACTAGTAGACGAACGACCTGAAGAAGTTACCGATATGCAGAGGACTGTTAGAGGTGAAGTTATTTCTTCTACCTTCGATGAACCTGCCTCTCAACATATCCGTGTCGCAGAGATGGTTATAGAAAAGGCTAAAAGGCTCGTAGAATACGGAAAAGATGTTATAGTTTTGCTGGACTCTATTACTAGACTTGCTAGAGCTTATAATACGGCCGTGCCGTCCTCGGGTAAGGTGCTTTCAGGTGGAGTAGATGTCTCCGCATTGCAAAAACCTAAAAGGTTCTTTGGGGCGGCTCGAAATATAGAAGAGGGTGGATCTCTGACTATTATAGCTACTGCTCTTATCGAGACCGGTTCTAAAATGGACGAAGTTATCTTCGAAGAGTTTAAAGGTACAGGTAATTCCGAGATACTTCTAAATAGAAAAATTGCCGACCGTAGAGTTTACCCTGCCATCGATATCGTCAAATCTGCGACTAGAAAAGAAGAACTGCTCATAGATAAAGACGAACTCGCTAAACTTTGGGTGCTTCGTCGAATTCTTAATCCTATGACACCAGTAGATGCCATAGAATTTTTACTAGATAAAATTAAAAGTACTAAATCTAATCAAGGGTTCTTCGAACTTATGAATAGAAGTTAATATTAAATATATAAGATTGTAAGGCTTGACTTATGGTAAATTTTGGTGTATTATATAATTATAATTTTAACCGGAAACTTGAGAGATGCTAAAAGCATCTTTTTTTGTTGCTAGTTATAACCGAAGTCTAGAGTCTTAATAGAAAACTTTAGGACTAATATTAAAAAAAAGGAGTTTATAATGTCTTCAATTGGAACTTTTCCTCTACAAGAACTTATCTTCGATATAAAAAGAATCTCTGAAGAAATAGGTATAGAAGTTAACGATCTATTTCACGTTTTGGAGTCTACCATCTCTCAAGTATGTATTTCTGCATACGGAGGAAATCTAGATCTATCTGTGTCCGTGAATAGAGACGACGGGACTATTAAACTATTTAAAAATATGACAGTAGTCGACGATGACCTGCCAAATAAAAAAATAGAACCAGAAGACGACTATATACTAGAGAAAAACTTCGGAGATGAACTCGCAATCGGAGAATCAGAAGTACCACTCATTTTTGACTTTTATAAACATATCACACTAAAAGAAGCTGGAAAAGAGAACAAAGATATATCTATAGGACAAGTCTTGTCAGAAGATATCCCTCTGCCGACTTTTACTAGACACTCTTCTATGCAGGCTAGACAAATTCTTATGCAAAGAATTAAAATGCTACAGAAAGATAAACAATTTGCAGAGTTTAACGGAAAAGTTGGAGAAATCGTTTCTGGAACTGTTAAAAGAATAGAATACGGTAATGTATGGGTAGAACTTACACCACATATAGAGGCTATGCTTCGTAGAGACGAAATGATAGCTAGAGAATCTTTTAGACCTGGAGAGAGAATTTCTTCGTTGGTTATTGATGTGAATAAAAATGTCTCGGGCCCTTCTATATTGTTGTCTAGGACACACCCTAAATTTATGGAAAGACTTTTTGCTATGGAAGTGCCAGAAGTATACGAAGGTATCGTACAGATTAAATCTATCGCTAGAGAACCTGGGTCGCATGCAAAGATTAGTGTCATATCTCAAGATGATTATCTAGATCCCGTCGGTGTCCTCGTCGGTATGAAGGGAGTGAGAATTAACTCTATTGTTAACGAACTTCAAGGTGAAAAAATTGATGTCATCGTGTGGTCCGAAGATCCAGCTATGTTTATAGCTCAAGCTATTCAACCAGCAAAAGTCCAAAAGATAATTCTAGACGAAGAAAATCAAAAAGCAGAAGTCGTTGTAGCCGAAGATCAACAATCTATCGCTATCGGTAGAAAAGGACAAAATGTTAGACTAGCTTCACAACTGACAGGGTGGAAAGTTGATATAATTTCAGAACACGACGAAGCCGAAAGATTTCAAAAGGATATAAAAGAAAAAGTAGCTCTGTTTGTAGAGGCTCTAGATATAGACGATGTCATTGCTCGACTTCTTTATACCGAAGGGTTTAGATCCGTTAAAGATCTTGTAGATGTAACTATTGAAGAATTTTCTGTTATCGAAGGGTTTAGTCAAGAACTCGCCGAAGAAATCCAACAGAGAGCAACGACTTTTATCGCCGAAAAACAGAAAGCATTCGTAGATAAAGCTGTTAAACTAGGTATCAAAGACGATCTTATCAAATTCGATAAACTTAATCATAAACAGATTTTAACTCTAGCAGAAAATGAAGTTTTCTCTATTCAAGATCTTGCAGATCTAGCTACGGACGAACTTTTAGAGATTTTTCCCGATGAAGAAATATCCGCAAAATTTGCAGAGGATGTCATTCTTGAGTGTAGAACTATACTAGGTATGATAGAGATCGAAGAAGGTGAAAATATAGAAGAAGATAATTCTACTAACGATAGACAATTTTAAGCAGAGGTTTATACATGGTCGCAGAAAGAAAAACTTTAACACTTAAAGGGGCAACGGGTTCTTTTAATCATGCTAGAGGTAGCACTTTTCAAGTGGAAAGGAAGAGAAGAACTTTTAATGCTAACCCCGTAGTGAAAACTAGTAAACCTGTAGAAAAAGATAACTCTGATAAAGACAACTTGTCTCCTGCAGAGAGAAGAATGCAAGATGCTAGATCTATGATGCAACGAGTTAAAGATAATAAAGCACTCTCTATCGGTGGAAACGACGATGGACTTTCTAGACTAAAAGAGGCTCAACGACAATTTTCTAAAGAATCTGAAGAAGAAAATAAGGTAGTCAAAGTTGTAGAGACTAAAGATGAAAAAAATACTCCTAAAATAACTCCTAAAATAGCTCCTAAAGTTTTTACTAATACTGCCACAGTAGATCGTCCTAGATATAAACGAAGAGCTAAAATTGCTAGAAATTCTAATAAAACTTCGGCATCAGATTTGCTAAATCCCAATCGTAAAATACTTGCTAAAGATCTGTTGAATAGGATAAATCCGCAGGTAATGGACGAACCTACTATTAGAGGAACCCATAATAGAGGCCCTAAAGTTAGACGAGCGAAAGTCTTTAAAGATGTCGAGATATTAGAAAATATCACCGTCAATGAACTTGCAACGGGGCTAGCAGAAAAGTCTAAAGATATAATTAGACTGTTGAAGAAAAATTCTATCATAGTCGGAGAAAATGATTCTATCGATTTCGATACTGCCTCCGTCGTAGCAACTGAACTTGGACACACTATTAAACTGAAACAGAGTCATCCTTTTCCAGAGATGCTGAAACCTGTAAACAATATAACTAAAAGACAACCTATAATAACTATTATGGGACATGTAGATCATGGGAAAACTTCTCTGCTTGATACACTGAGAAAGTCTAATGTAGTCGAAGGTGAAGCAGGGGGTATAACTCAACATATAGCCTCTTATGAAGTAAAATATAAAGAAGAATTTATTACCTTCGTCGATACTCCTGGGCATGAAACATTCTCTGCTATGAGATCTAGAGGAGCTTCTGTAGCAGACATAGTTTTGCTGGTAATCGCTGGAAATGATAGTATCAAACCTCAAACAGTTGAAGCTATTCGTATGATTAAAGAAGCAAATGCGACTATGATAGTTGTAGTTAATAAGAACGATGTCGCAGGATTTAATGCTAATAAAGTTTATACGGATCTGTTAACTCACGATATACAAGTAGAATCTATGGGAGGAAATGTACTCGCAGTAGAAATTTCCGCTACCGAAAATAATAATATCGATAAACTTCTTGATACCATTATGATACAAGCCGAGATGCTAGATCTGAAGGCAGATCCAGATGCTTTGGCGACCGGAGTTGTAGTAGAAAGCTATATTCAAAAGGGACACGGAATAGCCCTTTCTATTATTACTACGAACGGAACTTTAAAGAGAAATCAACCAATAGTAATAGGATCTAAAGCTTCTTCTGTTCGGTTTATCTTCGATAATAACAAAGCCGTAAATGATATTTTGCCGGGAAAACCTGTAGTAATTACGGGCCCTGATATTATGCCAGATGCCGGGAATAGACTTTTTGCTGTGCCGTCTGCCACCATAGCTAAAGAAGTCGCAGAGTGGAATAAACAACAAGAAAATGTCGCTAGCACTTTAGCCACGATGTCCTTTAGTGATATATCTTCTACTAAAGTCAATTCTAATATTATCATAAAAGCCGATGTAGATGGATCTCTTGAGGCCGTTAAAGATATTATAAATGCTTTGAAATATAATAAAGCTAAAGTTAATATAATTCAGACTTCAGTCGGAGTAATCACAGAATCAGATGTAGATAATGCTTTTGTGACGGGCTCTATTATTGTAGCATTCAATATTAAAACTTCTACCGCTATCGCCAAATATGCAGAGAATAAAAATGTGAAGATACTTCAACATAATATTATATATAATATCGTCGAAGATATTAAACTAGATATCGAAAGTAAACTAGAACAGGAAGAGATTATTACTACCATAGGAACCGCAGAGATTATCGCAGTCTTCGATTATGGTAAAATAAATAAAATCGCCGGAGCTAGAGTTAAGACTGGTATGATGAAAAAAGATATGCTGTTTAAAATCTCTAGGGGAGAAAAAGTGCTGTTCGATGGTAATATTTCTGCTATGAAAAAAGAGAAGGACGAAGTTAAAGAAGCTAAAGTCGGAGTAGATGTCGGTCTGTTTATAGAATCATTTAATAACTATAGAATCGGTGATAAAATCGTGTGCTATAAAAAAGAGATGATCTCCGCTAAACTCGACTAGTTAAGATATAAAAAATCTTTATCCTACGATTATTGATATGTCTTCTTTTCTGTGATATAATATAAAATCTTATAATCATAACAAAAGGATACTATATGCAAGACGATATTTCTGGAGAAATTCTAAATCAATTTATAGAGAGAATAGAATTACTACAACAAGATCAAGCCAATATTCAAGACGATATTAAGTCGGTTTATCAAGAGGCCGTATCTGCAGGATTCGAACGGAAGTTCATAACTATGATTATAAAATTGAGAAAGATGTCTCCGGAAAAGAGACTAGAACTTGACTCGAAGACTGAAATGTATAGAAATAAAGCCGACATTTAAAGACGGTTTTTTTCTAATACCAAAGCGATTTTTTTTGAACTGCTATTTGGTTTCTATCTACTTCTATGCTATACTCAAGATATGATTTCTAACCTCAATTTGACCCATAAACCTGTTTTAATAAAGTCCATTATGAGACTTCTAGATGATACATGGAAGATAGAAGACTGGAGTGAAAAAGTCGTCGTTGATGCGACCTTCGGAGCAGGAGGATATTCTAATGCTTTTATAGGTAGAGGTGCTAAAGTTTTTGCCTTCGATCAAGATAAGTCAATACAAAAGTTCGTGCAAGATACTCGTAAAATTGTTAGCGACAGAAAGTCCGTAGATAAGTTTGAATTTATCTGTGATAATTTTGTTAACATAGATAAATATAAACAGATCGAAAATGTAGATCTCGTAATTTTTGATCTGGGTATGTCTTCTATGCAACTGGATAGTGAAGATAGAGGTTTCTCTTTTAGGTTCGATGATTCTCCGCTAGATATGGATATGTCCGACTCGAAACTAGATGATAAATCGGCGGAATATATTTTGAATAACTATACGAAAAAACAACTGGCAGATGCCTTCTTTAATTACGGTGGAGAAAAGGCCTCTTATAAGATTGCCGATTCTATTATAGAAAGTAGACCCCTCACAACCGTCGCAGACCTCAAAACGGCCGTGCAAGTAGTCTCAAAACATCCTAAATCTATAACTAGAATATTTCAGGCGATCAGAATTGAAGTTAACGATGAAATAAATAATCTATGGATAGCACTGAATAACTCGGTTAAAATTCTTGGGAAAAATGGCATCGTTCTCGTAGTAGATTTTCACTCCGTCGAAGATAAATATGTAAAGTTCTTCTTTAAAAATAATAAAGAGTTAAAACCATTATTTAAAAAGATTATGGTACCCGATGACGAAGAAATTAGACATAACCCTAGAGCTAGATCTGCAAAGTTGAGGGGTGCCATAATGGTAAACAAATGAGGATCATTAACTCCATTTTAATTACACTTTTTTTAATTCAACTTTCAGCTCTGTTCGTATTTCAGACATATGCTAGAAAATTGCAATATAATGTGGCCGTTAATCAGAAGAAAATATCTAACCTCGATAATAGATATAAAACTCTTTTGTTAACTCTAGAGCAGAAGTGTCAGCCCGAGATACTAGAGAATATCAATCAAGAGTTTGACCTCAAATTTGTGCCTATAACTTTCTCCGATGCACTCTACATAGACGATCTGCCAGATAAAAAAGTCGATGAATAATATGGTTAAGAATAGGACTGACGACTTTAATGTAGGTAAGGAAATTAAACATTTTTTGCAAGATCGTACTCCTAGTGGTCTCAATACAGAGAGAATAAAAATTTTTTATATAACATGTCTCGCCCTGTGTTTCTTTCTCACAGGTTCTACTTTTTTTACTATATTTATTAAATCGTCGTCATCTAATAACATAATATATCAAAAAGACAGTTGCTATAGACCTACCATTTTTGACAGGAATGGAGTTATTTTAGCACAATCAATTCTCGCTTTTGACTTCGCTATACAACCAAATAAAGTAGAAAATATTAACACAATCTCTAAAAAGTTAAAGAGTATTTTGCCGTCTGTAGATTTAAGTAAGCTAGATGCAAATAAAAAATTCGTCTACATAAAAAGAAATGTGGATATCGAAGTATATACGAAGATAAAATCGGCCATTGGACACTTTAAAGGTGTTCAACTTATTCCCGTAAAAAAACGGATCTATCCGATTAAGTCTGTTGAACATATTATAGGAACCGCAGACGACTGCTCCGGTAAGACTAAACTAGAATATAAACTGAACCCGTTCTTTGAAAAAGAGAAAAATGATGCCTTTTTGACTATCGACTCTAGAATTCAACGGAGTCTGAATAATCAACTAGAGTCTGCAATTCGAAAATTTAAGGCGAAAGGTGCTTTTGCAATAATTATGGATGTTAAGACTAATGAAATTATAGCTCTGGTTTCAAATTATGAAAATTCTCACTATAGAATAGAACCTATAGACGGACGGTTCGAACTTGGATCTGTATTAAAAGTTTTTAATACCGCATGTGCTTTAGCCACCGATTCTGTAACCGTCGATGAAGTTTTTGATATACCTAAATCTTATAAGATAGGCAAATTTACCGTCAAGGACGCAGGACGACACAAGCACGATGAACTTTCTGTTAAAGATATCTTTAAGTTTTCTTCTAATGTAGGATCTATAAAGATCGCAGAGAAGATGGGAATCCAAAATCAGAAAAAATGTTTCGAAAAGTTAGGCATAATAGGAAAACAAAATTTTGTATCTTCCATAAAATTAGTTAGATCAGGAGAACCAAAAGAATGGTCTAAAAATAAATCGCTGTCTATATCATACGGTTATGGTCTTTCAATCAATCCGATTACTATGCTCGTCGCCTTTAATGCGACTATCAACGGAGGACTGCTAATACAACCTTCTCTCTTGAAAAATAGATCCGTAGATAAATCTGAAAGGATATTACTGCCACATATTTCTAGCCAAATTTTGCAGATCCTTCACGATGCCACAGGTCAAGGGGGGACGGCTTCTAGGGTAAAAGTCCTCGATATATCGATCGGTGCGAAGACGGGAACAGCCAATAAATTTAAAGATGGCAAATATAATTCTAAATCTGTTTATACTTCTATTCTTGTTGTCCTCCCTATTCAGCAACCGCAATACTCAATGTTAATAGTACTAGATGAACCGCAAACAGTAAAAGGTGTAGTGCCAAGTAGATTGTCATACTACAATGTCGTGCCGACAGCTCACAATATACTAGAAGAAATTATCCCGCTCCTAGATATATACAAAATGATGGAGGAATAAGATGTTTTTATTGACTTCCAATTCTTTTAACCGTTATCATATGCATAATAGTATACCCCTCAATTTAGGAGATGCCTATGTCTTTTAAAATGATGGATAACGATATAATTCGTGGGGGATTGATGTTTCTCTTTTGCCTTTTTTTGAGTTTTGTCTTGATAAAGGTCATAATTAGACTGACTAGAAATAAAAAGTTTCACTCAACCACTCAAGAAAATCTTGAGAAGATAAGAGGCTATAAAGACTCCGTTTCAGCACTCGGCGGTATCGCATTTTTAATCGCTTTTCCTATTTCTGCCTTCATCTTTTTGGATCTAAAAAATCCCGTTTCTGTTTTGATTATATGTACCTTTTTAGCCTTCGGAATAATAGGGCTTGTAGATGATCTCTTTAAACTCAAGAATAAAGATAAAGATAATCTCCAATCAAATTCTGGGTTGTCTATCAAATCTAGAACCGCTATGCAAGTCGTGTTTTCTCTTATTATCGCCGTCTCGATCAATGCTATCCATCCTTTTACTAATACCGTTTTTATACCGTTTCTAGATTTAGCGGTCGATCTAGGTTGGTTCTATTTCGTTTTTGTTTTTATCGTTATGTTCTGTACCGTCTCGGGATTCAACTTTACTGATGGTATCGACGGACAAGCCGGTAAAGTAGCTATCTCGGTTTTGACATCTTTGGCCGTGTTAACCGTAATCGTATCTAACATAGATATAGCGACTATGTTTAACCTGCAATTTTTAGATTTAACTTCAGAAGTCTTTGTCGCCCTTTTAGGCTCTATAGGTATGATGCTAGCTTTTTTGTGGTTTAACACAAAACCGGCAAAGATATTTATGGGCGATTCCGGTAGTTATTCTGTCGGAGCTCTCATCGCTATATCGGCCATCATAATTAAACAAGAAATACTTTTTGCCCTCTTTGCCATAATTCTAGTAGTAGAATTTGTGTCTTCTTTACTCCAAGTTCTCTACTTTAGGTCTACCAAGATAATCTACGGAAAGGGAAAAAAGATCTTTCTGATGGCACCATATCATCACCATCTAGAGATGAAAGGGATAAGTAGAAATAGAATAGCAACTATCTTTACAATCGTGTCTATCGTATCTTCTGTCTTCGTTTTTATAGCTCTCCGACTAACTGCCGTTATATAATATGGTAAAGTTTAACCGTGCTTCAAGATCTAAATTTCATAGGTGGTGGTTTCAGATCAATCGTGAACTGATAGTCCCTATCTTCGTACTAATAATAGCTGGATTCTTTTCTATGCTTTCAGTTTCGCCCGCATTCGTAGATAATAATAATATTCCAGACTACTTCATTTTTGTTAGATATCTTATATACAGTGTCTTTAGTATCGTCGCCGGTATAGCAGTTTCAACCGTCTCATTTAAAAATATTACGAAGGCTAATTTTATAATCTTCTTTCTAATCTCCGCTCTAATGATAGCAATATTTTTTCTGTCTAACGATGTAAAAGGTGCCACTAGAGCTTTGCGATTTCCTCTCTTTAATATACAGCCTTCAGAGTTTATGAAGGTTAGTTTTATCCTCCTATCGGCATTTATACTTACTAGATTGTTTAAACTCAAAGGTACGAAAAGTGTTATTCAATATAAATCAAATTTTAATAAATTCTTCGCTTTCCTCAGGGGAGATAATTCTCATAATTTAAAAATCGTCGGACAAGTCGTCCTGTCCGTCATCTTTCTGTCTCAAGTCGTCCTGTTAATAAAACAACCAGATATAGGATCTATAGTTCTTTTTACCATAACACTTGTATCGATGATTTTTGTCTTCGGAGCTAGGTGGAGATTCTTAATAGCACTGTTCTTATCCGCAATAGCTTTCCTAACAATAATGTTTTTCTCTATGCCCCACTTTAAACATAGAATAGAACTATTTCTAAACCCTGATCAAGCTTATCAACTAAATAAAGCTACAACCGCTATTCAGGCAGGTGATATGTTCGGTCGGCTAGGTAGCGGATTCGATAAAGATAAAATTCCTGATGTCGTAAACGATTTCATATTCGCTTCTTTCGTCGAAGACTTCGGATTCATAGGGTCAGTAATTATTCTTGGTGCCTATAGCTTCATAATTCTATTTATCTTTAGAATAATTAGGCAAGCTAAATGTCGTTCTTTCTATCAATTTGTAGCCTTTTTCTTCACTATAGGGTGGTCAGCTATTATCATATCTCAAGTTGTAATCGTTGTAGGATCAAATCTAGGTATACTGCCGACTAAAGGTATGACTTTGCCTTTCATCTCTTATGGAGGTTCTAGCTTTTCGTCTAACTGTATAGGATTCGGAGTGCTATTCTCTGCTATTAGGTGTCTGCAATTCGGTGAAGAAAAGGTTATGTAGTATGTATCCTGTTTTTACAAGACAAGTGCATCACTCTAGATAGATAGTAGCCCGTTAAAAATATCATAGATGTGCCAAATAACATAACATCGTTTAAATTAACCATACTGTAGATCAATCCGCATACTAGAACAAACTCTGCCTGTAATAATAGTATCCTCCTAACCTTCCTGTAATCTTTCTCCTTGAAAGATAGTACTCCTATTCTCTGCTGATAATAGAAGAATACTACTACCGTTATACAATTAGTAAGTAAGAATATATATAAGAGGTTTTCTAGCGATACACCTATACTATACATACTATACAATAGTATCAATGACAATGCTATCATCGGCAACTGAAAGTATGTTAACATTTTTACCTTTAATAAAGATACTATATTCCGATCGAATAACGATTTTACAAACATAAACGGTATCTGTAGACTTAACAGTTGTAGACATCTCGAGACTAATAATGTATCTTCTCCGCTGAACTCCCCTCGTTCGAATAAAAATGATATCATTGGTTCGCTAAATATATGTAAGACTATCATCGTAGGGAGGCTGTACAATAGCATTATTTTTAAAAAGACATTTATTAAATCTGATGAACTGCTTTTGCCTTTAACAAATGACTTGTTCTTCCTGCTTAATAGAGGAAATAGGAAAGCTATAATAGATACTCCTATTATTGCATAAGGGAATATGTACATTTTTGATGCATACGAGAAAGCTGTAATATAACCGATTTGAGATGAAGCTATGTAGACATATAACAATGTTGGAGTCGTCTTTAATAAGTCTATAGACATTATCGGCCCGTACATTTTAAAGAAATTACTTAACTTTTTTATCCCCTTAAATATAGAAAAGTTAAAGCTTAAATATAGGTTGTATTTCTTCAATATTGATAGCCCTGTTTTTATAAATAAGATGTTTATTACAGTAAAACTAATAAATAAAGCATAGAATACCGTAGGGTTGTCCTTAAATATAAATAAAACTGATAATGTTATTATATTCGACAATAGACCTAACATCGCAGGTAATTTCCACCTGTCTATTATCATTAGTACACCTATTAAATATAAAACGAATATAGATAGTACGGTGTTTAGAATTATTATATTATATAAGGTACTAGCCATACTATGATAACTACTGTCTAAACTTGTTATAAAACCGCTGGAAATAGGCCCTTTAAATATATATAAAGTCAACCCTACCAAAAGACTTAATATAATAATTACTAGACTTATTCTTTGAAAAAATAGTAGTTTCTTTCTAGATCTATTATATAGTGGAGTAAATGCCGATGGACTTGAATCCCCTACCACAATACCACTAGTATGTATTCTTTCTAGCCAACCTACTATGTCCGTATAGACCGATAGCCCGAAATAGTTGCCCAATACTATGCTTTTGAAAAAGCCCAATAAACGACTTAACATAGTGAGAATACTCATCTTAAATGATTTTTTTAATAAAGACATATTTTTATGTTATACATACAACTATATATTGTCAAACTGCAATTTGTTGATTTATGTGAATTTGTCTTCTAGTATACTTTATGAAGATTTTTGTTAAACTTTTTTTTATCCCTGTAATTTGTCTCTTTATGTCTTCCTGTGCAGTTCAATATCAGACTGAAATGTTGTCGGCAACGGAGTTATACGAGGAGGCACGGGCCAAAGAATTAAACGATGAACCTTTTCTAGCTATCGATAAATATAAAAAGATAGAACAATATTACCCGTATTCCTCTGAGTCTTCCTATGCGATGATTAGAGCCTCTTACCTGCTGTATTCTAAAAAAGAATACACCGAAGCTCTTATCCTAATAGACAGATTTTCACAATTTTTCCCCGTCCATAAACAATCTCTTTATATGAAATATCTAGAGGGCAGAACTTTCGAATCGCAGATTAAACAAGTCGGTAGAGACCAGACTTTCGCCCTCAAGGCCTTCGATATCTATCAAGAAATTATAGAACTATATCCCGATTCTATTTATATCGCAGATGTCAAATTTAGAAGAGAACTTATTCAAGATATATTGGCATATAAAATTGTTAAAATTGGTGTAGATAATTCTAAAAAGGGATTTTTTCCGTCAGCTATTCATAGGTTCAATAAAGCTATAGAACTCTATCCAGAATCTTCAGTTATACCAGAGGCAATTTATAGATCTATGATAGCACACAAAGAACTGCATCTAACCGAAGAATCTAGAAAACTTTTACAGACTCTCGAAGATAAATACCCTAACTCACGATGGACAAAATATGCTAAAACCGATCTTTAATAAACTGATTTTCTTATCTCTTATATGTATTCAATATTACATTATCCTGTGGGCTCTTTTTAGATTCGATGTCTTCGATAAAGTTCACTGGGAATATGTCTTTAACCTTTGGTCGCAAAAACTTTTTCTAGCATCCTCCATTTTTATTTTTTTTAACTGTATAGTCTTCTCTGCTCCCATAATAATAATCAAACTCTGGAAAGTTTGGAACAATTTTAATGTCTTTGATAAAATTCTAGAGTCCGTTAAAAATTTCTCCGTAAATGTTTTTCGTAATTTTTTAGAACTCTTTAAAAAGGGAAACGATAATATCATAAAACAAAATGAAAATAGTAGCGATAAAAATAAAGATGAGATAATAAAATCAGTCGAGATCCCTGTAGGAGTAAAATATAAACAGAAAGTTATTCGTGACTCCGGACTCGATAGTAATAAAAGTACCGCAATACCGCCCGCAAAGAAAAAAATATCTGTAGACACAACCGTCGGACTCAATACCACAGAAACGATAGAACCAGATAAGATCATCAAGAAGACGGACAAAGTAAACAAAGAACTAGAGAAAATCAAATCTGAAGTTAACACGAAGGTTAAGTCTAACTTCGAAGATGTCATTGGGAAAATTAAGACTCAGACTCCAGTAGATGTAAAGAAAAAAGTAAAAGTAAAAGAGGTCAAAGTCGTAAATGATAAAGTTATAAAACTTGCAAAAAATAGTAAACTGAATTTAAACTGGTATCAAGGGTTAGATGGCGAAATCATAGCTACCGCTAAAAATAAGGTCGTTTTCTTAAATTTAATAGATATAAAAGGTAACTGGATACATGAAGAAAAAATTACACCTTTACAAGAAAATCCTCAATGGTCGAAAGCCGGGAGTATGATCGATTCTCCTATTTTTAACTCGGGTAAATATATTCGTCGGTTCAATAGAAAATACAAAGATATCTCGTTTCAGATACTACTTCTCACGGATAGCGGTGCCTCTATAATACTCCATAGTCAACTCGCACACGATGTGTCGAAAATATATAAAACCGATATTCATATAGAAAAAATAGAAGATGTAGAAAAATTTCTGAAGACCTTCGAAGATGCTAGTAAAAAAGATCCTAGTGCAGAAATAAAAAAGTGGGCGACGGAAAATAAACTTGCTCTAATTTAAAAGGACCGCTCACAATGACTAGACGGAAGTACATTATTATAGCTACAGGAGGAAGCGGGGGACATACCGTGCCAGCATCCGTTATCGCAAAGTCAATTCTAGATAGAGGATACGAGGTGACTATGACTACGGATCTCAAAGGTAAAAATCTTTTTGACGATATCTTCCCTAAAGGTGCCAATATCATTACTATGAGGTTGAAGTCTTTCCTCGTAGGAAAAATACATAACAAAGTCATAAGGATACTTGTCGCAGGGTTATACTCCGTTCGTATGGTGCTGTCGATGATCGTAAAAAGACCTGATTTAGTCATATCGTTCGGAAGCTATGCAAGCTTCCCAACTGTCCTAGCAGGATATCTAACCGGACAAAATATCGTCCTGCACGAACAAAATGCCGTTTTAAGTAATCTAAATTCCTTCGTCCTAAAATTACCTAAAATTAAAGTAAAACTATTTACCTCCTTCAAAAATACCGCAGGGATACCACTAAATATAACACAACACAATGTGGGGATGCCCGTTAGAAAAGAATTCTTGAAGATCAAATCTAAAGATCGTAACGAAAATGACGACTTCAATATTCTGATCGTCGCAGGATCGCAAAACTCTCGCTTTTTTATGAACGACCTAGTAAAATTAATCGCAGGAATAACTCCAAATTTACGAGGCAAAATACATATCCGACAAGCCATGAAAGTCGATAGCAGACCAATCGCAAAAAATATATACAACAAGGCAAAGGTAGATGTGAAATTCTACGAATTCTTCTATGATATGCCAAAACAGTTTCAATGGGCCGACCTCATTATCGCTAGAGCCGGAGCAGGAATCTTTGAAATAGTAGCTTCGAAAAGAACCGCAGTCATCATCCCTATCTCAAAATCGTTCGGAAATCATCAGAAATTAAATGCATCGCAAATTCATAAAATAAACGGATCTGCGATTTTCTACGAAGATACAATTACACAAAAGGTGTTTAATGAAACTATGAAAAAACTTCTGAATCACGAAAAGTTAAAGACAATAGGAAACAAAACATTCGATAAAATAGGGCATCTCGTCGTCGATAACTTCGATAAATACCTAGATCTGTGAACTCGTACATATTACTATAGGTTGAGTGGGTGTTTGTCGAGCTTTAATTCTTGTTTGTCAAGTTTGTGCTGTGTGGCGGGGGGTAAACGGAGAAAGTTTGCGGAAGAGAATACTAGAAATTTTTCTCGTTCTGTCGGATCTAGTATAGGGGGGTAATTTTTTCGTCTTTTATATTATCGAAGATCTGAAAAAGTCTGCAAAGGATTTTGCAGACGGGTCGTAATAATAAAAGGTATTTTATTATTACTCCGCGGAATAACAATTATATATCATAGATATATAATCGTTATGCATATATAAATTCTATAATTTTATTACTTTGTGAGATGTCTGTATATTACTATAGGCTGAGTGTATATCTGTTGAGCTTTAATTCTTGTTTGTCAAGTTTTGTGTGAGGTGAAGATGGTAGATGTCGGAGGATCGTGAGGGGCGGAGAAAAATCGGATAATCGTGAATGGAGGACGGCGAGACATTTGAACATTGTGGAGGTAAGATAAAAAAATCGGGAGATCGGTGGAAAAATCTAGAGATAGCGGTGGAAAGGTCGGGAGATTGTGAAACGAGGAGTTGAACGACTGTGCTAGGCGGAGAAAGGTTGAGAAATCGTGTAGGGTGGGGATATTTTTAAAAAGTCTGCAAAGGATTTTGCAGACGGGTCGTTCTAAAATTATTTTATAATTTTATCACTCCGTGGAATAACAATTATATATCATAGATATATAATTGTTATGCTTATATAAATTTTACAATTTTATTACTCCGTGGGATAACCGTCATATCTCGTGGGTTTAAGACCTTATTTTCTATAATAGGTTGAGTTGGTGTTTTTTTGCGAAGTCTCTGCGAGAATAAATTTTGATGTATCTAGAAGGTCTATAAGTAGGTTGTAAATGAATAAATTCCTCTACAACCTATTTTAGTATAGGTTGAATTAGTTTAAATGTCAAATTTTTTTAAATTAAAAAGTAGAAAATTTGGGAAGGAGAGAAGGACTTTTGTTTTGTGCTTTGTTGCTGGTTTTAAAAAGTCTGCAGATTATTCTGCAGACGGGTCGTAATAATAAAATGTATTTTATTATTACTCCGTGGAATAACTATCATATATCTATGATATATGATAGTTATGCATATATAATTGTTATACATATATAAATTTTATTACTCCGTGGGATAACCGTCATATCTCGTGGGTGTCTGTTGAGCTTTAATTCTTGTTTGTCAAGTTTTGTGAGGGGGTTGGGGGTAGAGATTTTTTAAAAAAATATGGGAGATTCTGGGAAAAATAATTTTTCTTAAAACTGTAGTAGAATTT
>JAERRO010000022.1 GCA_016735395.1 Alphaproteobacteria bacterium | reverse complement strand
ATAAAAAAACAAGTATATATAACTATAATGAGTAATATTATACATCTTCACATTTATCTAGTATATCGTAAAATTCTTGTGGTATATCGGAATGAAAGAGCATTTCTTCTTTAGTTATAGGATGTTTAAAACCGAGTGTATGTGCATGTAAAAGTTGTCTACTATTATCTTTGACAGCTATCTTGAGTAGATCGTTATCATTTACATTCTTGAGATACCGTTGATCAGATCCATAGACTGGATCTCCTACGACTGGAAATCCGTGATAAGCGAGATGCACTCTAATTTGGTGAGTTCTTCCTGTATGGAGAGTACAGTTAACTAGAGATATTCTTTCTTTACCAAAAACTTTGACAGGTTGCACGATAGTTTCTGCTTTAACTCCGTCTATCCGCACTGTTCTTTTACGAAAATCGTTAGGATCTGGGCCGAGCGGGTCCTTGTAGATTTGGTCTTCTGTTATCCAGTTCCAAACGACTGCTTTATATTCTCTTCGCATCTTATGTTTTTCGAACATCTTGATTAGCGAGTAGTATGCTTCATTAGATTTAGCAAAAACCATTACACCGCTAGTATCTTTGTCTAGTCTATGAACTACACCGGGTCTATTATTTCCTGCGGTATCTGCCAACTTTTTCGAGTGAAACAGAACATAGTTAACGAGAGTGTGTTTATCTTTAGGAATTGAAGGTGCGGGGTGGGAAATCAGATCTGCCGTCTTTTCTATAACGATGATATGTTCGTCTTGAAAATAGACTTTTAGGTTGTTCTTTATGGGCGATATTGTAATTTTTTGTTCTGGAATTTTATCTACAACGATATCATCGTCAGACGACACCAAAATTTTTGTAGAAGTTTGTACTTGTCCGTTCAGTTTAACGAGTCCACCTTTGATCCACTTTTGAATAGTCTCCCTAGAAGTATTATCGAATTGTTTTTTTAGAAAGACATCTAGTCTATATTTTAAATATTCTATCATATTAAAGCTGACCGTTAGGGTTATCGTTAACGAATTTATCTAGATCGAATTGCGAGCATTTATCTAGTTGTATATAGAAATTATCACTTCTATTATTATTTTTAAAGTCTTTAGGGATAACTGGACACACGATAATTCCCTCTGCTAGCGAGTAGTTTTCGTGTCTCCCCCTTGAAAGAGAGTACCCCAAAGTTATACTATTAGGTCTCAAAACACATTCCATAGTAAATTTCGCATTATCTATACTTCCGCCCCGTTCCATAACGATAGAAGTCTTCCCTTGAACGGCTCTACAAGGAAATTGTTCTAAATAAAACAATGAGACAAACTCTTTTTCCTCCCAGTTCACCCATATATTGTAGGTACTATAGTTAAAATTTTCTCCTAGAGTATCTCTCCAACTTACAGAGTCAGAAAAAGAATAGACGGTAAAATTGACAAAAAAGGTTAAAAAAAACAGAGTACAAGTCTTTAAAAAGCTAATCATAAATAACTCTATTTATATTTTTACTTTTTATAAATGCTATATCGATAGAACTTAATCCATCGATCTTCGGAATAATTTTAGTAGTTTCTATACTCTCGTCAGTCCTTAAAAGTCCTTGCTGTGGCAGATGACTTATGGTCAAAATTATATTTTTATTTTTATCTATTAGGTGAAAGTTTATTTGATTTATGTGAATTAGATACTCGAACGAATTTTTCACAGAGAGTTTTAACTCTATAAATTGTTCATTATTGACCTCTATTAGCCTCTGATCTTTGAGAACTATAACTGGCATTTTATCATCAAGATTATTTATATTGACCATAATTTTAGTTTTAGGTTGTAGCATATAGAACCAAAAAGTTGCGACAATAATAGTAGAAAGTATAGTTGCGAGAAATATATAATAGAAATTTTTTCTCTCTTTAAAAATGTAGGTTGGAACCCAAGTATGACTACAGACACAACACTTCGTAGAAACATTTCTACCTACGATATTTTTATATTGATATTGAGTATTACAGTTAGGACATTCTAGAATTACGGTCATCTTATTTCCTATATTTTGGATCGATAAATTGAATTAGTCTAGGTTGTATCCATAATACGACTTCATTCCAAGGGGCAAGAGTTGTTTTGTCTTGTTTTAAAAATGTGTGTAGAGGGATACCTATTATCAAAATAGAATTTCCGATTACGGGAGTAGTTTTAAAAGAAGCGAGTTCTCCGTCCTGTTTATATAATACAAGTTCGGTATGAAAGACTATATTATCAGTTTCAAGATGTTGTCTTTCGAATTTAGTTTTAGTAAAAATTGTTAGATCTTTTTCTAGTCTATCTGTCTTTGCGCATTGTCCGATATTAAATTTCGATTGTTGATCAGGATATGCGAACATAGTCCCTTGAGATATAGAAGCATAATTAGCTTTTAACGATATAAAATTTTCGAAGTCGTCTCTTGTTATATTTGGAGCCATTATGAGTGTTTTTCCTAATACTCCATTAGAAGTACCTTCGACGGCATCATTACCGAAAGCTCTAATCAGATCCATCCACGGAAAAAATTCTTTAGATTTAGGGTAGAGTCTATAAATATTGACATCATATGCAACGAGGTAGTCCGCTTTATTGATAGAAATTAAAGATCTATATATAAGATTTTCTCTTTCTCTGTCTATAAGGGTGGTAATATTTTTATTCTTCCAGTTAATAGAAGAGATAGGAACTTGTATACCGTAGATAGAATCTAGGAAAGCTAGAAAGACCTCGATAGATTTCGATTCTGATTCTATAATAAATTCCATTTCATTTTTTATTTTAATAATTTTTTTAGATTTATCGTAGTTGATGTATACATTACTTAATTTTGCCAGTGTCTTTATAACGGTATCTAGTTTTCCAGAAATTTGATCTATTGAAATATCTTTAGAAAGATCATCATTATTTATAACAGTAATGTCTAGTCCTTCTAAAAGTCTATTGATGCCAACTTCTAATTTTTCGTTCTCCATAGAAAAATCTTTAATATTAAAATCTGGTAGTGGATCCCCTTCTCCGATAGGAATCAACCTTATATTCGGTCGAGGCATAGTTGATATTAAAGTTTTAGTTTTATCTTCTATAGAACATCTATAATTCCATTCTGATGAAAACATCTGTACAGTTTTAGTGGTAACAATAGGATTTTTTTGATATATAGGGACAGAGTTTTCGGTTAATATATCTTGAAAAACGACATCTCTTTCTTCTATATATTCAGATTTAGGACTTTTATATTGTAGATGTTGACAGCTAGTTAAAAACATTAAAAAGAAAATTATCATTACGATCTTTTGACTTTTTACGGAGACCTTTTTCTCAACGACCTTTTCTTTAATATCTTCTATAACCTTTTTAGAATTATTACTTTTAACTTTTTTTATAATTTTTTCGACACCTAGAAACTGTTGCATCTCTTCTTCATTCATTTGCGATAGATCTTTAAAAGATGGGGTTATATCATTTTGTTTTACATATTCATTTAGGAATGAAACAATATCTTCGAAAGATTCTCCTATAGTCTTCCATTGAGAGGATATAAATTCTTTTTCAACTAAAGTATAGAATTTTTTATCTGCGATAGATTGTATTAAGAGATTACAAACATCTGCTATTAACACTTTACCTTTATATTGATCTGCGGGCAATTTTTTATCTATTTGGATCATAGATGCTATAGAAATACCATCGATTGACCAGGCTAATAGTTGATAAAAAAGTTGAGGAGATTTTTTCATATTTTACGGCTCTATATATTATTATCTAGTGGAGAATCTATTGTAGAATTTTTAATTCGTTCTAATTTATCTATAATATCTACTCCATTTTTGCCAAATTTTTCTAGATGTGTTTTAAAGAAATCCCATTTAGATTTGAGTTCATCTACCACCTTCTGCGATATAGAATTTTTCGCAATATTTATAATAGATTGTGCTTCGTACCAAACTTTTAGAGTCTGTTCATAATCGACTATTGAGTCTATTTTCGTCAATATCTGTTCTTTATCTACCTTCTTATATTTTTCTAGCATAGAGTGAAGCGGTTTATACCATTCCTCTCCAAGTTTAGCGATATTGTCATTATTTTTAAATTCTTTCAGAGTCTCTGGAGAGAAGTCGGTAAATTCTAGAATCAGTTTATAGACATCTTCTGCATGTTGATCTGAAATGGTATAATCTGAAAACACATTATAAGACAACTCTACATCTTTTCCCAGAGGTATATAATCCAAGTATGGTCTATCTTCTATATCCATTTGATCTAAATTTATAGATTTATTTTTTAATTTATCGTAGTGTCTTTTTATACGATGCCCTAGCGGATATTTTTCGACTATATCCCATTGAATATTTTCCAGACCTAATATATGTTTATTAAAAAATTCTATTTTTCCATCGATGACATGAATTTGTCTATATATATTTACGATTTGAAAAGCTAGTTCTTCATTTTTCATATATTCCCTCTAAAAGATAAAATGACAGTTATATTTTAAGGTAAAACGATAACTATTATCTTGTGTAGTCTGTATAGGTCATCTTTTTTGATGTGTATTCTTTGAGATCGTCTATTATGCGGGCTAGCCAGAAAAACTTCATCTTTAATAGAATCTATATTAACAAGTTCGACTTCTACAGACTTTGTCGCTGGCACTTTTTTTGCACCGATTGGCATTAACAGAGCTAAATCTCCTTCGGACAATTCTGCATTATTGTCTATGATGGCGAAGCTTTTATCTGGGCAAAATCTTTTAGTTGTTCGAGAGTTAAATTCTACGGCATAGAGATTTTCTTTATTTTTATTCCAAAACGGCGATACTATCATAGATTTTCTATTGGCTACAATTTTTATAACACCCTCATTATCAGCTTTTCCGTAGATAGGAATTAAATTTTGTTTAGTTTTTTCGCTTAAATAAGCACCATATACAGAATTTCCACCATGAATATCGTCTATACATCTAGGAGTGATAATGGCTTTAAATCGTTCGTCCGAGATCTGTTTATTTTTATCTAGCTTATTATTTTTATTTAGATTTTTAATTTCGACGAGAAATTCTTCAGGAGTTTTAAAATCTAAAGTTTTTGAGATACGACATACTTCGTCATAGAAAACGGCTCTCTTCCCTGTTTCCACTCTATGATAGACAGAAATTGTAAACTTCGCCTTTTTAGAGAAATCTTGAATAGTAATATTCTTAGATTGTCTAATAAATCGCAGACCTTGTCCAAAAGTTTGCAGTCCTAGATCTTGATTATTTTGAGTCCTCTTTTTCATCTCTTTAGTCCATTCTACGGCTTCTTTATCACCTTTTTGAATAAACATATCGTCAGCATCGCAATTGTAGAGTTTACAGAGATCTACTAAAAGTTTTTCTGTTATTCTTCTGTATCCATTTTCTACTTTAGACATAGCCGACAGAGAAATTCCAAGTTCTTTTGCTACTGCCGTCATAGACATATCACATTTGGCTCTTATGGTTCTTAATTTATTTGGATAAATTATTTCTTCACTTCCCATGCCAGGCAGACTTTTAAAAACCACGAAAAAACTCCTTAAATTATAAGATTCTAATTATTGACAAATGATAAAATAAAAAAATAAATAAAGCAAGTTCTTTTCTATTTACGGCGAATAACCTTTATCGACAAAAATTACTATTGCAATTTTATATAAGAATGTCTAATAATGATATTGTAAAAACAGAGAGATAAATATGAATCAAAGCTTTAAAATACCGTGGATGCCTCATATAAGACTAGGTTGGGTATTGCCATTTATAAGTATGCTATTTTTCATAGGTGTTAGCACATTTTGGTTAGGTTTTCCGTTAATGGTACTAGAAGTATTAAAATCGGATGGTTTAATAGGACTTTTCTATGCTTTATTATCTCTTGTGAGTATAATTGTTTCGTTGTTTATAACTTATCTATTACATAAATGGAAGTCTCTGAACATACAAATTTATTCGTTGATAGGAATGTCTATTTTAATAGTTATTATCTCGCTTGTTCCTGTCGGCCCTATAATATTATGGTTAGAAATACTCCGTAATATTTTATCTACTATTACTTATTTTCTGTTTAGTCTATTGATGATAGAAATAGCGAAAAATGAGAGTGATATGTTAAAGATAGAGGGTCATTCTTTTCTATTGTCTAATATAGCTTGGGTTATAGGACCGTTAATAGCAGGTGGTATAATTGCTATAAGCAATCAGTTTATTTTGTTTCAAGTTAGTGCTTTTTTAACATTATTATCTAGTATTCTACTATTATCATTTCATCATCCTATATTAAAAAGACTTATTACGGTAAATAAAGGAAATAAAGAAGATACAGGAAAAAAAATACATTCGTTTAAAGACAATCTTATAGACTATTTTAGAGATAAAGAATTGGCAAAGTTATTTTTATTGACTTTACCGGTTCAACTAATTTTTATAACTTTCGGAGTTTATTTAACACTTATGTTAAATTCATTGGGATATACATTAGCAATGATAGGAATAATAGGAGGTCTGAGAATATTACCGTGTGTATTTATAGAAGGTTGGATATTAAAGTTAACAAAAAGATGGCATTTTAAAAGTCTATTATGGTTAGCAGTCATTTTAATGGGAACTTTTACGATAGTATTGGGGTTCGGTTTTATCGCTAATTCAGCAATAATAATAATGTCTAGTCTATTGATAGCTACTATAGGAATAGCAATATATGAACCGTTGAGAGAAGTATATTTCTTTAAAAATTGTCTACCTGAAGATAGGGAAAGGTTTAATACTATACATAGACTAGGGCCCCAACTAGTTGGAGTTTTCGGTGTTATATTAGCTGGAGGCATACTTATGATAGATAAAAGTATGGTGAGTTTGTATTTTATATTCGGTCTATTGATATTGAGTAGTTTAACTATAGTTCACCGTCTTAAATATTAGTAAAATATATAGAGATCGCTATTATCGTCTTGAATTATGAATCTATTATCGTCGAGTTTAATAGGTCCCCACACAATATTTCTAGATATAAAGTTATTCTCTATTGAAATTATAGAACCATCTACAGGATTGATTCTAACCCAGTCCCCTAAATTAGAGAAAACGGCTATTTCATTTTTATTATTTATATTTATCAAAATAGGGTTAGTATAGTTTACTTGTTTTTTTGAATTATAATTTTCAGGTAGATTAACCTTATAAATAGGTTTTCCCGACTTCTTGTTTATAACTACAATTGAGTTCGTATTTTGCTCTAATATAAATACATAGTTATCTTCTACGACAGGAGACTTTTTAGATGAAACAGCTACCGACCACTTTTTATTTCCGCTTTCTAAATCTATCATAGATGTTTCTCCACCTATAGAAGAGACAAAAGCAAAATTATTTTCATAAGTAGGTTCTGCTATGATACTTTTGATAGAAAATATTCCTAGAGAATTATCTTGATTATAAATTTTACTTACCCATCCAGCTTTTGTATCGAATATAGTTATTTTTTCTAGTGTACCTGAAGAAGTAGAAACTATAAAATTATCTTTATCGAGAGCAAAAACAGGAATAGTTCCAAGAATTAAATTATTATCTATTCTTGAAGTTCTAGTTTCCCATATATTTTTACCACTTTTTTGATCTAACAAAATGACTTGATCATATTCTGAAAGCAGAAAAACAAATTTATCATTTACCGTAAAGTTAGATCTAATTTCATAATCTATTTTGCTTGTCCAAAATATTTTTTTATTATCTTTATTTATCTTAAATATAGTCCCGTCAGAAGAAGAAACAAATATAGCCGAGTCATTTATTGCTATACCTCCTGCAATCATAAATGGATATGTACTAAAAACAGATTTAGCATTTGTATTAAATTTCCACTCTATTTTTTCTGTATCGTAGTTAACCTTAAATAGTGTACCTACTGAATCCATAGCAAAAATATGAGAACCGTCTATAATAGGTTTAGCCGACAATATATTTTTAGAATTTTGCCTTTTACCGAGAGATATTTTTTTAAAGTTTAATAAATTTTCGTTTGATTTATTTATAGTAATATTTGAGTTTAATTTTTTATCGATAGAGACATTATTATCGACTATAAGCCCTCTATGGGGGGTAAAAGTTGTATTAGTACAGGCTATCAAATTTAGGGCTAAAAATATTACTAAAACATTATAGAATTTCACTATAAACTTCTTTGAAACATCTCGCTATAACTTTTTATCACTACAGAAGAATTATCATCTTCTATTATTAAATCAAATAATAAATTAGCTTGTTCTATATTATCTTTTTCCCAAAACTTCATTGCCAGAAGTAATCTTGCTAACGGTTGTAATACGGACTTCTCTGAAATTACAGGTTCTATATAATCTTCAAATTCTGCTATAGTTAATTTATCTCCGTTAATGATTAAGATCTTTATAGTCGCCAAATTTTTTGTATCTTTATCGAGATTACTGTTTCGTATGCTGTTTAATACTTCTATAGCCTCGTCGACTTTATTATCATCGAGAAATAATTCTACCCTTTTCATCTCCGTTATATGTGCCAGCACAGAATTATCAAGTTGTTTTAACATAATATCTGATTCATAAAGTTTATCTATATCTTTCGACATTTTTACAGCCGAGTTTAATCTATTATTTGTATCTTTTATCTTATGTTCTTTAAACAAATTGAGAGATAATATAAAAACAGATAACAGAACGAGAGACCATATAATAATCTTTATTACCTTCATATTTTTACCTACAAATACAATAAATTTATTATAGACTATATCTACATTTATCCGTCTAGAAATATCTTTTTGAATATTTTTGTTATTTATATTTTCGTCCATAGAATATCACCTTTTAAAATTATTATAAATTATTTTTTTATATAAC
>JAERRO010000008.1 GCA_016735395.1 Alphaproteobacteria bacterium | reverse complement strand
AAAGTCTGCAAAGGATTTTGCAGACGGGTCGTTCTAAAATTGTGAAACAATTTTATCACTCCGTAGGATAACCATATATTATACTATGTATAATATATAGTTATGCTTATTATATAGAACGATTATTATATATCACAGATATATAATTGTTATGCTTATGATGTATAATTTTATAACCTTACAGGATAATCATCATATCTCGTGGGTTTAATCTTATTTTCTATAATAGGTTGAGTGGGTGTTTTTTACCGAGTTTTTTTTGTGAGAATAGGTATGCTTATTATATATAAATTTATTACTTCGTGGAATGACTGTTATATTACTATAGGTTGAGTGGGTGTTCTCGGCTTTTTGGTAAAAATTTTCGTTATCGTGATATCTGTCTATTTTTTTATTGTCGTTATGTTCTTTATTTTTTTGTTTATCGAATTAGGTATGAAGTGGGAGATGTTTTGGAAAAAGTCTGCAGATTATTCTGCAGACGGGTCGTAATAAAATTGTTTCACAATTTTATTACTCCGTAGGATAACCATATATTATACTATGTATAATATATAGTTATGCTTAATCTATTTTATAAATTTATAACTTCGTGGGATACCTATATTATATATATAGGTATGCATATTTTTTTAATTTTGTGTATCGTTAGTTTTTAGAAAAAGTCTGTAGACGGGTCATTATATCTGTAATAGAGTAATTAGACTGCTTGCTTTGTGCTGTTCTGTTTTTACCCCTTCAAATCCCATTCCTATTGAAACTAATATCCAGTCTCCAGTATGAACTAGACCGTTTTCTAATGCTAGATCTTTGGCTCGACCCAATAGAGTAGATACATTTCTGTTCGCATATGTCTCTACTACCGGGATAACTCCTCTGAATAGTCCGAGTTGCTGTGATACCGTTTGAGAGTCGCTCACAACTATTATTTTTAGCTCCGATGGTCTCCGTGAGGCTATTTGACTGGCTGATTGTCCCTCGTTTGAAAAACTTACTATAGCTTTTATCTCCGGGTGCTGTGATATCATTTTTGTTATTGAACCGAATGCACGATCAGGACTTATCTCTCCAAACTCTGAAACACTGACACTTCTTTTATGCCTGTAATATCTAATGTCGTTCTCGACATTTACCGCTATTTTGCTCATAATCTCGACACATTCTGTAGGGTACTTTCCTATAGAACTTTCTGCCGATAACATTATTGCATCTGTGTCATTATAGATAGCAGAACCTATGTCCGATATCTCCGATCTAAACGGAAATGCATTGTCTATCATAGACTCTAACATTTGTGTAGCAACTATAACAGGTTTAAACTGACTTCTAGACATTTTTATTATTTTTAATGTTGTAGCAGGCAAATCTTCTAATGGCATCTCTACTCCTAGATCTCCCCGTGCTACCATAATAGCATCAGCTTCATCTATTATAGCCTTTAAATTTTGAACCGCTATAGGTTTCTCTATCTTCGCGATAACTTTAAATGGATGATCGGTTTTACTAGATAGGTAGTCTCTGTATGCTTTTATATCTGATGGAGTTTGAACAAATGATACTGCTATGTAATCGGGGTTCAACTTGGCTATAAAGTCTAGATCTTTTTTGTCCTTCTCTGTAGGCATCTCTGTGTTTAAGACGGTATTAGGTATATTGAAAGCCCGTTTACTCCATACTTCTTTTCCTCTTATTACCGTCGTAATAACTTTTCCTTTAGACTTTTCTTTAACTTTTAATTCTACTTTTCCGTCATTGACTAGAATGCTGTCGCCGACTTTTAATGATTCTAATACATCTGGATGAGGTAGATAAACTCTTGTTTCATCTCCCAACTGCGGGTTATTGTCTAATGTAAAGTCTTGCCCGAGTTCAAGTTTGTAAACATATTCGCTACCTTTTTCGAAGTCCCCTATTCTGTGTTTAGGACCTTGTAGATCACACATAACTCCGACTATTTTGTTTATACGGCTCGCCGTCGCTCGGACTGTTTCTATATTAGTCTTATGAGTTTCTAACTCGTCGTGACTGAAGTTATGACGGGTCATATTTAGACCTGCGATCATCAATTTTTCTAATGCTTCTGTAGTTCTCGTCGCCGGTCCTATAGTCGCTATTATTTTTGTGTTTTTTATCTCACCGTGATTTTTCGAATTTAGCATATGTTCCCTTTATATAAATAGCTCGTTTTTTTAATTTGATAATATGAAGATGTCTACTTTGACTCTGTATCCGATTTCGCCTCTGTATCTTGAGTAGTTTTTTTACTCGAAGTGTCTTCTTTAGATTTCTCCGGAGTAGAACTTGCGGAAGTCTTGTCAAAGTTGAATATATCTCCTAGAACTGTACCTACCTTTTCAGGTTTGTAATTTTCTATAGACTTCTTCTCTTCTTTTCTCTGTTGCTCTTTAATAGATATAGTCAATTCGTTTTTGTCTGTATCTAAATATTTTATAATACCTGTAATTTTATCCTCTACTTTAAATCTAGAAGTGTCTTGCTGATCTCTGACAGTAGATATATCCTGCTTGTAGACAACACCTTTAAGTTTGTCTCCTTCGCCTATATCAATGTACAACTTGTCGGCCTCTATAGAACTGACTTTACCAGATACTAGTTTGCCTTTACCGTGCTTCTCATTAGGGCTTTCGTCCCGTAATAGATGTTTTACACTCAAGTTAACTTGCTCTTTTTCTATGTCTATAGTCATTATTTTAGCTTCTATATCGTCGCCAGATTTTATGTCTTTGATTATTTCGTCGCCCTTCTTATCCCAAGATAGATCAGATATGTGTATCATTCCATCTAGTTCTTTAGTTAAAGATATAAATATACCGAATTCTGTTACATTTTTTACTTTTCCGCTGACCTTGTCTCCGATAGAATAATCTTCAGAAAATTTTGTCCATGGATTATCCTGTGCTTTCTTATAACTTAAATTTATCCTGTGCTTGTCGTGATTTATTTCTATGATTTTTACTTTTACCTTGTCTCCAACTTTAAATACACTAGACGGTAATATGTTTTTGTGTGTCCAACTGATTTCCGTGATGTATACTAGACCTTCTAAATTGTGTTCTAAACTTACAAAAGCACCGTAATCTATTACATTGCTTATAGTACCATCGACAATGTCGCCTTCTTTATAGTTGTCGACATATTCCCAAGGTTCTTTGACTAACTGTTTCATTCCTAATGATATACGGTTAGCGGACTGATCTATGTTTATTACCTTGACCTCGACTTCATCGCCGACATCTAATATCCCTCTAGGACTTTGAACTCGTTTCCACGACATATCTGTCACATGTAATAGACCGTCAAATCCACCTAGATCAATGAAAGCTCCATATTCCGTTATATTCTTTACTATCCCCTTGACAACATCGCCAACTGATATTTTCTTCATCAACTCTGACTTCTGTGCCTGATTTTCTTCGTTCATCAATACTTTTCTAGAGACCGTAACTTTGTTATTTATACTGTCTAGTAATAATACTTTAAACTGACCAGTAAAACCTATTAAGGCATCTCTGAATTTTATAGGACTACTGCTTGCTTGAGTTATCGGCATAAAGGCTAATACTCCATTGAAATCAACCATATAACCACCACGGTTTTGACTTACAACTGTTCCTGTAGGATTTTCTCCGCCCTGGACAAGTAATTCAAATTCTTTCCATGCCTGCTTTCTTTTAGCTTCTATATATGACAATACTGTAGTTCCAGCTTTGTTCTCATAACGATCTACATATATATCTATAATGTCGCCTACTTGAGGTAACTCTTCTTCTGTAAACTCATTTATAGAGACTAAACTTTCGGACTTTACTCCTGCATCTACTTTAACATAGTCGCTAGTTACTTCTAATACTAAACCTTTCGTTAGATAACTCTGTAAAACAATGTTAGAGTCCATAAAATCTTGTAAACCTTGTAGCTCTACTTCGTTTACTTCTAATTGGTCTTCTAGACTTCTTGTAATATCTTTCATACTATAATCCTTAATTTGTTTGACTAATAGAACGGATAACCTTTCGGTCATAGATTTCTATTATTTCTACTAGCCGTTTAATATCAGTAAGTTATTTACTGCTTTCTCTTATTACTATAAAGTCTTTGTCAGAATATGTCAACCTCTATCATTCGTAAAATTTGTCTTTCCTCTTGATATTTGAGTTCTTCTAGTGTATATTAAAAATGTTTATATAAAGCGAGTATGGTACAATGGCTAGCATGTCAGCCTTCCAAGCTGAAGATGAGGGTTCGATTCCCTCTACTCGCACCATTTATTTTATAATCGACTCGACTCAATTTAATATCATAACTTATTTTATAATCGGCTCAATTTAATGTCATAAATACTCATAAATTTTTACTCTACTATTAGTTGAGTGGGGATTTCGTTTTTAAAATTTGATTTATTCTATTTAAGGGTGTATATAAAGTTAGTAGAGGTTGTTTTCTTTGGAATGATTTTCGATTTTAAATAGGTTCTATTAACTTTAATAAAAACATTTAAAGAGTGCAAATATGGTAAAAATAAATAATACAACTAAAACTGATCCAGTAGATATTCATGTCGGAGGAAGGATTAGAATCCGTAGAAGACTTCTCGGTATTACTCAAGACGATATCGCAACTAGAGTTGGAGTAACATTTCAACAGATTCAAAAATATGAAACTAGTACTAATAGAATCTCTGCAGGGAGACTTTATCGTATCGGTGAACAATTCGGTGTGCCAGTAGCTTATTTCTTTGAAGGACTGCCTGGACAAGTCGCTAGCCAACGGGTAGACGATATTCTGATGGTCGGAGATAAAAAGGATAGAGCAACTATTAAAGCCAAAATTAAAAAGGCTAGTTTAAAAGAATTTAGTAAGATGTTTAGTGATCTAGACGAAGATCATAAGATACAAATTGTATCTTTAATGGAGTCTTTCAAAAGATCTAAATAATTTGTCGTAATGTCTACTACTAATGTGGATATTACTGTTGACTTTTAAAACTATCTAACATATTATCAAAATAGAGTTGTCTATATAACTCTAAACTTGTAATAGACGACGGCTCGTAGATTCCTGTCTCGATCTGTTTATTTCTGGTCTTTCTCTTTAGATATTTCTAATGAAAAAGTCTACTTTATTACTCAAATTAACCAGACAAAGGATTTTATTATGCTACCTACCTTCACAATCGATAACCTTCTAGAAGCAGGTGTTCACTTTGGACACAATGTAAGACGGTGGAACCCTAGAATGGCCCCATATGTATTTGGTGTCAAAGATAATATTCATATTATAAATTTGAAGAAAACGGCTATCCTTTTGCATGAAGCTCTTAAACAGGTAGAAAAAATTGCATCTAAAGGTGGTAAAGTTCTGTTTGTAGGGACGAAAAAACAATCTCGAGTTTTTGTTCAAGAAATTGCTCAAAAAATTGAACAATTTTATGTAAACGAAAAGTGGTTCGGAGGAATTCTAACTAACTGGAATACCATATCTCAATCTATTTCTAGAATGAAAAAACTTAAAGTGGAAATCGATAAGGCAGAAGAACTCGGATTTAATAAAAAAGAAATTCTTACTAGACAACGACAATATGATAAACTTCAAGCTGGACTTGGTGGTATCGACTCTATGCACGGGTTGCCTCAAGTTGTAATAGTCTTTGATATAGTTAAAGATAATATCGCAGTTAAAGAAGCTAGAAAATTAAAGATACCTGTCATAGGTATTTGTGATTCGAATGCCGATCCTGAACAGGTAGATTTTGTAGTTCCTGGTAATGACGATTCTTTTAGAGCTATCAAACTCTATGGAAGTCTTTTTACTCAAGCTTTTATCTCCGGTCTCGAAAAACATCTAGTAAACAAACCTGCTAAACCTAAAGTCCACAAAGTAGGTGCCGATAAGGTAGACGGAAAAAAAGTAGAGAAACCTAAAAGAAAAAGTAATCAACCAGAATTTGAAAAAGTTATCTCTAAAAGGGCAGTTAATAAAAAAACTGTAGCTAAAGATAACGGAGTAGAAAAAAAGGTGGAAAAAGAGATAGTCATAGATAAAGTCGAGGCAAAAGTTGAGACAATAGTAGACAAAGTCGTAAAAACAGATGAAGCTGTGAAGACAGATAAAGTCGAAACTAAAAAGGTCGAAACAAAAAAAGTCGAAACTAAAAAGGTCGAGATAGAAAAAGAGGTAGTAGAAATTTCTAAAGAAGAAAAAGTAGACGGCAAATCGGCAAAAGTTGAGTCTGTAGAAGATAAACCTATAGAAGAAACTGTAAAATAATAATAGATAATTTAAAGGATATCTTATGAACGATATGAAAAAAATTCAAGAACTTAGATTTAAAACTAGTGCAGGTATGATGGACTGTAAAAAAGCTCTAGACGAAGCTAACGGAGACATCGACACTGCTATAGATTTTTTAAGAAAAAATGGTGTTATTAAGGCGGCTAAAAAAGGTGGGAGAATAGCATCTTCGGGGTCTATAGCTCTAGGTATGGCGGACGATAATTCTAAAGCTTTTATGTTCGAACTCAACTGTGAAACAGACTTTGTAAAGAAGAATGAACGGTTCAAAGAGACTATCGAAGACATAGTAAAAATACAAAATACAAAATGGCTTTCAGATGAGAACCTCGTAGAGGATACTAAAGATATTATAGTAGAGACGACTTCTATTGTGTCTGAAAATGTCAAGTTAAGACGATCCACAATACTAGAAGGAGATAAAGTTTTTGCTTATATCCACGACTGTATGATACCAGAACAAGGTAGAATAGGTGTGTTGGTTTCTATAAAACTCAATGGAGAAGAGGTCGAAGGATTAGAAGAACTCGGAGAACAGATCGCTATGCATATCTCTGCTCAAAGACCAGAGGCAGTTTCTAGAGAAGAACTTTCTAAAGAACGAATCCAAAAAGAAGTAGACTTTATTACAACAGAATTAAATGAAAGTGAAAAACCTCAAGAGGTTAAAGATAAAATGTTGAGTGGACGAATAGAAAAGTTCTATGCAGATGTCGTCCTCCTAGATCAGACATTCATAATGGATACATCTAAATCTATTAAAGATGTTCTAGATGGACATAACATTTCTGTCGTAGATTTCGTCAGGTGGGAAGTTGGAGAAGAAGAAAACTAATAGTCAATTCGACTTTATAATAGCTCTCTGTTATTCGATATATGCAAGTTTGCTTGTGTGTTTTAATCTTCGTTACGGTGTCCTCTCATAGTATGATATCTAGTTGTTCTTTGTGAAAATTTTACTTGTAAAAAAAAATTAAGTTTCCTATTATCAAATAAGGGAAAATTATGAAATATGCGACTGCATCTTCTTTAACAGATAAGATCTTATCTATTAGTCTGCGATACCTGTGGGTTGTCGTTGCAATACAACTGGCTCTTTTGACCTTCTTATCCCTCTTTATCTTTAATATCTATCCGCTTACAAAATATCAATTATACTATCTCAAAAATCAGAATAAATATCAAGATATTTTAATAGTTCAAGATTTGTCTAATGAGGCTCCCGATGTCTTCTATAAAAGTATCATCGCAAAATATATCATAGCCAGAGAGTCTGTTTATCCCGAATCCTTCGAAGACGACTGGAAGCCCTCTACTTTCGTTCAAGCTTTTTCCTCTAAAGTTATTTATACAGAATTTTCCTCGTCAGAGATCTTTAATAAAGTTAAGAACAGAAGAATCGACTTTATTTGGATACGATCTGTGAAAATTAAGTCCGTCTCTAAAATATCTAGCGAAGGACTCTGGGAGATCAATGGGGAATTTATAGATACTAATAAAATTACCGAAGCAGTCTACACTTTGCCGTTTAAAATTCAGATAACACTGAACTTTAGAGAACAAGAAATTGTGAAATATAATCGTAAACTTGATAATCCTGCCGGTTTATTTATTGACAGTTATCGTAAAATAGTGTATCCATCTTATTTAGAAAGGAGTAGGTAATGGCAATGTTCTATAAATTTTTTAGTTCCCTTGTTTTAAGTATAGCTTTCATATCTAACTTATGTGCTCAATCTTTGACGGAACGATATCCTCTAGAAATTCAACCTGCTTGGAATAATCCTAATAATAATATGATTACCGATCAATCTAAACCTGGGTATAAAAGACTTGAGTGGTCGCCGGGATCTATCTTGCCTATAAGGTTGAGAGATGGTATGATTACGGTGTTAAATATGCCACAAAATGATATTATCGCAGATGCATATGTAGGAGCAGAGTCGTTTTTTAATGTTAAGAAAACTTCCCCTAATACTTTGCTACTTCAACCTATTGCCGGACAAGCCGGAACAGATACTAATCTTATCGTAATCGGTAAATCCGGTGTGAAATATGTGTTCTATTTGAGGTCAGAAAGAGTTTCTTCTCCAGAAATTACCGACTCTTTAGTAGATGTTATCAGTCTCAATACTCCATCTAACAGCCTTAATAATCCTGCACTTGGCAATAGCTCTTCTAACAGTGGTGGTATGAAATCGCTCTTTTCTTCGTCCTCAAAGACTATGCTCGATGGAGAAGATTACGAATGGATAAAATCTATAAAAGTTGATCCTTCTCAATTTCAATACGATATCGATATCTGGATTCCTAACCCCGATGACTATGTCATAGCACCTGTAAGAGTCTGGAGAGATCAAATTTTTACCTATATCGATTTTGGTGATAAAGCACTTTCTATGACTCAAAGACCGACGGTATCTATCATCGTTGACGGCGGAGAGTCTGTCGCAAGTTTCCACACGGACGGTCCGCACAGTAGACTGATAATTGTCGAAGGAGTTGGTGATTTAATCTTGAGAAATGGACAGAAAATCGTTTGCCTAAAACGGAGACAAAAACATTTTATTCAATCTTTCGGTTCTGAAAATTACGGGGGAAGTAATTCTGCCGTGAGTGCGAATAGGCCTATAAATAGTCAAAACAATAGTCAACAAAATATAAATAATCACACTCAAAATATAAGACCTTTACAAATTTCTAATAGAAAGACAGAGTCCAGAACTATTGGATCATATTTGCCTTCTTCTTCTATACCTGTTATGTCCTCTAAATATAAAGATATATCTATAGATCTAGGTTCTTCAGACTCCGTTAAAGAACTTGAAGAACGGTGGGAAGATATGAAAACGAATTTTAACGATCTGCTATTACATTATGAAGACAGAGTCTATTTTGTCGTAGACGAACGATATGTAGGTCCATTGGAAAATCTGAAAACAACAAATAGAGCCTATAGGTTGAGGGTAGGACCTATGAAAGATATCGCCGAAGCCAACGGCATTTGCTCTAAATTGTCCCAGTTTAACCACATAATGTGTAATGTTGTTCAATAAGAATGTCGCCGATGAAACAAGCCGATAAAATAATAAAACATAAAAATATAAAGCACTTCTTGTTCTTAATTCCTATTGCAATAACTACTATCGTGCTTTTCGTTCTCGTGTCTTTTATAGATAGAGATAAAGATACTCAAAGTATAAAGGACCTCGCGATAAAAGATGACGATACCGTAGAAAAGACTGTAGAAAAGACTGTAGATAACCCCGTAGATAACACCGTAGATAACACCGTAGATAATACCGCAAAATGGGAAGCCGTAGACTCGACTATAAAGAAAAAGATCGTACAGCAATCGCCTAATTTGCCCCTTAAAATTATAGTAGAACCTAGAGATATAAGAATTAGTCAAGCTAATGTCGGTACTCCAATACCTTTTCATTTTAGTCTGTTGGCTCAATCGGTGCCAGTAATGATTCAAGATGTTTCTATGGAATCGTCAGAGCCGGGTTTTAAAATAGATAATAAATGTGAAAATCAAACCATAACTCCTACATATCCTTGTCGTATAGAAGTCGTTTATACTCCTACATACCCCGCAGATAATCTGAAGTCAAAAATTGTCGTTAAATTTTCTAATGTAGAACTAGATAAAAATTTTGAACATAAGATATCTATTAAAACTAGTGCCAAAGAAAAGAAGATAATAAAGAAGACCCCGAAACCAGATTTTAATGTTAAAGAAACTACAGAACTTTCAGAAACTATACCGCCAGAAAATAGTTATAAAAATAAAGATTGTTTTATATATTCTAAAAGAGGCTATAATGCTAGTGGGAATAGTATAGGACTAATTGTACCTATGAATGGACGGTATTTACTTTTTAATAGTGATGACTCTAAATGTACGGAACCTATTGCAGAACTAGATATCAATACCGGTGTTATTTGGCAACCTTCATTAAAAAATAGAAGTAAAGTCCTTGGCTATGACTCTGTATCTTATAACAATACAAACAAAAGATTGAGTTATAACGGTAAAATGCCTTTTGGTGAGATGTTAACAGATATCCCTCGAAAAGAAAAACTAGACTGGGGAGATGCCGAACAGAAGCGGAAAAATATTATCTCTCAATCTGGTGGCGGAGGTCAAGGGGACTGGCTAGAGAGCAAGAGAGCCGTCGGAGTAGGAAACTTCGAAAGAAATCAATATATACCGTTGTCTATCAGAAGTTCAGATCAAGTTTCTTCTCTCCCCGTCGACAACAGATACACTTTACGGCAAGGTAAACATATCCCCGCCGTTATAGTCAATAACGTTTTTCTCTCGCAATCGTTCGATGAAACTAAAATTCCCGTAGTAGCCATGGTAGAAAGAAATGTCTATGCAGATAGTTCTAGGACCATAATTATACCTTCAGGTTCTATGGTCTACGGACATGTATATGGTAAAATTCCTGGCACATATGCGGCAGCATCTAAAATTCAGATACAATGGGATCGGTTAGTAAGACCAGAAGGGACTGAATTTAATTTCTACAGTTTTAAACCTATCGCAGGAGACTCCGGAGGAGGAATAGGTGTTTGGGGTAGAGGATCTACAGACTATTTAGAAAAATTTACAATGCCATTTATGGCTAGTCTTGTCCCCGCGGCGATCAATATGATAGCTCCTACTACTAATAGTGTCATAAGACAACTTGATCTAAATTCTAATACCATAACTGAAAGTGGTAATATTCAAAGTACTCAACTAGCTAAACAACAACTTATCGACTCCTGGAATGCCTCAGCTACAGCACTGTTAAAAGATCTCGCTAAAGATGCGGCACCGCCTTTCGTAGTACCAGCTGGTACAAGGATAACAGTGATTTCTCCTAAGGACCTTATTTTACGATTTTCAGAGGACGAAGAAGTTTTTGGACAGGGAGTTTTTGCTAGAGAGGAGATCACTAGAGAAACTTATCAAGATAATTCTGCTTCTGTCGAAAGAGCCGTAGGCATCGAGGACGAACAACTACAGATCGAACGAGAATATAGAGAAGCATACGGACAAGTCGAAGGTGCCAAAAAATACGGGGTTAAATTTTCTAACTCAGGAGGAATGAAATACGACTACGATCAAGAAAAACTCCAAGAACAAGCCGAGTCTAACCCAGAATACTGGAAAAGTATCTACGGACAAGAACTCGATGAAAATTATAACGTTATTAAGCCAGATGTCGAAGATGACTATGACTATGACTATAAAGTAGAATAATAAAAGGTACACATATGAAACTATTTATCTCGCTGATGTTAGCCGTTTGCTGTTTAGTAAATTTTAGTGTGAATGCTACTCCGCAATTTATCCGATATTTCGAAGATATCCCACTGATGGAAACGGTGAACGAAGTAGAATCTACAGGCTTCGTTTTCTCTACTCCAGATGCCACTATCTCCGAAATCTTTCTGCAATCAGGGGCCGTAGACTCCGCAGAATTTATCGCCTTCTATTTCCAAACTCTATATCAACTTGGGTATAAATCTACCGCTTTTAGTAAACTGAATAAAATCAATAAGGCACTAGAGAACGGAGAATCACTCTTCGCCTTTGAACGGGATAAACAAATTCTAGTCATAAAAATTCTGTCAAATAATCCGCTGTTAGTTAAATTGTCTTTGTCTCCAGATCAATTTTAATCCTGTCGCTATATTATTATAGGTTGAGTGGATTTTGTGAAGGTTTAGGGAATTGGTCGTAAAGATAAAACATATTTTATCTTTACTCCGCGGGATAACAATTCTATAGAATAGTTATACATATGAGTATTTTTTATATTTTTACAAGTCTATTGTGCTTTAATTCTTGTTTGTCAAGTTCGTGCGGGGTGGGGGGTGTAGGTGTCGGAGGATCGTGACGGGGAGGGAATGGAGAATTTTTTTGAAAATATGGGGACTCTTGGGAAAATATTTTTTCTTAAACTCGTTGCGAAAATTTTTAGAAAAGTATAATGCATAGCGGGATATGAAGTTTTTAATTTTATTCGCTGTTGACTGTGTAAAAAAGTCTGCAGATTATTCTGCAGATGGGTCGTTATAAAATTATTTTATAATTTTATCGCTCCGCGGGATAACTTTAATATATCTATGATATATAATAGTTATGCATATTATTTTTATAGATCCGTGAGATAACCGTTATATTACTATGGGTTGAGTGAATTTTTGTGAAGGATGATTTTTAAAAATTGTGGTGTAAATGGGCTAGAGATTTTTCTCCGTTTTTTTCTATGTAAAAATTCTGTAAAGGTTTACAGAATTGGTCATAAAGATAAAACATATTTTATCTTTACTCCGCGGAATACCTATATATTATATTGTGTATAATATATAGGTATGCTTATTATTTTGATAGTCTTGAAGAAAGTTTACAGAGATTTTTGTAGACGGGTCGTTCTAAAATTGTTTTACAATTTTATTACTCCGTGGAATACATACAGATTATACATAGTATAATCCGTATGTATGCTTATTATTTTGATAATCTTGAAGAAAGTTTAGAGATAATTTTGCAGATGGGTCGTTCTAAAATTATTTTATAATTTTATAACTCCGCGGGATAACAATTCTATAGAATAGTTATACATATGAGTATTTTTTATATTTTTACAAGTCTATTGTGCTTTAATTCTTGTTT
>JAERRO010000009.1 GCA_016735395.1 Alphaproteobacteria bacterium | reverse complement strand
TCCTTTGCAGACTTTTTAAAAATGTCCCCCACCCTATACTAGATCCGACAGAATGAGAAAAAATTTCTCGTATTCTCTTCTGCAAACTTCCCCCGTTTATCCGCCACCCGCACAATTTCTAGACCTTTCTCTACCCTTTTCTCCGCCCCACAAAAACACTACTCAATCTATTATAGAAAATAAGATCTTAAACTCACGAGATATGATGATTATCCTGTAAGGTTATAAAAATAATATGCATAACAATTATATTGTGTATAATATGTATGTATTCCACGGAGTAATGAAATTGTAAAATTTATATATGCATAACTATTATATATCATAGATATATAATAGTTATTCCACGGAGTAATAATAAAATACCTTTTATTATTACGACCCGTCTGCAAAATCCTTTGCAGACTTTTTCTCTAGACCTTTCAAAATGTTTTACCTCTATCAAAATATTACAAATAAAAAGCAAAAAACCTTCTCCCCCTTCCCGAATTTCCTACTTTTTGATCCCTAAAAATTTACCTCGTACAAAGTTCAGGGATAACAAAACCTCTCGTCAAAAAAAACACCCACTCAACCTATTATAGAAAACAAGGTCTTAAACTCACGAGATATGATGATTATCCTGTAAGGTTATAAAAATAATATGCATACATACATATTATACGATGTATAATATGTATGTATTCCACGGAGTAATAATAAAATACCTTTTATTATTACGACCCGTCTGCAGAATAATCTGCAGACTTTTTTAAACCAGCAACAAAGCACAAAACAAAAGACCTTCTCCCCCTTCCCGAATTTCCTACTTTTTGATCCCCAAAAATTTACCTCGTACAAAGTTCAGGGATAAAAAAACCTCTCGTCAAAAAAACACCCACTCAACCTATCATAGAAACACCTATAGTAATATGACGATTATCCCACGAAGTAATAAATTTTATATAAGCATAACGATTATATATCTATGATATATAATTGTTATTCCACGGAGCTATAAAGTTATAAAAATAATAAGCATACCTATATATTATACACAGTATAATATATAGGTATTCCACGGAGTAATAATAAAATACCTTTTATTATTACGACCCGTCTGCAGAATAATCTGCAGACTTTTTACGGAACTAACGACATACGAAGTTAAAAACTTTTTTTTCCTCCACATCAAAATATTAAAAAAATTTCTACTACAATTTTAATAAAAATTATTTTTCCCAGCCCCCAGCCACCCCACACAAAACTTGACAAACAAGAATTAAAGCTCAACCTTAACCTAGTCCCAAAATTGAGGCTCAAGAGAAAAATTCATCAAAAAAAACACCCACTCAACCTATAGTAATATAACGGTTATCCCGCGGAGTAATAAAATTGTGAAACAATTTTAGAACGACCCGTCTGCAAAATCCTTTGCAGACTTTTTCACCGCACAAACAAGAATTAAAGCTCAACCAGAGATAATTTTATTAAGTTTCCACGGTTATTTACTTTTGAAAGTACTGTTAAATTCTTGTAAATGGTTCCAGAACAATTTTTTATATGTAGTATTATTTTGAACGGCCTGGAGCGAGAAAGTTAAGAATGTATTACTATCTATAAATCCGCTAGAATTTCTATTACCAAAAGAAGCTGTCATGGTGAACAGAGATGCAGATCCCCAGAGCATTATATATTTAGGTTTAATTATGTCGACAAGTTTTTTGTAGATAGGTTGAAGGATCGTCTGTTCGTTAGGTGTTAGAAGTCGTTCACCGATGGTTCTCCAGAAGGAGCAAGGGACGATAGAAAAGTCTGCATTCTTCCAACCTAGAGCCTTTATAATTTTATCGAACAAGACACCTCTGTGGTCGGACAAATATTTATTATTGAGGTCATCGTCTTTAGAAGGCATATCTGCTATTATGAGGATAGGTGCGGTCTTAATATCACCGATGACTGGTGCTCCGGATTTTTCTGCTAGTTGATTATTTTGGCTATTTATGAAGGCGACGAAATCTTCTACGGAGTTTATTTTATCGAGATTGACGGTATTTTTATTATTTTCTGCGACCTTTAAGCTGTCTACTTTTGGTGTAAAATTATCGTCTAACTTTATCTTTGGAGTTTTGACGAAGTCGGTTTTTCCTTTACTCCAGGCCTCAAAATCTTGAGAACTTTCCAAGGTTGCCCCCCAGTTTTGGAGGTCATATTTATTGATATTATTCAAGTTCGTCCTTTTAATTTATATTAGATATATAAATTGAAATTGAGTATAGGTCAACTAGAAATGCCGATAAAAAACATTTGCTAAATACAGAAAAGTATGTTATAATAAATTTAATTGACATAAAAAAGGAGACCATTATGTTTAAAAAAGTATTGTTAATCGGCTCAATCGTAGGTTTAACTGCTTGTAGTAGTAGCCTAACATCTATAGATTCCCGTCAAGTTCATTTTGATTTTGACAAATCTGAGATTCGATCTGAAGCAAAAACAGAGTTAGATAAACAGAGAGATTACCTATCTGCGAACCCTGACCAAGCTATCCGTATAGAAGGTCATACAGACTCTCGAGGTACATCAGAATATAATATGGCTTTGGGTAAAAAACGAGCTATGTCTACTAAATCATACCTAATAGACGGCGGAGTAGAAAATAACATATCTACTGTATCGTATGGTAAAGAACGACTATCTAGTCTAGGCACTACAGAATCTGATCACGAAGAGAACAGAAAAGCTGTAAGCATAGAACTAAAATAATTAGTAAATTATTTTTAAAAAAAGGGCAGATTTATCTGCCCTTTTTTATTGAGGTATAGGACTATTAAACATTGAACAAAAAGTGAATTATGTCTCCGTCTTTGACGGTATAGTCTTTTCCCACCAATTGCATTTTGCCGTTATTTTTAGAGGCAATTTCCCCTTTAAATTCTATAAAATGTTCGGCAGAGATAATCTCGGCTCTAATAAACCCCGTTTCAAAATCGGAGTGAATGCAGGCTCCGGCTTGTGGTGCTTGTCTTCCGTTTCTCAAGGTCCAGGCATGAGCCTCTTTAGGACCTATCGTATAGAATGTTATGAGGTTCAGAATTTTGTATGAGTGTTGGATTATCTGTTCTAAACCGGAGAGATCTAGTCCTATCTCCTTTTTAAACTCCTTTTGATCTTCCAGATCTAGAAGTGAGATCTCTTGTTCAATTTTAGCAGATACAGCTATTACAGGATATTTATCTCCAAGTTTATCTTTTACTATTTGCAGATATTTATTTTGCGATAAATTAGCGATAGTATCTTCGTCTACATTACAGACATATAAAGCGGGCTTAATAGTGAGTGGAGATATCTCCTTAATTATGGCTCTAAAATCTTCGTCATCGTTATCGAATTCTATATCACGAATAGAGACACCTTTTTCTAGATTGAGTATAAAGAGTTGTAAAAGTTGAATTTGTTTCAGTGCTATTTTATCGGTCGATTTAGAATTTTTGATCCGTCTATCTAGAACTTTTTGAATTTTATCTAGATCTGCCAGTACAAGTTCTAGTTCTATAATTTCTATATCTCTAACGGGATCTACGGATTCCATCACATGAGACACATTACTATCGTCGAAGCACCGTATCATATAAATTATGGAGTCGACATTTTTTATATTATCAAGAAATTTATTACCAAGTCCCTCCCCTTTTGAGGCTCCTTTAACTAGTCCTGCGATATCTACAAAATCTAGTACTGTCGGGATAATTTTTTTAGAGTTCGCTATTAAAGCGAGTTCATCTAATGTATTATCTGGCACAGAAATTCTCCCACAGTTAGGTTCTATTGTACAGAACGGATAATTTTCAGATTGAGCCTGCACAGTTTTAATAAGTGCATTAAAAAGAGTAGATTTACCAATGTTAGGGAGACCTACAATACCGCAAGAAAAACTCATAAAGGACCTTTCGTTTAAAACTTTGCATAGAGATTGATTTTTTTAAAAAAAACAAGTATTCTAGAAGAGAAGGTTCATTGCAATAGTTTAATTATATACCTATAGTAAAAGAAAGAGGTTAACTCTGTCAAATTTTATTTTACACTTATTAGAAACGGCGAGTCCATATTCTACGAAGATAAATACTCAGTCTAGTGTATGGTTGAGGGATATCCGCGAGCGATCTATAGACATTTTGAAAGACAAAGAGATACAGAAAGACTCCTTTTCCAGTCCTATTTTTTACCCTTTACCGTCGAGCAAAGGAGAGTTACCGCCGTTAGAAGATATATCTTTCGTAGGAGTTCCTTCACACACGATAGTATTTTTAAACGGGCAGTATCACGAGGATATAAGTTTCGGCGGTATAGAAAAAAGCGACCTATTCAGCGAGGGCAAAATAAAATGTTTTTCTGATCTAGGAGAAGAGGCGGGAAAATTGATAGGGAGTGTAGCGGGAACAAGAAACTTTCCATATAGTGTAAATTCACTACTATTTACTGACGGAATAATGATAGACATAGACACAAAAATAGAGAAACCTATACATATTTTATATATTTACACTGATACAAATAGAATGTACACCCCCAGAGTATTTATAAATGTTAGAGAGGGTGCCAGTGTAGATATAATAGAAAGCACTTACTCTACGGTCTCTAAAGGATATGTATCGAAAGTACTTGAGTTAAACCAGTCTTCTGACAGCACTGTAAACCATTATATCTACCAAAACAGCGATATGGATCTACCGACGGATGACAACAGAAGTATAAGGATATCTACAGGTTCTATATATAAACAGAGTATTTCTATCGTACATAATTCTAATTACAGGCTTTGCGAGAAGATAGATGAAGTAGGAGATAACTCTGACAGTAGTCTACACGGCACGATAAATAGTCGTGGGGTCGCTAAAGTTATGTATAGTACTATATTTAATATGGTGGGGATAGGTTGTAAAAGTTATATGAAGAAGAACTTATTGTCATCCGCAAATTCTAGACTAGAGTATATCGGAGAGATACAAATTAAAAAGGGGTCTACTGGGTCTATAGGAGAGCTATTATTCGGTTCATTGTTATTAGATTCTTCGTCGATAAAAACGAATCCAAATTTATTGATAGAGGAAGAAAACTCTAAATCCAGTCATGGATCCTACTCATCGAAACTAGACAAAGGAGTAGAATTTTTTCTATTGAGCAGAGGTTTAAGTCGACTAAAAATATGCAACCTATTCCTCCGTCTGTTCAAGTTAGGTGGACTATTCCACTTGAACGAAGTTGGCACTATAAGTATATATAAACAAATGATAAAGGACTTTTAAATGATGAACACTAGAATACTATTAACATTTATTATAACGACATTATTTATGTTCGTCTCACCGTTAAAATCGGAAGGCGGAGGTAAAACAGAAATCGAGACTTTCATACATACGAGCATTATGGCACCTATAAACGAGTTATTAAAAATAAAAGAAAGCAGTGAATACGACTATAAAAAGAAACAGGAGAAAATATTAAGGGAACTATTTCATCAGCACCTAAATATGCGATATATAGTAAAGTTCGTTCTAGGTCAGTATGCAAAAAAAGCCTCTACAGTAGAGTTGAAAGAATACGAGCATCTAGTTAGGGAGACTAATATAAAAAGCATATTGTTTAACTTGCAAGGAAGCATTTCCTACGAGTTAGTATTTGTCGGCATTAAAGATGGCAACAGTAAGAATCAGTATTTTGTTTTATTAGACTTTATAGACACCAACTCTAAAGAAAGTTCTAAAACGATAAAATCCCAATGGCGAGTTAAATATGACACTTCCAAAGACAAGTTTCAGATAATAGACACCATATTCGAGGGCTTGAGTTTAGTTTTAAATCTAAAAACGGAGCATCAACAAGTACTGAATAAAGCCCGTGATGACGGAGAGGATCCTATGGAGTCGATAATTTTGAAGTTAAACCAACAGTTATTAAGATTAGAAGAAGGTGTCAAAACTGATATATCTATTGAAAAGATAACAGTAAAATAAAGGACAATTTATGCCAAAAGAAAAAGCGAACAACATCCGTGTAGGTTGGGTAATAGAAGTAAAAAAGAACAAATACATAGTCTTGAATACTCGAACTGTAAAGCCTGGTAAAGGCGGAGCCTTTATGCAGATAGAAATGCGAGGTCTAATTAACGGTCTAAAAAACAATCACTCTTTTAGAACTGACGAAATCGTGGAAAAATTAGCGATAGAAGAACTACGACATCAGTATCTATATAAAGAGGGTGGGGCTTATATATTTATGAATATGATAGACTACGATCAGTTATCATTGGGCAAAGAAATATTAAAGGGCAAAGAAATATTCTTGGAAGAAGGTATAGAGATTGAGATATCGTTTATAAACGGGGTTCCTATCAGCGTTTTATTCCCAAAGACATTAGTCTGCGAAATTACAGAGGCGGATCCGGCTATAAAAGGATCTACGATTACGGCTACTGGAAAAATGGCAACATTATCTAACGGTATAAAATTGGTAGTCCCCACATTTATTTCACCTGGCGACAAAATAGTAGTCAACACAGACAGCCTAGAATATATCGAACGATCTAAATAAAATTATATATAATAAGTATAACAGTCATTCCACGGAGTAATAAATTTATATATGCATAACAATTATATATCTATGATATATGGTTATCCTACGGAGTTATAAAATTATATATAATAAGCATAACAATTATATATCTATGATAATTGTCCCACGGAGTGATAAAATTATAAAAATAATAAGCATACCTATATATTATACACAGTATAATATATAGGTATTCCACGGAGTAATAATAAAATACCTTTTATTATTACGACCCGTCTGCAAAATCCTTTGCAGACTTTTTAAAAATGTCCCCCACCCTATACTAGATCCGACAGAATGAGAAAAAATTTCTCGTATTCTCTTCTGCAAACTT
>JAERRO010000023.1 GCA_016735395.1 Alphaproteobacteria bacterium | reverse complement strand
TATGTATGTATGTATGTATGTATGTATATATGTATGTATGTATGTATGTATGTATGTATGTATGTATGTATATATGTATGTATGTATGTATGTATATATGTATGTATGTATGTAAGTATGTGTGTGTATGTATGTATGAATGTATATATGTAAGTATGTATGTAAGTATGTATGTATGTATGTATGTATGTATGTATATATGTATGTGTGTTTGTATATATGTATAAATAGTGTAAATACATTAATTTGATTGGTCGAGAGCCACATGAATAAATGTTCATATCCATGAGTTTAGAGTAGGGAATTCATTACTAAGGGGTGATATATTTCATATCCAATCAACAAGAAGGGAATACTCAGGGGAGATATCCAGAACTCCACATTAGAGTTGAGAATTGACAAGTATTCAAGGGTCAAACAACAAGCAGGACACATTTGGACTGAAACAGATATTCAAAATAGTAGGTAAACTGAAATTACATGCTTTAATTTGTCAACATGTTAATTTCATACAAAAGTGCCAAAAATTCAATCACTAGACTCTCAATAAACAGTATAACATATTGTCTTGTAGATTGTCTTGTATTGATCATCTTATATTACAAATCAATTTGTATTCATAGGGCACATTCTCAACTAAACTGATAATTTGCTGAAAAACAGTAAAATTATTATATAACACTGTCAAATTAAATATGGGTCTTCATGTGAACGGAAAGAGTCATTGGTTAAAATATAAACTCCCATTCACATAAGGTTCCCTTTTCAACTTGAAAGTGTTATTTATGCTATTTGGAATATAAATAACCAAATAAAGATAAAAAGGAGCAAGATTGGTAATCGTACACTAGTATGTACCAACCATAGCAGCATATTCAGAATGTCCCATATAACACTATTACAAAAACCTGGACTAGTACAAATAAAATCTTGCCTAAATATAGATTGATATATTTATCAACAATATCAATGAAATGCAATCTGACTACACACCCAGTCAATCATAATTCTGTTTCTTATTGTCTTTAATAAAAATATATTTTTCAAATTTATCCAACTATTTCAACTTCCAATAGTCATGACCACATTTAATGTGATTTAGAATGATTTGTAAGAACACCAGAGTTGTTTTAGTATGATGTGATCGAATTATGTTTTAGATTAAATGTTACTGAAAAACATTACTGCTACATAATGAATGCATGTGGATGACCATCGTTGGCAAATCACCCAATTTCAAATCAAAACAACAGGTGGGAATACCAAAAACGCTATGTTGATAAACATTTTTTTTATTTAATTTGTTTAAATATTTAATTTTGTTTATTAACAAGTGCTGTGGTAACCACTGTAAACAACCTAGGTGGTTATAAGTAGCTCTACAGTTATTCAGGCATACCTTTATCGATATATGAATTTACTAATAACATAAATCTTTTCCTAACATTCATATTCTTATTATTATAAACTGTGTTACTATAAATTGTTGTATAGGAAATTGAAATTTTCAAATCTTTCAAGTGTATTGTTTGTTTTTTTACAAATCTCATATTCAGTTTTTACAGCACATTTTAGCTGCACTTGGGAAGAGTATACATCTAGCAGGTTAAAAAACATTTGTCAATTTTATAAATGGACTAACAAATTAGAAGCAGACAGTATTAGTGCATGTGTTTCTTTCACAACAAAACCAAGACTCTTCATGTTATCTCAACACAAATAATAAAAATGAGACTTAAAATTGAATACCATGCAGTTGATGACACCTGGTGGCAACCACTGCTGTCTTATGGCAACACATGTACAGAATTAAAGATTAGTTCATTTATTTATTAATACTAAGCACTGTATATCAACATGATAAACAGAACACAATTGTATACTAATCAGACCAGTTCAACACAGAAGAAAGTAAACAAAATGAGACATTTTACTGTCATAACTGATTTAAATGTTGTACAGTAAACATTCTAGTGGGGTGACTTATCTTCATTTTTGTTTTTGCTTTTTTCCAGTATATGTGATCTTTATAATTATCAAAACCTGTAGTTTTGTAATAGGATTTGTAATTTTAGCCATAAATTTTGATTACAAGACTATTTTTTGTTACTATTTTAACGTAAAAGCGTAAAAACTAAATGCCATTTTAAAAAAAAAGCTTGTATGGTAAGGTATTATTTTTTCATTATTGGATAACGTAACCTTTGACCAACACATGCTATTTTTTTCTGAATATGTTAATGGATTTCATATTTAGCATCAGCATGGTATTCAACTTTAACGGAAGATAATATAGTGCCATAACAATGGAGCCAATGTTACATTTACATACATATTTAATATGTTATGTTTACAAATATCCCCTTAGTATTTTAATCTCACTACTACAGGTTTATATCTCAATAGAGACTCATTGGTTATATACTGATTGTCATATTACCAGAAAGTTAATGTGTATTATGCAGTGGTGTAAATTTCACATGGTTGACACAGTCCAATTTTTTTTTGTAACTTTTTAATAAAGGAATCAAATTAATTCAAAGCAATTAAGTTCACCATTATTTTGTATGTAGTTAAATAAACTTAATATAAATGGTAAGTAAATATGTGTAAACTAAAATCTCTGAGCTAAAATGTGAAATACTATGAGATTTTGTATGGCTGTGTGTTCAGTCAACTGTGAAGTGTTGCCATACTTGCCCCATCTTGGGAAGTTAACATGTGGATTATTTTGTGCAGCTTTAGCTACTAAACAAGGTGGGTATCCAGTCAATTTAGAAATAATCATTAACAGTTAGATACAGTGCATAATTGAATAAAGGTTGTTGTGGTCTACATGGTTTGTCAACTAAGAATTCAACAATGACAAAAGCGAAGGCCAGACAGCATGTTCATTTCATGTCAAATTTAATTCAGCATACACTTTGATCCATTAGACATAGACTGGTACACATGGCTGCACATAGTATGTGGTCACATGATTAGGATATTTGCTATGGCAAAAGACACCTAGTAAATGCTATTCTTAAGGGAACAATTGCCTGTATTTCTGAAACAGTCCAGTACACAGTAGCAAATTTGATATTATCTTTTTTCAACTCAGAGTATACATAATTGTTGTAGCAACTCCATTGCTTAAATAAATTAAGATAACGTGCATCTGCTAGATATCATATGTGGGATGCATGTATAACATTGCAATGTGTTGTCTGTTTTCAGCTGACATATGTCAACAACAGCATGTTATCTCTTGCTGGGTGGTTAATGTAAATGATACCCCAACTTATAGCACCAAAAAGATCCCGACTGGATGGCATTGTGTGCTACACTGTAACTGAACATATTGTGATGTAATGTGATATGTATACAGCGCCAACAACTGCAATCCCCTAAGGTGCTTTACAAAGGTTAAAAAAGACACAAATAAAACACAATCAAAGTTAAAAACATTGCTCATCTAACATGATGTGTACACAGAGTTACAAATAAATGTCTATCCTCTCTTAATCTGTGTGACACTATCATATATAGAACTGTGTTTAATGCCAAAATTGATATAAGATTTAGGTTAAAAGGAACGTGGTGTTTGCCATACTTAAAAGAACTTCCTTTTAAAATGGATTTGATGTTTGCCATCATAAATTGCACATTATATGTGCTCCCTAAAATGTACATGTTTGCCATCTTGAATAGTGACTTAATTCTGTCATCCTAAAAGGAATTTAATGTTTACCCTCCTAAACTGTAATATGATTGTCCATCTGATTCTGTCTTCCTAAAAGGTTATATATTCATCGATATACTCGTTCAGTCTTACGAAACTAATTTTATCGTCGTCGAACTCAATATTCTTGTCTGGCTCGTTAATTTTAGATTGCATATCTCCAATTACATTCTGTAAATTTTCCTTCAGAGTTCCGATCTCGCTATTGATATTGACATAGATATCGTTACTTATCGACTTTATAGAGTCAGTCTTGAAGGTTTTTAGATCACCACTTAATAGATCTTCATACTTAACCTTTTCATCTTTCAGGGTTTGTATTTTTTCATTATAGTCTTTACTAAATACCAATTTTAATTTATCTTTGATATCAATCGAGACATCCTGTTGACAAAACGGACATTGATTTTCCCTGAGGGTTTTAAAATGGTTTAAACCTTCTTTAAACCAGCTATCTATTTTTGCCTCTTTGATTATTTTATTAATCCCCTCTCCAACAAGTTCTAACGGACTTTTTAATATGTTTTTAATATCTTTATTTATAGTTATACTCTTTATCGAAGGTATCAGAGGGGTCGCTACAGTTAACTCGTCAGAATATAACAGATCTGCTTCTTTTTTCAGTTTATCTATAGATATATTTTCTTCATCCAAGATTTTAGGATTATATACTGATAATATTTTCTCAAAAAACAGTTCTCCATTGTTAAGAAAACCACTAAAACACTTCTTTATTTTTAGATCTTTACTTTTATACGGTACCATACAAGCTTTCCATATAGTGTCTATGTTTGCCTCAAGTAGTTCCTTAAGTTTTCCTTTCTCTACAGTCTTTTTAGTCTTTTTTGAATCCATCTTGTCATTTAAAGCCTTCAGTTCTTTACTTTTATTTTCTATGTCTTTTACTATGTCTATGTTAGTCTTCCCCATACTAAATATTTCAGGTTGACTTTGTGTATTTATAAAGTTATCTCGAACGAATGATCTATTAAAGACGAAAAATTTTTTATCTTTTATATCTTCTGGTATTACACATTTAGACGAATCGTCGTCTGGACTGTTATGTTTATATAGACACTCTGCGAATGTAGACTTACCGCTTCCGTTAGACCCATAGATTACAGTTATATCGTTTGAAACATCGAAGTTAACTCCTTCTTTTCCATAGGATGCAACATCGGCTATCTTAATATTTAAAGGTTTATTCTTTTCTTCAGTCATCCTAAACTTTTAAATTTCTGTAGTGATTTTTTATATTCTGGATATCTTGATCTCTTTTTTCCATATTATTTGTTTGCCACAGAGCCGTTTTATCTAAAGCATGCGGTAGTGTTTGAACAAATAAGACATACCACGAGTCTGCTATTTTTTTAAAAACGGGATTCAATTTCACCCCCTTCCTATCTAGTAGAAAAGACACTAGAAGGTCATCATTTGTATCGGTAAGTTTCTCGACTAGTTTATAATTGAGGAGATCTTTATGGATGCTTTCTATCGTAAACAGAGCCCCTAAACCGGTTCCAATGACATCGTAATCTATGTTAACATTCTTATCCCATATGATATAGCAGGGAATTCTACTTTTATCTTTCTGATATTTATTGTATAGTTTTTTTATAAATGTAGGCATATACATAAGATCGTCATCTGCGGTAATTATTATCTCATTTTTATACTCACCCTTAAAGACAGGAATAAACTTTTTAAAGCTTTTATAGTTATAGCAGAATCTAATTTCCAGCAGTTTTTTATCGTTTAACATTTTTAATTCTGCGGGTATATTTTTGAGATTGAACTCTTTCTCATCGAGATATAGTACTATTACATCGGCTTTTACTTTTTGTTTTAAAAGGGATTTTATGACTAGATCTACTTGAAATATTCTTTCTCCAAAAGTAGTCAGACTCACTACAATTTTTTTATCTCTAGGTTTATCATTGAGCTTTAGATTTCTAGATTTTTTTACACTTCTCTTATATACATTCTGAAAATATAGTCTAAAGAGCATAGCATACAGTCTTCTGTATATATTAGAATTCCTGGATAAAAACTGTCTCAAAATTCTACCTTTGATAGTTATGATTCCTGATCTATATAGTACTTTTAAAACTATTTTGAGGGAGTTGTATAAGATACAGAACCATAGGACATAGTACAAAAAGTCAAATTCGAAGAGATAGATAAGAAGTATAAAAAGGATAAAAATTATAGTGTTAGATATAAAAAGCCTTTTCAGTATCTTTAGTATTATATCTTTTTTACTCATAGTGTTTTTTTTCATATAGGTTCTCCTACTATATAAGTTATATATTATAGTATATAAGTATAAAAAGCTTTAACAGTCAATAGTATATACACCTTAAAATTTGAGGTTAACACCTAGAGAAAAGACTTCACCTCTATTACCATTATCATAAACTCTGTCTTCACTCTCCCAATCTAGAAAAGACACGGATGTAAACACATTAAAAACTGGAGTAATCGTATAGTTATATAGTAGGGACAAATTAGTAGTTAGATCCATATCTAAATTAGTCAAATCTCCCTCGACTTTAGATTGAGTATAGACTATTCCTATCGTAGAGTTTAGTATATCGTATTGCAGGCTTGAACTCCAAACGGAGCCTTCTGAAGAGGAGGAATTCTCTATCGAACCCAACTCTATATTATCTTGTATAATCTTCCCAGAAAGCGAGAAGTTCAAACTATTCCACCCCAAATTCAGTCCTGAAACTAGTTCTACTCTCTCCTTCGCCTCCTCAACTTCAAGAGAGTTATAGTCTGCAAGACCTTTAAAATCGGTAATATAGTCTACACCTAGAGAATATGCGACTTTTATGGAAGTATCTTCAAGTTTATACCGCATTCCTAGCGAGTATGCCTCCGCAAATTCAGGAACTTTATCGTTTACTTGAACACCTAGAGTAGAATTATAAATAGAGCTTTCTTGAATATCGTCAACTATCTTATAGCTATTAGGCAGAGACATTGATCCTACGACTTTAAAGTGAGACAAAATCGTCGGAGAAATCCAGTTAGCCCTAAGAGATGTAGTCGCAGAAAACGGTTTAGTGTGTGTAAGAGCAGAAACTTCATTCATCTGAAAGTCTTCAAATATTACAGGTACAACTCCCATTAAATTAGTCTTATCAAAAACATCGAGGTGCATCTTATATACTCCAGAATTTGTGATACCGACTTCTAGCCGTCCATAGTCTTTAGAAGATATGTAAGTTATATATTCATTTCTAAACCAGTAGTTAGCATTAGTAAAACTGGCTCCTATCTTTATCCTTTCGTTTACCTTGTGAAACCCACCGACGGTCGCAGAATAAACAGACTTCGTATTTTTCTTCGTATGTGTCTCTACAGTCTTCATAGGTATAATATTTAGATTACCAGTAAAGTATATACCGGTATCACTATTTTTCATATCATCAGGAATTCTAACTACGGGTCTCTCCCAGTACAAAGCAGAAAGCAAGGTCGCTAGTATCATTTCTTTTTAAACTTCCGTTTAGGTCTCGCTTTTGACTTTTCTATAAGCTCTATAGCTTCCTCTATAGTCGGAGTACCTTCCCCTTTAAATGTAGCATTTGTCTTACCGACCTTAATATAAGGGCCAAAACTACCATGCGGAAAAAACAGCACTTCGTCCTTGTCAATCTTACCAAGAACTTCAAAGTACTTTTTTCGTTTAGCGATTTCTATGAGTTCTTTAGCACTCTCTAGTGTTATATCTAGAGGTTCTTGTCCCCTTGGAATAGAGGCATTTACTGTCTCGTCTCCTGACTTCAGTTGTACATAAGGACCGAACCGTCCGACATTAACGACGATTTTTTCTGTCTCCGATTCTAGTAAAGTCTTCGGAAAATCTGCTGTAGCAGTAGCATCGATAAGCTCGTCATCTCCTTTAGTCATTCTATAGGAGTAATCACATTCTGGATATTTATCACATCCTACAAAAGGAGAAAATTTAGAAAGTTTAATACTCAAAGTACCGTCTTTACATTTAGGACATTTATTTCCATCGGGAAAAACGAAGCTTTTAAAATGTTTATTCAGTTCTTCAATAACGACAGAAATTCTAACGGCATCTAGTTTAGATTTATGTTCTTTCAGTGTATTTAGAAACAACTCTAGCACGGTTTTATATTGTTCGTTATCGTCTACTATCTGATCTAGTTGTTTTTCCATAGAGGCAGTAAAAGCGACATCTACAAATTTTGAAAAATACAGTTTCAAAAAATAGGATAGAAATTCACCTATAGGAGTAGGCAGAAGTTTTTTCGCATCTAGAACTACATACTCTCTTTTTTTCAGTGTAGAAATTATAGATGCATAAGTGGAAGGTCTACCGATTTCCAGCTCGTCCATTTTTTTAATTAGAGAAGCCTCGTTGTAGTTCTTCGGAGGTTGAGTCCAGTTTTGTGTTTTTAAAAATTCGTCTACCTTAAAGGTATCTCCTACAGAAGGATTTTTTCCAATAATAAGACCTAAATCTTCGACTTCGATCTTTTCGTCTATTTCATCGTCTCCGCCTTTATTACTAGGAGTTTCAAGTTTGTAGACTTCGTCTGTCATCTTTTTAGACGGTCTACCGAACTTTTTATTAGAAGCTAAATATCCATCAAAGGTTACAGAAGATCCCGAGATTCTAAAAGTCGAGACACAGTCTTTGTTTGAGTTAAGTAGAACTTCTAACCCGTCGTATTGTGCTACGGACATTTGCGATGCTAAAGTCCTAGAGTAAATAAGCGAGTAAATTTTAAATTGTTCTATAGAGAGAGAACTTTTTATCTGATCTGGTGTAAATTTCATATCTGTTGGACGGATAGCTTCGTGAGCCTCTTGAGAGTTCTTCGATCTAGACTTATAAAAGTTCGGAGTAGAAGGCAAAAAGTCTGTTCCAAAAATATCGACGATAGCCTTTTTAATGTGTGGCATAAATTCGTTAGATATAAAGAGCGAGTCTGTCCTCATATAAGTTATAAGACCGGTAGTATCTCCACCAATATTGACACCTTCATAGAGAGATTGTGCTATAGACATAGTCTTTAAAGGAGGAATGCCGTAAATTACAGATGCCGATTGTTGGAGTGATGCTGTTATGAGCGGAGGCAAAGGTTTTCTCACAAAATGTTTATTATTGATATGTTCTATTGTTAGAGGAGAAGAAAGTTTATTGACGATATCGTCTACCTGTTGTTTATCTTTAATAGATAGCTTGCTAATTCTTTTACCGTCGACAGAGATAAGATTTGCAAAAACACAGTTTTGTTTATCAGAAATTTTAGCCTTTACGGACCAAAATTCTACAGGGACGAAGTCTCTTCTTTCTTGAGCCCTCTGCGATATTATGTCAAGAGCTACAGATTGTACTCTTCCCGCGGACTTTGCACCAGGCAACCGTCTCCAAAGTTCAGGAGAAATTTGAAAGCCCATAAGAAAGTCTATACCTCTTCTAGCTAGATATGCATTGACCAACCCTTGATTTATCTCTCTAGGATTTTTAATAGCTTTAGAGATAGCCTGTTTAGTGATTTCTGAAAACACGATACGAAAGACATTCTTACCTTTTAATTCTTTCTCAAAAAGTTGAGATACATGCCAAGAAATGGCTTCCCCTTCTCTATCTAAATCCGTTGCGAGATAGATATCATCTGCGAGGTTAATATATTTTCGCAGATTATCTATGGTCTTCCGTTGAGCTGGTTGTGTAGTCCACTTCATAGAGAAGTCTGTTAGATCTATTCCGTCCACCTTCGGTTTAAGGTCTCTAATGTGTCCTACTGTTGCGACGACTTTAAACTCGTGTCCCAAGTATTTTTCGATAGTTTTAGATTTAGCTGGAGATTCTACGATAAGAAGTTTCATAAACAAGTACCTTTAGTATTACCTTACGATATCTTTATTATAAGAGAAAAAAGGCAAAAAAGCTAGTCAATAGTAATTGCAATTATGTTTAAACATAGTATATATATAAGATATGTTTAAAACAGCGAAATTTATATTATTGATTATTATTATATTCCCTAGACTATTGTTATCTAATTATAGTTCGATAGAGACTTATCACATTGGCTATAACCAGCCGTTATTTGTAAAAGATTTAGACAACAGATTATATAATTCTAACACTATAGGAAATCTATTGGTCTACAACCTAACGATGCAGGCGATAGAATCAGGAAAGCTAGATCCCTCTTCGACACTAAAATACGGAACTCTAAATAACAGAGGTAAAACGATGTGTGTAAACGACGGCACAGAGTTAAGCATTGAGCAGTCTATAGCGGTGATGATGCAGTACAACGATATCGAGAGTAGAATATTATTATTAGACATCTTATATAGCAAAACGAAATTAGAAACAAATCTAAAGTCATTGTTATCGGAGATAAGAGAAGACACCTTTGAGCCTGGAATAAATATAAAGAACGACATCATTCAGAATAAAGTATCGTTAAGGGTTGGAAGTTTTAATAACCTTGTTAAACGGAGTCTCCGCAAAGATGAGAATTTTATAACATTGTTAGCTAGAAACAGAGAATACGATTTTATTCTAAAGAAATCGTGCAGTGGCAGTCGTCTATACAACCATTATAATACTACATTAGGCAAATCGACTAAAAGGAAAGTCCTCGGCAGTCTATTTATAACTGGAAATTTATCATCGAGAGATAGACCTAGCGACCTTCAAAAGTCTGCGGGCTATATATTCGTGAGCGAAAAAAGAGGACTTTTAACTTTCAGCAGTGTTATAGGTAGCGATGCCAGAAACAGTCATGGTGTAAGGATATATAATTCTAAAGAGTACGGTCTATCGTTATTAGGTTGGATACAGGACGGTTTCCGTGACAAAATCATTTTAAATTCGAACGATGTCGTGGGCAAAGTCAAAGTCTATGCTGGTCTACGAAACTCCGTCAATGTGTCTATAAAAGACAGTATATATGGTCTAGAGCCGACTAACTTATATAATGTTCACTTCTTTAAAAAGCAGTCTATGAGCCGATCATTAAAAGGTCTATTAGGTAGCAAAGGGTTATCTTCTATATATAAATTTGAGGTAAAAGATCCATCTGTTTCATTAGTAGTTAAGTCTCCTATACCTGCACCGATTGAGGTTGACGAAGTGGGGGGGAAGTTATTAGTTATGTATGACATTGAAGAGCCGAGAGAATATAAGGTATATGCCACTCATCATATAGAGAAACATAAAGGTTTTTATCTATTGTTATTAAATATAAAAACGATATTACATCGTCTACTATTCTTTCTATAGATCGGAGCAGTTATGTCAGCTAAAACAGAGCAAAACATTAAGGATATAAATAAGAACAGTCTATACGGTCATATGGATATAGTTCAGGATATGTTAAGAGATTGGCGAAATACAGAAAAGGTCAACTATGTCTGGTTATTGAGTGGCATCTCTGGGGTTGGGAAATCGCATCTATCTAGACTATTTATAAAGTATATTCTATCTAGTCAGGAGGCTACGGAGACTTCTTCTACTGCCTCAATTATTCTAGACGATGAGAGCATAGTACATAGTAAAGTATCTACAAACAGCTACCTAAATTATTACGAAATAAGTAAAGAGAGAGGAAATCAGAATATATCTGGAGTCCGAGATTTATTAGAATGGAATATGGTTAAACTTGAGGATTGGAAGATAATATTTATAGACTCCACAGAAGATCTAAACAAAAGTTGTCAGAATGCATTATTAAAAGTGTTAGAAGAAAGCAGTGTTAAGACAATAATTATAATGACTTCGGAGCGAGGCGATATGTTATTACCCACGATATTATCTAGAAGCCGAGAATGGCACCTATCTCCATTGAGTACTACAGATATGCAGGCGGGACTATCTAGTATCAGTAAAGAAGACTGTGTTATAGATATAAACGAGTTAATCTCTTTCAGCGAAGGATCATTAGGGACGGCGATAAGTTTATTAGACGGAGACACATTACCTATGATTGAAGAACTAGAAGTTCTTATAGACAGTCCTACAAAAGACTTTAATATAAATGCTTTAAACTTTTGCAGTAAATATGCCAAGGGGAAGGAGATGCACCGAGAGTTTCTATCGTGGGCGGTAAAAAAGATAAGAGAGGATCTTATATCCACTCAATCGGGAGAAGAGGTTGAACGGTTATCTAGAACCTACGAATTATATAAAGACATAATAGATTATAAGAAGAGCATAACGGTATTAAGTTTAAAAGGAAGCAGTATCTATTACGAGATATTAGTAAAGTTGTATAATATATTAAAGAAAAACTAGCAGAAACACCCTATCTTTATTTAACAAAACACACAACCATTGGTAGATTTATTTAACAAAACACACAACTAGGGGTTGTATTTGTATTTTTTTTATTTTATACTATCCTCAAGATATAATTTTACAAAAAGAAAGATTTATATATGAAAAAACTAAATATAGTCATACCAATGGCTGGCAGAGGTTCAAGATTTATTGATGGCGGGTATACAGTTCCGAAGCCAATGATAAAAGTATATAAAAAGCCTATGATACAGGTCGTAGTAGAAAATTTGACACCGAATCGTCCACACAGATTTATCTTTATCTGTCAAAACGAGCATATAAAAGAATACAAGTTAGACACCTTCTTAAAAGGTTTAGCAGAAGATGTCGAGATCATCGGTATAGATGGCATCACAGAAGGAATGGTATGCACGGTACTAAAAGCAAAACATCTTATAAATAACGGAGAACCGTTAATGACGGCAAATTCGGATCAGTACATTGATTTTGATATAAATTTATATTTAGAGGAGATGGATAGAAATGATGCCGACGGTCTAATTATGACGATGAAATCGAGCGATACTAAATGGTCATTTGCTAGGACAGATAAAGACGGTGTAGTAGTTGAAACTGCGGAGAAGAAAGTCATCTCTAAAAATGCTACTGTTGGGATATACAACTTTTCTCAAGGTTCATTCTTCGTCAAATCTGCAGAGGAGATGATAGCTGAAGATGTCCGTGTCAACGGAGAATTTTATGTTTGCCCATGCTATAATTATATGATTAGAGACGGTAAAAAGGTCGTTATATATGGGATAGGCGAAGAATATAACGGTATGTATGGGCTAGGCATTCCAAAAGATCTAGAACTATTTCTAGCTAATCCTGTTTCACAGAAAACGATATAGGGGGGGCATATGCAAATTATATCTCACAGAGGCTATTGGTTAAATACGGAGGAGAAGAACAAAGAGTCATCTTTCGTCAGATCTTTTGACAACGGCTTTGGCACAGAAATCGATCTACGAGAAAACGGCGGAAACATAGTTATTTCGCATGACATTCCATCTGGTGGAGAGATAACCTTCGAAGAAGTATTACAGACGATGAGAGGTAGAAACCTTTTATTGGCATTGAATATAAAATCGGATGGTCTAATAGACAAAATATTGAACCTTTTAGATAAGTACGATCATACGAACTATTTTACCTTTGATATGTCTATTCCGGATATGGTTGTCCAGATAGAAAAAGGAGCCAAGGTATTTTCACCATTGAGCGATTTAGTTAACCCTGCAGTTCTACTTGATAAGAGCAAAGGAGTGTGGCTAGATGCCTTCAATTCTTTATGGTATCGAGAAAAAGAAATAGACAATTTGATCGACAACGGCAAGCAAGTCTGTGTTGTCTCTAGCGATCTACATAAGAGATTTGAGGAACTAGAATCACAGTGGCAACTTTTAAGCCGATGTAAAAATTATAATTCTAACGATCTAATACTTTGTACTGATAGTCCTATAAAGGCTATTAACTTTTTAAAAATGGAGGTAAAAGAATGCAAATAAAAGCTATACTATTTGATATGGACGGTGTCTTAATTGATGCTAAAGAGTGGCACTACGAGGCTCTTAACAGGGCATTAAAGAAAAAAGGATATAGTCCGATAAACCGACAGGATCATCTATCTGTTTACGATGGACTACCTACCAAGGACAAACTAAAAAAACATCCTCAGACTAAAGATCTATCTTCTATTGAACACAAAGAGATAAACGATCTAAAACAAAAGTATACCGTCGAAGTTATAGAAGATAGTTGTCGACCTAATCATCTTTTATTAGAAACCATAAAAAGTTTAAAGGAGAGAGGTTATAAAATGGCATGCTGTTCAAATTCTATAAGGAGATCTGTAGAAATGATGTTAAGCAAATCCGGTATTATGCAGTATATGGACTTTTTCATATCAAACGAAGATGTAGAAAAAGGCAAGCCTTCTCCCGATATGTATAACAAAGCTATAGAAGATATGGGGCTATTGTCTACAGAGGTCTTAATCTGCGAAGACAATATTAGAGGAATAACGGCAGGACTAGATTCTGGCTGTTTCGTCCTAGAAATTGGAACGGTTGACGACACTAATATTGATAACATATCTAAAGCTATATTAAAGATTGAGGGGCAAGAATTACCGGAGAAACTTATAAGACCTTCGATAAGAACCTCTAAACTAGGAGATATGGTAAAAGGCTGGTTTATAGGAGACTTTTATCCGTCTATAATGAGGACTAAAAATTTTGAGGCAGGAGTTAAAGAATACAAAAAGGGAGATAAAGAAGACAAACATATGCATAAAGTAGGAACAGAGATAACTGTTATAGTCCGCGGAAAAGTTATTATGTGTGATAGAGTCCTCAAGCAAGGGGAGGTAATATTGATGGAACCAGGGGAGTGTACATCTTTCGAAGCATTGGAAGATACAACGACTTTCGTTATCAAAGATCCTGCTGTTAAAAACGATAAGTATCTAACGATATGATAAATTCTCGCGACATATCGGTTGTAGTCCAGGGTGCGATAGACGATAGATACACATTATACTCTTTAGAAAGTATAAGAAACTATTTACCGGAGGCTACCATCATCTTGTCGACATGGGAGGGATCCGATGTCTCTCTTCTAGACGATACCTACGATGAAATAATCTTTAACAAAGACCCAGGATGTACTCCTCATTCGAAAAAGAAAGGTGGCAAATTGAACAACATCAACAGACAAATAGTCTCGACGATGTCGGGCATAGAACTTTCAAAGACAAAATATATATTAAAAATGAGGACAGATTTTTATTTAACTGGGAACAGTTTTCTAAAATATTTTAACAAGTACAACATATTTACAGAAAAATTTAGAAAAGTTAAACATCGAATTTTATCTTGTTCTCTCTATGCGAGGAACCCCGAAGAGAAAAATACTCCCTTCCCGTTTCACCCGTCAGATTTTGTATTCTTCGGATTGAGAGAAGATATAAGGAATCTTTTTAATATACCTTTGATGAGCAAGAAAGATTCTTCATATTTTCTACATAAAAAAGCGACAGGGATTAGAAAGAATTTCAATCTTATATACCGGTATCATCCAGAACAGCATCTATGGATAAATTTCCTTAAATATAAATCTTGTGATTACTTTGCCGATGTCAATGACAAGATAATAGAAGATACAAAGATATCTTTTGCCAACAATCTAGTTATATTATCTCCTAAACAACTTAATATAGGTTCTTTAAAAAGGGGTATATTTTCTAACAATCCAGATTGTTGTTATACCTATTATGATTGGATAAAAATGTATTATAAATATTCTCTAGAAGATAAAAAAGTTCCATTGAGGTTCTCTTTTAAAAGGTATATTCTTTTATCACGAAAGATCGTTAAAAGATATATAAAGGCATTACCGAAGTTCCTTTTCAGAATCAAAATTGGAGAGAAAAAAGTTATAATAAAGGTTATGAAAATACCTGTATATCATACGAAGTATAAAAAAATATTACTAAAACTACTAGGGAGATAAAAAATGCCAAAATATAAAATAGCAGTCCAAATGTTCGGTCATTTGAGAACTTTTAACAAATGTTCTTCTTCATTAAGGAAGAGATTATTGAGACATTATGATTGCGACATTTTCATACACAGTTGGGACGAGTTGGATCATAAATCTCAAACCTGGCATAATTATCAGACAGACGACAAGAAGATATTGAAGGAAGATCTTATAGAAAGAGTATACGAAAATTATCCTATAAAAGACATAGAAATAGAAAAACAGAATTGTGAGGAGTTAGGAATTTTTAATGGTATAACTAGCAAGCATAGTATTTCTGGGATAAAGTCTATGTATCATTCTATGACTCGTGTCAACAAGTTGAGAGAAAATTATCAAGAGAAAAACAAAATTAAATATGATTTTGTCTTGATGATCCGCCCAGACATTCTGTTAAAAGAGGACTTTAACATAGACGAGCTTTTGGGTGGAATAGACAAGGAGGATATAGCAAAAAGTGTCTTTTCGGGTTGGAGCCGTCCAGGTAGGTTTAAAAACGATTTAAAAATCGTAGGAGGCACAGATCTTATATTCTTTGCAAAGGAGGCTACTATGAGTGTGGTGTTAAACAACTGTTTAGACATCGTCAAAGAACTTAAAAAAAGGAGAAACGAGGGAGAATTTGTACCGGAATTTTTATTTTCTGAAGATATTAGAGACAAGGGGTATAACTTTTACTACATAAATTATCACTTCGACAAGGAGTTTATAATTTTGAGGCGACATATGACGAGTTTAAAGAAGAGAAAAATAGTAGATGCCAGTCTAACTAAGAAATACTTAAAAATATCGTTCTTAAATTTTCTACCTAGGTTATTTACATTGAAGCTAAATCTATATATCTATAAATTTGAGATAACGATAGGAAGTTTTTAGCTACCTATTTTTATCTTTTAGGATAGCACTCTGACTTTTTTTCCAGTCTCTTTCTTTTATGGCATTCCGTTTATCAGCTTTGTTCTTCGGTTTGCCTATAGCGATTAGCAGTTTTACTTTACCCCTTTTATTAAAATACAGTTTGATAACGAATCCAACGAGTCCCTTTTTTGAGATACCGTTAGAGATTTTTTTAATTTCAGATTTATGTAGCAATAGTTTTCTGACTCTATTTTTTTCTACATTATTTTGCAGATGTAGAAACCCCGCGGGAGAGTATGGTTCTATAACCAAGTTATGCACGAACATCTCGTCTGCCTTAAAGTAGACAAAAGAAGCATTTATATTGACATTTCCTTCTCGCAAAGATTTTATCTCGAACCCTTTGAGTTCTATACCGGCTTCAAAAGATTCAACAAGTTCGTACAAAAATTTAGATTTTCTATTCTCTACAATTTTACCGTTAACCATAGTTATTCTCTAGGTTATCTTCTGTGAGAGTGATACTCATTTTATAGTCATAATTTTTAAATTGATGTCTATTCCAGGTCAGTTGTCGTTTAGCATATTTTATGGTATCGGATCTAATATTTTTATACAGAGTTTTAAGATTAATTTTACAGTTAGAGAAATCGACACAGTCCTTAAATCCGATAGTTTTACTAATAGGTTGTCTTATGGCATCGTAATGTTCTTCATTGAGTATTCGAACTTCGTCTAACAGTTGTGGCTTTTTGATTATTTGCAGGAGCCTTTTAGAAATATTATTTTCTATAATTTTATTATCTAGATCTATTATAATGAGCAAAAACTTCCATTCCTTCAGAACTTTAACTTTAGGAACTGTGAGCCAGTGAGAAAAAGGTTTTCCTGTCTGCAAAAAAACAGAATAGGATCGTTCTAACCGAAACAAATCGTTTTCTTCAATTTTAGAAAGTTGATCGACGGATCGAACTACTTTATACAATTCTTTTGGATGTTTAAGAGAAAGATTTTGCACAAATTCTTTAATTTTAGGATCATCTATGTCTGGCACAGGAGACATTCCCGAGAGCAAAGATTGAATATAGAAACCACTTCCCCCCACGATAATCGGTCTTTTATTTTCTAGTGTAGGCAAATTTATATGGGACTCTAACCTCTTGAGATATTTAGCTATAGTATTCTTCTGATTATATTCTAGTTCTCCGTAAAGGGAGTGCTGAACCATTTTAGCATCTTCAAATGACGGCTGATCGGACAGGATAGGCAAATCTTTATAGCATTGCATATCGTCGATATTGATTATATTGGAGTTAACATCTTTTGCTATATCCATAGCTAATTTAGACTTACCCGAGGCAGTAGGACCACAGATTATGATACCGGTATTGGGAGTCATCGTTGAAATATGTTGAGTAATTTGTTTAACGATATGTTTCATTACGGTCCAAAAAATAAATTAGTATTATAAAATTATTATAACACTAAAATCGTCAATAGTCTAGTTATGAGGGACAAATAAAGGTGTAGACAATCTATAAAAAATTTGTTATAGACTTTATATGAAAAGAGAAATAAATATTTATCAAAGATGTGTAGGGCTACTGAGTGTCTCATTATTTTTTATTATATCTATAGTTAGCAACGACATCTACGGAAGTAAAGAAAGCTTTGAAAAGTTCATAGAAGTTAAAAAAACGGAAGCCATATCACGAGGTTATGACAAGCCATTTGTCGACAAAATATTCGACGAAGTAAAATACAGTGATAATGTTATAAGTCTATCGGAGAGGCAGGCGGAGTTTACAAAAAGTGTTTCGAGTTATCTATCTGATATGGTGTCTTTAAAGAGGGCGAAAGAAGGCAGATTATTTAGGAGAGAGCATATACAAACATTTGATAAATATGAAGAAAAATACAAAGTTGAGGCTTCCGTTTTGAGTGCTTTGATAGGATTAGAAACGAATTATGGCAGTTATACAGGTGTACATAATCTTATGGACAGTATGTTATCATTATCGTATATGAAAAAACGGGCATCATTTTTCGACGGTCAAATGTGGTCATTAGTATCATTAGGATATGAAAACAAAATAGACATAAGCAAATTGAAGGGTTCATGGGCGGGTGCTAGCGGTTATGTCCAGTTTATTCCTTCGAACATATCGGACTTCGGAGTAGACGGAAACTCTGACGGAAAAGTAGATATATGGTCTAGTTGGCCTGATGCGATAGCCTCTGGCAAGAACTTTTTAAAGAACCGCGGTTATAAATATGGAGAAGACATAGTCTACTTTATCAGTTCTACGGACATCGATATAAACACGAAAGAGAAAGTCTCGTGGTGGGCAAAAAGAGTTTTAGTATGGGACTATCAAAAAGAAGGTTATACTAACAATTGGAGAATAACCTCAAAATCCAGACAGGCTGAAGCGGTACTAGACAAATTATGCAAGTACAAAAACGAGTGGAGAGTATGCAATGAAAAATATGGAGTTATCGAAGACACCCAGTACTATCTAAAACTACCAAATTATTTTGTTTTAAGGAGGTGGAATAATTCTACTTCGTATGTATTAGCTGTGGCTAAACTATCTAAAATGATAAATATGTCTATCCCGAGAAACCCCTACCCCCTATAGTCAAAACTCGATTATGGTCTAGTTAGAGATGTATCATAGATAATTATATTAGCACCTCTCTTGATGTCTACCATATATTCTTCTGCGGTATCTAATAGTATATTTTGCATCCAGTTCTGTTTAATTATGAAATCTCCGTTAGGAATTTCTGGTATATCAGTTATATTACAAACTACAAGGATGGTCCACCTACCGTTTATCTTTATAGGTTGAGACATATCGCCTACATTTTTATTTATCAGAGCGAGTCTAATATCCCTAGAAAATTCGTAGTGTTTATTTTCGTTCTGAAAATATTTTAGATGTTTATTCTCTGCGATGATATGTTTACAAGATCTATTTTCTTGAGTTGTCAGTCTGTTATAAAATTGACTAGCGGTCAACCTAGAATCAAAGTCAAAGTAGGTTAAATCGTATATAAAAGGCAAACCCGAGTTAAGAGCCATCTTCATCTTATCTATGTTAAAGTTATGATCAGACACAGGATTAGTATTGGCTATCATTGACGACAAAGCTTGAGAAATTTGTTGTGCCTTTAACAATTGTTGCATCGATCGTCTTCCTAGAGGGATATTATCGACTTCTTTATTTACCTGTTTAACGGTTAGTCTATTTGCCTCTGCGATATTTTGTATAAATTTATCTTCATCGATGGTTAGAGGGATATGGCTTAATTTTTCTTGATAGAATTGAACTTTTATATGAGAGTCAACGACGGAGGCAAAGGCCTTCTGCCGAGAGATATCTTGTTTACTATCTAGAACATTTATCAGATCTAATCTAGCTTTGAGTTCTATAGAGGTAATAGGTTGATTACCTACAACTGCGACAATAGATTCTGCTATAACATTTTTAGAGTTAAAAGTTAAAATTATTATAAAAATTGCGATAAAGAATTTCGTCATATTAAAAAGACCCACTATGTTTTTTGAACCTTCTAGTATCAGCATTTTGATATTTGCTACCAAAAGTTCTGAGGATAAAATTGAAGTAAAATTCTGTATTTGCTTCATAATCTCTGTCCGATGTAAAAGTATTTTTCATTCCTATGGAGAATTTAGCACAATCATTTTCATAAGACAACAGCATTTGATAATATCTAGCTTTATGTTCGAGCATGGAGTATCTAGCCCCTAGTCCTGCGAACCAATTTTTCCCCAGTTTTCCGTATAAATTAGAACTTACTTCATTAACATCTCTATCCTCGTCAAATTGTTGATTAAAAATATGAGACAGATCTATATATTGATCTGTATTTCCCAACCTAATAGTTGTCTCACTAAAATTTATCTCCATCGAGTTATTTTCTAGTAGCATAGTATTGAAAAGCGACACCCAGTTATTGAAAGTGATAGCTTCGTGAGCGACCCAGTTAGAACTTCCTTCGGACCAAAACATTTCATTATTTAGTCTATCGGCCATATCGTCAAAAGAATAACTCTGTCCTACGAACAACTTTATAGAGCTATTGTTATGAGTCCACCCTCTCCAGTCTAGTCCATAGTTAATTCTAGAAGAATCATCTATTAGATCGTACCCTTGAAATCTCTGCATACCAAATAGGTTCATCTGAGAGAGATAGAAATTTTTAGAATCTGTATCGACCCATTGGTCATCGTTCACCTTCGGAGTTATTATACCTTCGATCTTTGGAGTTAGTATATATGAGAAAGAGTCATAAGAGGCGATTAAAGGATATTCCCAGAGAATACTTGCGGTAGGTTGCCACCTAGATCTAGTCCCATCATGAACAGAGTTATTATAAAATTCGGATTGTTGAAAAGAGTATGTATCTCCTCTCAACCTTAAACTAGTAGTAAGTTTTTGTCCACCAGGGAGGATAGTAGGATATATAAGATCGACCCAAGAAACGATCCGTTTAGTCTTTTCTACTTCATCTTTAAAAGAGAGTTCTTGTCCGTGTATGAAGTACTTAAAGTGCAAGGTATCTACGACGGCGGATGTCTGTCTTGCATATGAAAATTGAGGAATAGTATCTAGTACTTTTGTTTCGTCTGTAGGCAGTCTTAAATCTTGAAAATCTTGCACTGATATATTGAAGAAAGTCTGTTCTCCGTAGGCATTCAAGTCTATGGAAGACTCTAGATATGGATCTCTCTGATCATAGTATCGTCTTAGATAAGTCTGATCTGAAGTTCTATTTATATTCAAGAGAAGTTGCAGAGTATCGTTAATTCTAAAATTTTCTGTATTATCGATGTTCCAACGGTATGTCTCTTCGACATCGTTATTTCTAGAATTATCAAGGACTGAAATGAAAGTTTTTGATTCACCATGTTTAAAATTCCAACGATCATTCAGTTGTATCATAAACCTATCGTTACTCATAAGAACGGGGGTAAAAGTAGTATCATGATAATCTGACCAGACCTTATGAAAAGGGAAAAATATCATTGTACCGATGTTATCATTTACTTTATAGTCTGGCACGAGCAAACCTGTAGAATTTGTTACGGTAGACTTCGGCAGTCTTGCCCACGGCAGATAGAAAACAGGGATAGATTTTATGTAAAAAGTGGTATGTTTAAGACTAGAGCTACTGTCATCCGACAAATTAAATTTAGATAGAGAGATCGACCAAAACGGACATTTACCTTTATCGGTATTGCATGGAGTATAGACGGCATCGTTCAGCGAAGTAATATCTTCCGTCTTCGATATAGATTTTGCCTGTACTTTAGCATCTAAAGCATATAGAGAAAGAGTTAGTGGTTTCATAATTATGCTATTATTTTTTTGAGAGAAGGTAGCAGAATCGGCCTTCATATTAAGTTGATTAGAGTCTGTTACGGAAATATTTTGCATAATAATTTCGGAGGTATCAGGATTTATGTCTACCGAAGAGGCGGTAAAAGTTGTAGTTCCTTTAGAACCTTGAATAGGGGTCGAAGATGATACTAGATTAGATTGAGAGTTATAAGTTATCTCTTCTGCTAGAATCTGAATTGCGGAATTATTTGCCAGAGATAGATGAGGCAACGACAAGCATATTATGAAGATAAAAATATTGTGTCTATATGACTCTACAGACATTTTCGTTCTTTAACAAGCCACTTTAATATATAAACACAAGAGATAAATAGCGGGACGATTAGAAGTGCAAATAGCGGGTTATTTTGCAGTTGAAAGAGAGAGAACAGAGAAACGGCCGTTATAGAGATAAAGAACAAGGAAGTCTTTAATATACTAGGCTTACCTGTCCTAGAGAGAATTTTTCCTCTAATCAGACCTACTATTGCGAAAAGCCCAGCGATATAAGTTAATATTGGAAAGAAGAACCTATACAGGATCATACCGACACTCTCTGTCCTTCTGTTATCTACGAATATATTTTCTATCAAAGAAGGGAGAGATTGATCTTTAATTTTGTAGGACGGTTTAGTTTGGTTAGGCAAATTGAGGAGCATTCTATAGACATCGAAGGTTGCGATAATCAAATTTTTATTTAGATCTTCATAGTGCATAGCACCGGAAGTCAGCACAAGGTTTAACCCCAGATCTGTAGACACTAGATACCCGTGCGAAGCGAAGATATTTTTTTCTGTATTGGCATCTCTAGTATCGTGTATAAACACATCGTTTAGTCTATTAAATTCCAGAGATCTAACATAGAAAACTAATCCGGGCATTAAGTTTGTGAAGGTCTTCTCTTGCATTTGAGATTGTGCCAGTCCGACACCGAGTTGTCTTTGAATATTTCTAGCTTTAGAGGAAGCCATAGGTTCTATAACGACTAACAGCACTAGATGAATTATAGCGACTGCCCTAATAAACGGTAAAGTTAAAGTATAGATTTCTTTGAGGGAGATACCGAAAGATTGAAAAATGATAAGTTCATTATCTAGGATCATCTTTTGGAAGATTAAAATTATAGTGATAAAAATGATAAATGGCATTAAAAAAACGGCAAGTTTAGGGATAATGGTAACAATTATCAGAGCGACTTGCCATGGCGACGAAGCCTGCGAGAAGAACAGTTGAAACATTATAGCCACCTGACTAACGAGGGCTATAGCAGTAAGAACCACAAAAACGATGACAAAAGTTCTATATAATTCTTTGAGAAATATTTTTTGAATGATCTTCATATATTTATTATAGAACCTTAAACTTTATAGTCAATAATACAAACACTTCAAAATTATAAAATAATAAGCACACATATATGTATAACTATTATCCCACGAAGCGATAAAATTTATATAAGCATAACTATTCTATAGAATAGTTATCCCACGGAGTAATAAAATTAT
>JAERRO010000020.1 GCA_016735395.1 Alphaproteobacteria bacterium | reverse complement strand
ATCGTGTAGGGTGGAGAAGAAACGGGGGAAGTTTGCAGAAGATAATACGAGAAAAAATTTTCACATTCTGTCGGATCTAGTATAGGGTGGGGGACATTTTTAAAAAGTCTGCAGATTATTCTGCAGATGGGTCGTTCTAAAATTATTTTATAATTTTATAACTCCGAGGAATAACTTTAATATATCTGTGATATATTAAAGTTATGCATATTATTTTTTATATTTTTACAAGTCTATTATACTTTAATTCTTGTTTGTCAAGTTTGCGCGGGGTGGAGGAGGAGTTTAGAGACTCTCGAATATCGCGGAGTAAAAACAAAAAGTCGGGAGATGGTGGAAAAAATCTAGAGACAGCGGTGGAAAGGTCGGGAGATGGTGAAACGAGGAGTTGAACGACTGTGCTAGGTGGAGAAAGGTTGAGAAATCGTGTAGGGTGGAGAAGAAATGGGGGAGGTTTGCAGAAGAGAATACGAGAAAAAATTTTCACATTCTGTCGGATCTAGTATAGGGTGGGGGACATTTTTAAAAAGTCTGCAGATTATTCTGCAGACGGGTCGTAATAATAAAAGGTATTTTATTATTACTCCGCGGAATAACAATTCTATATCATAGATATATAATTGTTATGCTTATAATTTTTATAATTTTATCGTTTCGTGGAATACATACATATTATAATATATAGGTATGCTTATGATGTATAGTTTTGTGATTACGGGGTTAGACTAGTAAGGGCTACGATATAAGAAAGAGACAATCGTATTTAAAAAAGTCTGCAGATTATTCTGCAGACGGGTCGTAATAATAAAAGGTATTTTATTATTACTCCGCGGAATACATACATATTATACATAGTATAATATGTATGTATGCTTATTATATAACTTTTTTCTATGATAGGTTGAGTGGGTGTTTTTCGCAGAGTTTTTTTTGTGAGTAGATCTTGAAGAAGTCGTTACGAGAGGGAAACGGAGAATTTTTTTGAAAATATGGGGATTCTGGAGAAAATAATTTTTCTTAAAATCGTCGTGAAAATTTTTAGAAAAGTATAATGCATAGCTGGATATGAAGTTTTAAATTTTGTTCGCTATTGATTGTGTAAAAAAGTCTGCAAAGGATTTTGCAGACGGGTCGTAATAATAAAAGGTATTTTATTATTACTCCGCGGAATAACAATTCTATATCATAGATATATAATTGTTATGCATATGAGTATTTTATATTTTTATAACTTCGTGGAATGACTGTTATATTATATATAGTATAATATATGAGTATGCTTATTATTTTTATAATTTTATTACTTCGTGGAATGACTATCATATTACTATAGGTTGAGTGGTGTTTTTACGGGGGCTCTGTGAAAATAGCTATGCTTATTATTTTTATAATTTTATTACTCCGTGTTTTGTTGAGCTTTAATTCTTATTTGTCAAGTTTGTGTGGGGCGGGGAGAAAGGTTGAGAAATCGTGTAAGGTAGCGGATAAACGGGGGAAGTTTGCGGAAGAGAGTCTATAAAGTTATTTTTGGTCGGATAGTTCGTCTAGTCTGTTTCGGACGGATGCACCTATAGCACCGCCTGGATGAAAATGTTTGTATTTCTTCATATCAAATTTTAATCTGTCTCCGCTCACTATAGCTAAAGCATCTCCAAATACCATCATCATAGTAGTACTCGTTGTAGGAACCTTTCCTATTCTACACACTTCCTCTATATTCGGTAATATTAGTTTTATATCGCTGGATTTTGCCAAGATGCCGTCTTCGTTTCTCGTCATACACATCAATGGAATTTTAAACTCTTTGCAATATGTTATGATCGGTAATAGTTCTGTAGTGTCCCCAGAGTTAGATAATAATAGTACCGCATCTTTCTTATTTAACATACCTAAATCTCCGTGAGCTGCTTCTCCTGGATGGACGAAAAATGTAGAACTCCCCATACTGGCAATCGTTGTAGCTATTTTTCTCGCCACATGAAAACTCTTGCCCATACCGCTGACTACCAATTTACCGCGACCACTGACTTTCTCTATCAGATGTAAAGCCTTTATAAATTCGCTTTTTAATGGCTCTTCTTTTAAAGCTTTTCCCATCAACTCTATCGCTATAGACTCCCTCTGAATTATGTTAACAGCATCCGTTATTCTATTATTTACTCTGTGAAATTTCTTGTGCAATATACTATTCAATTTTGTTATACTGCCGTTTTTCTTTTTCTCTTTTAATACCATCGTTAGTTCTCCTATATGTTTGCTAATTTTTCCGTCCGCTCAATGACTTTAAAGTTTGAGTAATAACAGATTTTGTATCTAATGAATTGTCTCCGTCCAATATTAAACGGACTTTTTCTATTACCTTATGTCGGTTGAATCCTAAAGAAACTAACCCGGCAATGCTCTCCTGCTCCGTCGTAGACCCCGTACTAGACTTTGATCCGACAGTACAATATTCTCCTAAAACTTCTTCTATTTTGCTCTCCAGATCTAGCCATAATCGTTCTATCGTCTTTTTACCTAGCCCAGAAATACCGCTGAATCTCGTTTTGTCCCGCGAACGAAAACCAATTAAAAATTCTTGTGAAGATAAATTACCCACTATCGTCATCGATAATTTAGGACCTATCCCTTGAACCGTCAATAATAATCGGAATAATAACATATCAGATTTGTCGATGAAACCATACAATAATAATGCATCTTCTCTACTATGAGTATAAATATACAAAGTTATTTCTTCAGAGGTAGACCACTCTCTTATATATCTCTCCGCAGTGTTAACACTGTATCCCACTCCAGAAATAGTCGAAAGGACTATCTCGCCCTTTTCTATAACTTCAAATGTACCTGTGAGTTTCCCTATCATAGATCAACATAATAGATAATATTTTTTTAAATGTCTATAGTTTTATAAATCTAATTTTGTAGTTGATTTATATCCTAATTTATTGCTACCGTTAGATGGAGAAAAATCAATGAAATTGTTTTGGAAAATTTTTATCGCTGTAGTTATATCTCTGATTGTCGGGAAAATAACTCTGTCTGTCGTATTCAAAATTTATCACTCCGATTCTTTCGTATACACAATGCAACAGTTCGCAGAGAAAAACTATAATCTAGAAAAAGTTTCTATAAAAGATATATCTTGGAAAAAACTGTCGGTACTTCAAGTCGAAGGTATCAATATAGAAAATAATAAAATAAATGTAGAAATAGGTACCATAGAAATTAATATCAAACTTAAAGCTTTCATATCTATGTTATTTTCTAATAAAATTTCTAAAGAAGATATAAAGTTTATCACCTTGATAAATCCTACTATCGTTCTAGAAAAAGATGAAGAGAAAAAAATTATCTCGTTATACACCACTACAGACAAAATTATAGATATAACTAGATCTTTAGACGGAACTTTTATCCTCAAAAATGCCGAAGTTTTTATAGGAACCGTCAAGGCTCACAGAGTTAACGGAGTCGTGAAAATCTCCGAAAATAAGGTTTCTTTTCTTGGTATAGGGGCTTTGTTTAACAGCTTCATAAAACTAGACTGGCAATATAATAAACTAAATAAAAATAATTACCTCGAGATTAGTTCTAACGGTGAATTTAATCTAGAGGCTAAAGTAAATCTAGGAGTCGCTCAATCGCACGGGCATATAGATGCAGATAAAATAAATCTGCTCGGTCTAACAAAATTTTTAGGAGTAAAGTATTTTGTTAATCAAGAATGGACCGATATCGATATCAATATAGATGCAGACTTTTCTATAGATCAAGTAGAACTGGTTTTTACCGATATGACTCTCGAGACCTCCTTCGCAAAGTTAAAAGGAGACATAACTATTCCTATCTCCCAAGGAGCCGTCGGGACTATCAATGTAAAAACAGATTTTATGAATTTTGATCAAGCCTCAATACATAAACTTCCTAATGAGACGAAAATAGAAATCCTACGACGACTCAATATCACTGTAAAAGGTACAGGAAATTTTTTCCTGAATAAAGTCCTCTATAACTCGATCGATATATCTTACCATAACTTTTATAAATCTGTATTCTTCCATCTGAAATCTGACGATAATGAAATCAAAATTAAAGGAAAAGTAAAATATATTAACGATAAGAGTAGTTCTGGCGAATTCTCTGGAAATATGTTAGTCAATTTAGAAGATGTAGACTTTTTAGGATCCACCACTAGAATCAATTTTTACTGCGACGAGATGAAGGGATCCGTATATATGTTGGCCTGTGTCAATAATTCTATGACCGTCAATCTCCATCAAAAGGACTACTTCGGCGAAGGCTCGTACTATTTTAAAAGACCGCAAGTAAAACAATTAGTGCTAAATATTGCCGGTAAAGAGATATCTGCTAGCCAATTTAATAGAAGGTTTGAAGGGACCTCTATAAACGATTTTTTAACAGATATCTTCAAAAGTTTTAAACATAATATGTTAGATCTGACTTTCAACTTCGATACCGTACATTTTGAAGAAAAAAATTTGAGTGTAATTGACTCTTCAGGACGGCTCGTTATTACACCAGAAATGATCTTCATCCCAAATAATCGTCCAGTCGTAGGGACTCTCGAACAGGCAAAATTCTCGCTCTCGGGGGAAATATATAAAAGTAAAAAAAGAAATAGTCCTATCATTTTTGACCGGTTTAAAATCAATATGGAAAATATAAAGCTAGATAAAATACATACAATTATGCCGGAGTTTAAACAACTAAAAGTACTCGATACCGTCGTATTCCAAAATCAGACAGATGGTATTCTTAACCTTGATTTTAACGGAGAACTAGACGACCTAAAACTGAACTTGCAATTTGAAAATTCTAACTTCACAATGCTGTTAAATTATAACGAAATAATACTCAATAATGATAATGAACAAAATCATAATGTGTACATTTCTATTAAAGATCTGAAAAGTTTTACTGCCAAAGTGCAAAGTTTTAATGCTATAAATTCTTGGCTCGTCGACGGAGATGTCCCTGTCGAAATCAAAGCAAAGTTGAATAAAATAGATGAAGAATTTCTGCGATTAGAAAACTTGCAAATTTCTCTTGGAGAAAATGTATTCGATGGATCTGTAGAGATAAACGATGATCAATATGTCGTTAAACTCAATACAAAATATTTGAATGTAGATGACCTCTTTCTACAACAAAAAAATATCCTCGGAGAATGGGCCTATCGGCAAAAACCGTTCTTTAATGTCTTTTTTGATATCCCTAATTTGTCCCTAGATCTCAAAATAGACACACTCAATACGGGAAGTCTGGAAGTAGACAATGTCGCAATATACTCGCAGACAGTCATAAAGCCTAGCGAATTTCAGATGATAAAATACGATAAATTAGAAAATATAACTGGCCTTTTAACCGTTCAACAGACACCCGTCAATAAATTTAACTATCAAATAAAACTTGAAAATTTTGATGTGCAAGAACTCAATATCTTTAGAAAACACTTTGTAAAAAAATATATGTTTGAAGATTTCTACATTAGTAAAGGAAAAATTTTTGGGCAATTCTCCGGCATAAGTAAAGCTCAGACAATGTTCGATCTAGTGGGAAGTATGAGAGGGTTTTTTAATATCGATATCATAAATGGACAACTCGTTTCACTAGATCTGATAAGGCTAAAAGAAAAACTTAAACAGCCGGTATCGTTAGATAAAACTGTGCGAGATATCGACCTCAATACGGGAGTAGAACCGTTCAAAAGGCTCTCCGTAAAAGGGGACTGGATTGGAGAAAATATTATCGCAAACGGACGGATAGAAAGAATAGGAAATAACTCTGTAGATACTCTGGAATTCGATACGAAAATAAATTTCTTCGAATATAAAGAGTCCAGTATAACGACTAGATGGACTTTAGAAAATTATAGTGAAAATCTGATCATCTTGTTTAAACATATCGGTCGCTCTTTTTCCTCGCAAAATGTCTTCAATGTGATTACTTCTTACACAAGATAAACCGTAGATATATAAATTTATTATGCTTTGATTTCTGTTTGTCAAGTTTGTGTGGGGTGGGGGAGGTGCTGAAACGAGGAGTTGGATGACTGTGCGGGGCGGAAGAAAGGTCTAGAAATTGTGTAGGGGTTTGGAGATCGTGCGAAGCGGAGAAAGATTAGAGTTAGGGAGAGTTTTGACGGTTGCAGGGGTGGGGGACATTTTTTCGTTTTTTTATATTATCGAAGATCTGAAAAAGTCTACAAAGGATTTTGCAGACGGGTCGTAATAATAAAAGGTATTTTATTATTACTCCGTAGAATAACAATTATATATCATAGATATATAATTATTATGCATATATAAATTTTATTGCTTTGGGGAATACTCATGTATTACATATAATATATAGTTATGCTTATTATATAACTTTATTTTTTTCTATGATAGGTTGAGTGGGTGTTTTTTTGCGGTGTCTCTGTGGGAGGAGAGTGGATTTTTAATTTTCTTCGCCGTTGATTATGTTAAAAAGTCTGCAAAGGATTTTGCAGACGGGTCGTAATAATAAAAGGTATTTTATTATTACTCCGTGGAATAACAATTATATATCATAGATATATAATCGTTATGCATATATAAATTTTATACCCCCGTGAAAGAACTATCATATTACTATAGGTTGAGTAGTGTTTTTATGGTGTCTCTGTGAGAGTGAATTTTGATGGAGGATAGGCTCTTTTTTATTTTGGTGCAGAGCAGGGTGAACCTTGATGAAATTGCTGTGGGAGGAGAGTAGATTTTTAATTTTCTTCGCCGTTGATTATGTTAAAAAGTCTACAAAGGATTTTGCAGACGGGTCGTAATAATAAAAGGTATTTTATTATTACTCCGTAGAATAACAATTATATATCATAGATATATAATTATTATGCAT
>JAERRO010000015.1 GCA_016735395.1 Alphaproteobacteria bacterium | reverse complement strand
TTTAAGAACACATAAGTTTCTATAATTAATTTGTTAAAAAAAACACAAGGTTTTAAAACTATTAAAGAGGCAAAAAAACAAACTAAACTAAACTAAACTAAACTGACGACCGCATCTTTATCTATTTTTTCACTACATTTAATCCTCCCCGCCACACAAAGTTGACAAACAAGAATCCCCCCTATTACCAAGACCCCACCCCTACCGAGCCAGATCAACAAGTAAAAAACAGATAGTTGACAAATGTATTTATTAGAAAAGACTAGTTAAAAATTACCCAGCAAAATTATAAAAAACAAAATTTTATCTATTAAACTCTCTTTAATAAAAATTTTCAAAAACTTCCTCCAAACCATTACTTAATTTTCGCCACACAAAGTTGACAAACAAGAATAATATAACAAAACAACCACATAAAAATTTTATTTATGTATATTTATAATCTTTCAAAGCAAAAATAATTTTATAATGTTTACTATTTATGTGTGATATAAAAAGATACCATCGTTCGCCCCCCCCAGTAGTGGGGGGCAAGAACGACCGCCAGCAGGCGGAAATCGAACTTTAAAAAATCTTCAAACTATATATTTTATTAAAATTTTATCTATTGTGAATAATTATTATAAGTAATAAGCATAGTTCTTATAAGTAATAAGCATAATTATCTTATCTATAGATAAGATAATTATCCCACGGAGTTGATAATAAAATTTCATTTTATTATCACGACCAATTTTGCAAATCCTTGCAAAATTTTTTTCAAAACACCAGGAGAAAAAAATACAACAAGTTGATCTTACACAGATAAATTTTAAGAACACATAAGTTTCTATAATTAATTTGTTAAAAAAAACACAAGGTTTTAAAACTATTAAAGAGGCAAAAAAACAAACTAAACTAAACTGACGACCGCATCTTTATCTATTTTTTTACTACATTTAATCCTCCCCGCCGATGCAAAATTGATAAACAAGAATCCCCCCCCCATTACCAAGACCCCACCTTACCAAGCCCCCCCCTTGCCGAGACCGATCAACAAGCCAAAAACAAATAGTTGACAAATGTATTTATTAGAAAATATTGGTTAAAATTTAGCCATACCGCCGTTAACATGAATAGTCTGTCCAGTGATGTATCTAGCCTCGTCTGAAGCTAGAAATACTGCGGTAGATGAGACATCTTCGACGGCTCCGAAAGATTTTAGAGGTATAGTAGAAAGCATAAATTTTCTAACTTCGTCAGGCAGGTCTTTAGTCATATTAGTTTCTATAAACCCAGGAGCGATAGCATTTACGGTTACATTTCTAGCCCCGAGTTCTGAAGCAAGAGTTTTTGTGAGAGAAGTTAGTCCCCCTTTAGAAGCCGTATAATTAGCTTGACCAAAGTTTCCCAAAAATGCGACGACGGAAGTGATATTTATAATTCTACCGGTCCGTTGTTTCATCATAGCAGGCATAACGGCTCTAGTAAGTTGAAATGGAGCGGTAAGATTTATATCTATTACAGATTGCCATTGATTGTCGTCCATTCTCATTGCTAGACCATCGTCTGTCATGCCGGCATTATTTATTAGGACATCGATAGTGTTATGTTTTTCTAGAACCGTCTTAACCATGTCGTTTATGCTATCGACAGATTTCATATCTGCGACGACGATGTCGACTCTTTCATTGTATAGTCCTGCAATAGTTTTTAATTTTTCTATATTTCTACCGCAAGCGATAACATTGGCTCCGGCCTTGTGAAAGTCAGCGACCATAGAGGCACCGATACCTCCAGTAGCCCCAGTTATAAGCACATTTTTATTTTCTAGATTAAACATATATTTTCCTTTTTGTATATTATAGATTTTCTTTTTTAATAGTATCTACAAATTCATTTATAGATTCTACTGAATTGACTGAAATGATATCTGCATCAGGAATAATCTTTTTGACGAGGTTAGATAGCACATTACCTGGTCCAATTTCTACAAATTGATTAAAACCTAGTTTATGTGCATTTAAGATACATTCTCTAAACCTTACTCCTTGAGTCATTTGTTGAACAAGCAGATCTCTCCATATTTTGCCATCATTAACGATTTCTGTAGTCCTATTAGATAAGACGGGTATAACATTTTTATTAAAATCTTTACGAGATAAAAGTTCTTCCATATTAGTTTGAGCTAGTTTCATAAGAGGCGAGTGAGGAGCAGAAGCAATAGGTAAAATCATACCTCTTTTAGCCCCCTTCTCTTTTGCTAAATCTAGAACCTTTTGCACTACATCTTTGTGGCCAGATATTGTTACTTGTCCATTGCAGTTATCATTAGCGACGACACAAACTTTATTATTTTCGGAATTAGATTTACAGATAGATTCTATAGATTCGATATCTAGTCCGAGGATTACTCCCATACCGGCATCAATCTCTTGAGTAGCTTCCTGCATAAATTCCCCTCTAGTCTTTACTATTTGCACTATATTTTCATCTGATAGAAAGTCAGCGACGGCGGTTGCGGTATATTCACCAAGCGAGTGTCCAAGTAGAGCGGAGGCAAAATCATTTACAGATTTGCCGGATTTTTCTTCTAGTATTTTCATTATGGCCAGAGACATAGTTACGATAGCAGGTTGTGAGTTCATAGACAAGTTGAGTTCTTCTTTAGGGCCGTCCTGCATTAGATTAAAGAGATCTACAGAAATTAAGTTAGCCATTCTAAATCTAAAAACAGAAGCCAATTCAAAAGTTTCAAAGATATCGTTTCCCATACCCACAGTTTGAGTTCCCTGCCCAGGAAAAAGAAGTAGTCGTTTAATTGTCATAAAAAGTCCTATGTATTGATTATATATTATGTATCTATTATAATAAATGACAGTTATAAATCAAGGAAAAAGAGTTGAAAATTTTACAGACTATATATAGACCTGTTATGTCTAAAGGGGACAGAGAATGAAGTGGATTGAAAACGGTTTTATATTGGGAGTCAAGAATTTTGGGGATCGGCATATAGTATGTAGTATATTGACTCAAAATAGAGGCAAACAAAAAGGTCTAATATATTACGGGCAAAATCGTCCCCACAAGGACAACTTACAGTCTGGAATATATGGGGACTTCGAGTGGACAGGACGGTTAGAAACTCAGCTAGGCTTTTTTAAAACCACATTAGACAATTCACCGTTATCGTTAAGAGTCGAACATCATTTTGAGTGTAGTTTAATTACTATAATGACTACCTATATGGATCATTTTTTGATAGAAGGAGATGTTGTCTCCGGTAGTTTTTATAAACAAACTCATTCGGTAATATGTAGTCTACATTATTCTACGAGCAAACGACAAAGTTTCTATATATTTATATTATGGGAGTTAAAATTTTTGGCAGAGCTAGGATTCGGTCTACAGCTAGATAAATGCGGTGTTACTAATAGGAAGGAAGATTTATATTATATTTCTCCCAGGACTGGACACATAGTAGATAGAGAGACAGGAGAACCGTATAAAGACAAACTATTTGTGGTACCACAATGTATAAGAAAAAATTTATCGGAAGCCATAAAGAATATAGAAATAGAAACTCCGAGTAAATCGTCACTTAAAAAATGTTATGAAATAACCACCCATTTTTTGAGAAAAATAGAGCATAGTCAACCCCTACCCTATATCCGTGAAATGTTACTAGATCCATTAATAGGTGTCTAGTATCTAAAATTGCTTGACATTTTATTGGTTATCGGTGAGTATAAAATTTATAACGAAAATATAGAGTAATAGAGATGATTGACCAAAAACAAAATATAGAGCAAATAGAATTAAAGAAGTTGATAAATGACAAGTATATAGAATATGCCTTATCTACTATAAGTTCTAGAGCTTTACCTGATGTTAGAGATGGATTGAAGCCCGTCCATAGACGACTATTGTATGCGATGAAATTATTAAACTTATCACCAAAAAATCCTGCGAAGAAGTGTGCTAGAATAGTAGGCGATGTTATGGGAAAATTTCATCCCCACGGAGACAGTGCTATATATGAAACATTGGTCCGTCTATCGCAAGATTTCAGTACTAGATATCCGTTAATCGAAGGTCAAGGAAACTTTGGCAATATAGACGGTGATAATGCTGCTGCCATGAGATATACCGAGGCCAAATTGACATCTAGTGCTTTATTATTGATGGACGGCCTAGACGAAAACGGTAGCGATTTAATACCTACTTATGACGGGAACGATATGGAACCTGAAGTAATGCCAGGAATATTTCCACAGTTATTAGCGAACGGGACTTCCGGGATAGCGGTAGGTATGGCGACATATTTACCTCCACACAATATTTCGAACATAGCAGACACCTTGAAGCATCGGTTAACTCACCCTAATTCTAGCATAGAGAAATTGATGACATATTTTAAAGGGCCGGACTTTCCTACCGGCGGACAAATAGTAGAAAGTCCGGCAGTATTGTCTGACATCTATAAAAAAGGCAAAGGCAGTATCAGAATTCGTAGTATATGGCAAAAAGAGGATTTACCTAGAGGTCAGTATCGTATTGTGATCAGTGAAATACCATACCAGATACAGAAACAGAAGTTAGTAGAAGAAATCTCTAATTTTATAGAGGGTAAGAAAGGCAGTGTATGGTTGCAGGATATAAGAGACGAATCGACAGAAGAATTGAGAATCGTCATAGAACCTAGAACGAGGGGCATAGAGGCAGAGAAAATTATGGAACTGCTATATAGAGAGACTAGTTGCGAGAGTAAAGTATCTTTAAACTTAAATGTAATAAATTCTAAAGGGTCGCCTGAAGTTATGAATTTGATGGGGCTATTAGACTCTCACATCAATCAAAGGATAGAAGTAAAAAACCGAGTTACAAATTTTCATCTAGAGAAAAATGCCAAACGGATAGAAGTCCTAGAGGGTTATCATATAGTTTTTATAAATCTTACAAGAGTTATAGAGATAATTCGGTACGAAGACGATGCTAAACTAAAATTGAGTAAAGAATTCGAATTAAACGAAATACAGGTAGAAGCGATACTTAATATGAAACTACGGTCATTGAGAAAGTTAGACGAGTTAGCGATAGTAAAAGAGAAAGAAGATCTACATCTAAAACAAACTGAGCTACAAAAATTACTAGACTCCGAAGAGACATTAAAAGAGAGTATAATAGAAGAATTTCAGACTCTAAAAAAATTATACGGTGAAAAAACAGAGCTTGGAAAGCGGAGAAGTAAATTTTTGGATCCGAAGGATATTAAAAGCTACGATCTAGAAATTAGTGAACCGCAGGTCGCTATTACGGTAGTAATTACGGAAAAAGGCTGGATACGGCTGATAAAAACACACATAGAAGATAAAGAATTACACGAAAAATTTAGTCTACGAGAGAACGACAAAATTTTCTACATAAGCCGGTGCAATAATTTAGACAGTATAATAGTCCCCTCTATATACGGAAACTTTTTCACATTAAAACTTCTGGATCTACCGTTAGGCACATTGTTACGGGGCGGAGACAATAACATAAACATTTTACTAGATATGCCGAAATTGAAAAGTTGTAGTTCTCTTAATTTGAGTAGTGCAAACGGGATAAACATTTGTCCACCATTTTTATATAACGAGAACTATAGTTGTGTCTTAACTTCAAGTTATGGAAAAGGTTTTATAGTCCCGACAAAAAATTTACTAAGTTCTACTAGAAAAGGCAAAAACATATTTAAACTTAAAGAGGACGACTTTGTCTTGACTTGTCTCCCTATTAAAACGAATAGTATAGATACAAGTTCTTTAATTAGTATGAGTTCTAATAAATTTATTTTATCGTTTAGTCTCTCTCAATTACCGCAGTTAAATCGAGGGACCGGGATAATGTTACAAAAATTGAAAGATAAAAACAGCAGGTTGTTGAGTGTAGGTCTACATAAAACTGGATCGAATACTTTTGGATATAACGGCAAACGAAAAGTAGAAGTTATTACTAGCGGTTATCAATCTGACCGTGGTCATATAGGCAAATTACCACCAGAAAAATTTACGACTAAAACGAAGTTTCAATCTTAAAAAGATTTTTTTGACATTTATATGTTAAAGCTTTAGTTATATATAGAAGTTCTCGTAGCTCAGCTGGACAGAGCATTGGATTCCTAATCCCAAGGTCGCAGGTTCGAATCCTGCCGAGGACGCCAAAATTATGCACCCAAGTTTTACTAAAAGCATTGACGAAAATTTAAGCAAAAAAATTAAAAAAACAGAAAAGATAATATACCACATAAAAAACACGGCAAAAAGTAATTTCTATTTATGAGAGAGAGATATCGTCGGAAAAATTGAAGCCGTATATTGTATATATACGGCTCTATTTTATCTAAAGTTCCCGGTATTTGTTGAATTGTCTGTAGACGGTACAACGAAGTTTCCACCAGCTGGCATCGCTATGAAGGTATCTCCTAGTCCACCTGCTACCTGTTTTTTATTATCGTATCCGATAGTATAACAACTGAAGTATTTAGCTTCTGAACTTCTCAAGAAGGTATCAGCCAGTTTCATACCACCCCATCCACCGACAGCACCTCCAGCAACAGTTGCAACAGTTCCTTTCCAACCGGCACTAGTAGTCCCATTTTCTGCTTTCATAGTCTTAATAGACTTTAGGTTCTTGGCATGTTCTTTCTTAAACTTATCGACAGCCTTTTTCTTTTTTTCAGCTGTTTCGAATTTATGGTTTCCGGTATTGTTATTGATATTTCTGATTTGATCTGTGAGCTCTTTATTTCGTTTTTCTAGCTCTTTTATTTTGATTGTATGGTCTACTTCTTCACCCAGAAATCGATTAGCAGCATAGTCAGCACCTATGGCACCTGTGGCACCTCCACCTAACATTCCGATACCGTATTTTAGAAATTGATTATCGAAGTCTTTGTTCCCATCGATAGCTTTTTGTATAGAAGTTTCAGAGGCGAAAGTACAAGGTCCTTTAGCACCGTAAAGCACATTAAATCTTTCTACTTCTTGATCTTTATATTCCATAGTCACAGTAATTTCACATCTATTTCTTTCTGCGGACCAAATACCGTTATTTATCCTACAGAGAGGACTATAGCTACAGATCTGTCTCTCTGCACTCCAGTTTCCACTTTCCTTGATACATTTATTTTTTAACAGAGTATTACTAGCATAAAATTCGTTAGCTATATCGCCCTTCACTTTCTCCCACACACCTGAATAAACATCGTTTTCTCCGATAGAGGTCTTCAACAAGAAATTAGAAGAGTAATCTTTATTTACGACGGCAAATTGATCTTGACAGTTAGTATCTTGAACGACTTCGTTGATACAAAACCCTCTTATAAGGCCGTCGTCGATGTAAGGCATACCGTTGGCATCGAGTTCAAAACTTCGACTATCGGTTATTTCTTTTGTAGATTTATAAACGAGACATTGTTGAAGCTCTACTCCCTCTCCACATTTGAGGCGGACACAGTTTTTTAGTGTATTCAGACATTGTTGTGTTCTCTGCATGTTAGAATTGTTAGAAGACAATTGAGTTAATTGTGTCAAGATTCTATCTTTAATAGAGTCTTGAGCGGGACAAACGGAGGTCGAAGTGCTACTACTACAATCCCACAGTTGTGCAAAGTCGTTTATAATCAGTTCGGAGGTAGTCGTAGAGGAATTCCATACCATATCTTTAGGTACTCCATATCCTTTAAGACAATCTTGATTTGAGAGTAGCAGAGATCCGCAAGAAGATTCGGTCTGTTTGGACAGTGCTGTGATACTGGCAGTAGTAAAATCACCGGAATTAGCATCTCTCTCGAGGAAAGCTACACAGGCTCTCATAGTAGAACCGCCACAGTTAAGACACGACGGTACTATCTCGGTACATGAGTCTTGATATTCTCGTCTAACGATTCTAAATTCTCTAGTTATATCGCTTTGAATTTCTGTCTTAAAATTATCCCAAGAATCACTAAATACATCAGTACTGGTACTTCCTGCAACGACTTTACAAGCTGGATTTGTATCTATGATGGCTTTATCTAATTTTTCCAAGGCTGTTTTCAGTCTAGTCATATTGACACTCATGATATCTATTCCAGGTGTCGTACCGTATTGTTTAGTAGTAGGATATTTATAAGCACAATTCCCAATTTGTCCATCACAAGAATTTTTAATTAGTGTATAAATTTGATTTTTACAACTTCTACCGGCACTAGATTCTATATATTCTTTTGCCTGTTTAAGTTCGGAGTAGATAATTCCACCTATAATGTTTACACCGGGTGCATCCCACTTTATTATGTTATCTACGACGGTAGTATCACACCTACCTAGAACAGAATCACACAGTTTAATTCTATATCCTAGATCTGGATCACTTGCAGGATTTATTATTGTAGGATCAAAAGCTACGGCACAAGTATAGTAATTTTCTCCACAAACATCTTCTTGCTTCATACATTTAGTAAATTCCTTTTTACAAGTTATACCATCGAGATTCGTCGGCAGAGCAGTACCTGCAGTAGCACCTATCCCTGGATTTCTACTATTGTCCGTAGTTGCGACTCTATTAGAAGAGAAAGTAGATCTTCTAGAAGAAACGGCAGCCTCTATTATATTAAAAACTGAAACTGTAAGCAGAAGGAATAAAATACTATTTACAAAAAGGCGGGGTTTACTAAAATTAAAGATAGACATATATTCTCCTACTATGTTATTCTCGTTATAATTAACAGTATACATTATTTTTTTGATATTGACAAGCATTAAGTAAAGGATGTAGAAAGAAATATATGAGATACAATTTTTGTTTAATATTATTTATAGTATTCAGTTTTACATTTATAGACACAGTCAAAAGTACTGCGGTATCTTATGAGATAGAAATGATAAAAGTTATAGACGGCGATACAATGTTAATCAGATTATTAGACATAAGCGGTATAGATGTAGAGGTTAAATTAAGAATTTTAGGGATAGACACTGCAGAATTGACATCTATAGAGCCTAAAGAACTAGAGCTATCTTTACGGGCGAAGGACTATGCTGAAGAATTATTATTGGGTAAATCTAACCTACGGGTAGTAAATATATCTAACGACAAATACAGAAGCAGAATAGTAGGAGATATAGAATTATCGAACGGCAAATTATTTAGCAAGATGATGTTAGATAAAAATCTAGCGATACAGTATGACGGGAAGACGAAGCAATTATTTTGAACCATAAAAAAAGTTGAGATACAGTTGTATTCTAAAAAAAACTTTCTAGAGTATAATTATGATAGAAGTAAAAAAATTAAAAGAGAATTTATCCCCTCCCCATAACATAGCACTAGAACAGGCTATATTAGGATCGATACTAATAAATAATAAGAATTTCGATCAAATATCAGATCTATTGAGGTCTCATCATTTCCACGACAGTTTTCATCAAAAGATATATACATATTGCGAGTCGACTATATCGCAGGGTTCATTTGTAGATTCTAAAATATTGAGTCATCATTTTAGACAGGACGATCAGTTTTTATTAAACGAGAACTATTTTCACGAATTACAGTCGAACGGTCTAGACATAGTCCATACTCGTCATTATGCGACACTAATATTGGACGACTTTTTAAAGAGATCGTTAATAGATATAGGGCAAAAAATAGTCTACGGTGCTAGTGTAGAAGAAGATCAGGTTACTGCACTACAACAACTAGAAATGGCGGAAACAAATATATTTAATTTATCTACTGCTAATGAGAATAACGGCAATAATATGATATCGCTAGATTCTGCTACTCAGTCGACATTATCGTATGTAAAAGGTCTAATGGAAAGCGGTGCTACTCATTCTGGTATACCGACGAAGTTAAAAGATTTAGACAATGTCATAGGCGGATTACACCCATCGGATCTGATAATTATAGCTGCTAGACCTGGAATGGGGAAGACTACATTAGCTATGAATATAGCCTGGAATATAGCTCAAAGTGTATCTAATAAAAAATTGAGTGAATCTTTATCTGGACCTGTATTATTTTTCAGTCTAGAAATGAGTCATGAGCAGTTAGCCGCTAGATTTATATCGTCAGCTACTAATCATCAGTTATCTACGATATTATCGCCACAAATATCTAAGGATGTCTTCGAGGAGATACAAGAAAAATCTAGAGAGTTAAGTCGTATACCGATGTATATAGACGATTCGGCTTTAATAACGGTAAATACGATAAGATCTAGAGCAAGGAGAATTATGCAACAGCATAAAAAGTTATCGGCAATAGTAATAGACTATTTGCAGTTAATTACACCTATGAATTTAAAAGTCGAGAATAGAACATTAGAAATAAGTGAAATGACAAGAAACCTTAAAATATTAGCGAAAGAGTTAAATGTCCCTATAATTTTATTATCGCAGTTGTCTAGACAAGTTGAGAATAGAAGCGAGCAGACACCACAGTTATCTGATCTACGGGAGTCTGGAAGTATTGAGCAGGATGCAGATCTAGTATTATTTATATATAGAGAAGAGTATTACCTAAAAATGAAGAAGAATGTAGATCAAGAGAAACTAGATATGGTACAAAATCAGGCGACTTTAATTATATCGAAGAATCGTCACGGACCCACGAAAAGTGTAAAGGTTCATTATAAACCGGAAACATTTACATTTTCTAACCTATCGAACGACGACTATTAAAGACATCGTATAGTCATTTTATCGTCTGATAGCATCTGGTCTCTGTTCAATAGTATCTGTAGTGTTGGTATCTTGAATTAGATTTAGTTGAAGTTCTTTAATTTCGTCCAGCCGAGTATTATTGACACGATTGACATTATTATAAGAATCGAATTGTGCATTATTGGTGTCTAAAATAGTTATAGTATCTGTATATGCATTGTATCCGGCGACGGTACCTTGAGGCAATGGTGTCCCAAAGCAATCTTCCATAATATTATAACCGCCGGTATGATCTAGATCTAGAACAAATCTACTATTTCCAGCATTATTATTATTGTACTCTATAGGATATACATATACATTTTTATATTGTCCTAGTGGAATCTGTTCTATTCTGAGGGACCGTGACAGTTCGATCCGTCTAATAATATCTAGACAAACCTTTTTATAGCATTGTCCTTCAAATTCTATGTACCCAGATTGACACAAATCACAACTAGTCGGACTAGATGATCCGGCTCCCAATGTAGGTATATAACCGTTATTACATTCCCAATTTCCGAAGCAGTCATTTGTAGTTGTGTTAAAATTTTCGATATCGTTTATTAGAGCAGAATTTTCGATACCTTGACATAAAGTCTTTATACAAATACTATTTTCTTTGTAAAAGCCAGAATTACAGTTCCAAATCCCCCAGCAACCGGTGTTTAAAACATCTTCATCTATCCAAAAAGCATTAGACGGCATACTACACATTACCTTCTCGCAAGCCATTCCACTAGATTGATAGAACTCTTCACAAACAGGCACACTCCCAAAACAATCGTCTACAGCATTATAAACAGTAGGATTAAACCAACTTTCAGCATTCATAGGCAAGACACAAACTCCAGCACTCATAACACAAGACCCTCCGATCTCTACATACCCCCCACTACACACAGGTACACTCCCAAAACAATTATCTACAGCATTATAAACAGCAGGATTAAACCAACTTTCAGCATTCATAGGCAATACACAGTCAACAGAAGATGCTTCACAAAAACCCCCACTTTCTACATAACCCGCATTACACACAGGTACACTCCCAAAACAATTATCTACAGCATTATAAACAGTAGGATTAAACCAACTCTCCGCATTTATAGGCAATACACAAACTCCAGAACTCATAACACAAGATCCCCCACTTTCTACATAACCAGCACTACAAACAGGAACACTCCCAAAACAATTATCCATATAATTCCATATAAGTGGAAATTGCCACCCAGTCGAGTTCGCGGGTAAATTACAGATCAAATGACACAAATTGTTAGAAACAATATATCCCGCCGAACATACTGGAACTATACCGAAACATTGGTCGTCCTCATTTAAAACAGAGACATCTTCCCATCCTGTCGCATGATATGGTAAAGTACAGATTGTCTTTTCACAGAGATCTTCGTTTTCTATGAACCCGGCACCGCATTCCCATAGACAGTCTCCATCTCCGATGTCAGAAATATATACGGCACCGTCTGGAGCAGTAGAACATTCTTGAGTTGGACAGGAGTATCTATCTCCCAATATGGTACCTTCTCCGGTGTAAAGTTCTCCGGCAGTGGCATTTTTACATTTTTTGCACGAACTATTAGCATTATTACCGGCTTTTACAAATCCCACCTCACATCCCTGATGAGCCACTGCTAAACTATCGTCATAGACATATAAAACAGACACAACAGATAAAATTATAGTCAAAAAAATTCGACTAAATAAGTTAAACATAAAAACCCCCTACACAACCTATTGTAGAGTAGTTTTAAATAAAACACAAGTTTTAACGATAATAAATATATTCTCGATAAACAAAAAACCGAATCATATTATTATGTATACCTCTTATATATCACAGATATAATAGAAGTATTCCACGGAGCAATAATAATTTTTATTATTGCGACCAATTCCGTGAACCCTCACGGATTTTTTTTAAACCACCAAAACCAAAAAGATTTTAAAATTATAGCCAACGGATAAAACCGCCAGATCAAACGAATTAGCACAAAAAAACCCTCCAAAAAGGAGGGTTTAATAAAGCCACAAATTATTCAAGAATCAGTTTTTAATAAAGAACAGTTTAAAACCTGGCAGCGTTCTACTCTCCCGTGTCTTAAGACAAAGTACCATCGACGCAAAAGGGTTTCTCAGTCTGGTTCGAAATGTATCAGTGAGTTTCACCAATGCCAAAACCACCAGGATTTAAACTGTTCAAGCAATATTCAATGAAAAGAAAAAATTAATCATACGATTCAAACATATTTATAAAAGTCAGTGGTGTTATTAGTACAGGTAAGCTGAAGACCTCGCGGTCCTTATACCTCCTGCCTATCGACGTGGTGTTCTTCCACGACACTCATAGGGATATCTTATCTCTGGAAAAGTTTCTCACTTAGATGCTTTCAGCGATTATCTTAAACGAACTTAGCTACCCTGCGATGCTCCGGGCGGAACAACAGGTACACCATAGGTTCGCTCTTCCCGGTCCTCTCGTACTAGGGAAGAATTACCAACAAATATCCAACGCTCGCGGTAGATAGGGACCAAACTGTTTTACGACGTTTTAAACCCAACTCACGTACCTTTTTAATCGGCGAACAGCCGAACCCTTGGGACCTTCTCCAGCCCCAGGATAAGATGAGTCGACATCGAGGTGCCAAACACTACCGTCGCTGTGAACGCTTGGGTAGTATAAGCCTGTTATCCCTAGAGTACCTTTTATCCGTGTTTGATGGCCCTTCCATACGGAGCCACCAGGTCATTATGACCGACTTTCGTCTCTGCTCGAGATGTCTCTCTTGCAGTCAGGCTTGCTTGTGCCATTACACTCAACAGTTGATTTCCGACCAACCTGAGCAAACCTTCGCGCGCCTCCGTTACTCTTTAGGAGGCGACCACCCCAGTCAAACTACCCACCACGCATTGTCCTGTCGCCAGATAATGGCGATCAGTTAGATGAAAAAACATAAAAAAGTGGTATTTCACTGATGCCTCAGCAGTCCCTAACGAGACTACATCAAAGGCTCCCACCTATTCTACATATTTATGCTCTTCCACCCATACGAAGCTATAGTAAAGGTTCATAGGGTCTTTTCGTCTAGCCGCGAGTACTCTGCATTTTCACAGAGAGTTCAATTTCGCTGAGTCCATGTTGGAGACAGTGGAGGGATCGTTAAACCATTCGTGCAGGTCGGAACTTACCCGACAAGGAATTTCGCTACCTTAGGACCGTTATAGTTACGGCCGCCGTTCACTGGGACTTCAAATCAGAGCGTGAACCCGTCATCTTAATCTTCCAGTACTGGGCAGGTCTCAGCCCCTATACATCATCTTACGATTTTGCAGAGACAAGTGTTTTTAGTAAACAGTCGCCCCTCCCTAGTTTGTGTCACTCTAAAAAAGTTGCCTTGATTAGAGTCATCCTTATCCCGAAGTTACGGATGTAATTTGCCTAGTTCCTTCAACATGGTTCTCTCAAACGCCTTGGTCTACTCGACCTTCCCACCAGTTTTGGATTGGTACGATCATTGTGTCAGAGCTATTTCCTGGAACCTCTTCACTGCCTTTTCAATCCAATAAGAAAAGACAATATACGAGATCCGTCACGATCTGACTGGTCACGGAATATTAACCGTGTTACCATCGTCTACGCCTTTCGGCCTCGACTTAGGCATCGACTCACCCTGCTCTGATTAACATAGAACAGGAACCCTTGGGATTTCGGCGGCAGGGTCTCTCACCCTACTTGTCGCTACTTATGCCAACATTCTCACTTCTGATACCTCCACCCTACCTCTCGGTAGAACTTCAACGGCTTACAGAACGCTCCGCTACCATCGTATAAAAATATACGATCTACAGCTTCGGTTAGTAGTTTTAGCCCCGTTACATCTTCGGTGCGACTTGTCTTGATTAGATTAGTGAGCTGTTACGCTATCTTTAAAGGATGGCTGCTTCTAAGCCAACCTCCTAACTGTCATGGACGAGTCACTCCCTTTTACACTTAACTACTAATTAGGGACCTTAGCTGATAGTCTGGACTGTTTTCCTCTTGACCACGGACCTTATCACCCATAGTCTGTTTGCTATGCTAAAACTTATGAGTATTCAGAGTTTAATTTGGTTTGGTAGGTCTCGCGACCCCCTAGCCAATTCAGTGCTTTACCCCTCATAGTTATACATAACACACTACCTAAATAGTTTTCGCGGAGAACCAGCTATGTTCAAGTTCGATTGGCCTTTCACCCCTAACCACAAGTCATCCAAAACGTTTCATCGTTACTGGTTCGGCCCTCCAGTGCATTTTACTGCACCTTCAGCCTGCTCATGGCTAGCTCACTTGATTTCGGGTCTAATACTGCATACTGCGCGCCCTATTCAGACTTGGTTTCCCTACGCCTACACCTAACGGTTTAAGCTTGCATACAACATTAACTCGTTGGCCCATTATACAAAAGGTACGCCGTCAGGGGACAAGCCCCCTCCGACTGCTTGTAAGCGTTCAATTTCAGATTCTATTTCATCCTCCTCTCGGAGTACTTTTCACCTTTCCCTCACGGTACTAGTTCACTATCGGTCAGTTAGACGTATTTAGCCTTGGAGGATGGTCCCCCCATATTCAGACAAAATTTCTCGGGTTTCGCCTTACTCGAGTCTACTCTATTTAATCACCAGATACGGGGCTATCACCCACTATGGCGGTCCTTTCCAGAACCTTCTCCTTTTAAATAAAATAGCACTGGGCTGATCCGCGTTCGCTCACCACTACTTGCGGAATCTCGTTTGATTTATATTCCTCTAGGTACTAAGATGTTTCAATTCCCTAGGTTTGCTTTATCACCCTATTTATTCAGATGACAATACCGATCAAGATCGGTGGGTTGCCCCATTCGGAGATTTGAGGATCAAAACTTGTTATCAGTTCCCCTCAACTTATCGCAGATTTCCACGTCCTTCATCGCCGCTAACTGCCAAGGCATCCATTAAACGCTCTTAAATCCTTTTATAAATATGCTTGAATCGAATGACGATTCATTATGGGCATATTTAAAAACATATGATTCTACCATACAGGGCGACTATCAAAAAGATGTTCCTGTATGGATTTTTTCTTTATTTGTTTAAGAGAACAATTAGAAAATTGTTCTTACTCTTGTTATAAAACAAAAGTACTTGCATTGACGTTATCAACTTCAAAAAAAGAAGTCAATAACTTATATTGCTATAAAAACTGATTTACAAAAGTAAAAAGCGGGTATTATAGATTAGATCTATAAAACAGAGCTATCGTCTAGATAGTTCAGTTTTATGGACACATTTATAAAAGAGAAACTTTTAAGAAGTTGGTGGAGATGACAGGACTCGAACCTGCGACATCCTGCTTGCAAAGCAGATGCTCTAGCCAACTGAGCTACATCCCCGTGGTGGGTTTAGGAGGACTCGAACCTCCGACCTTACGCTTATCAGGCGTACGCTCTAACCAGCTGAGCTACAAACCCTAAGGTGTAAAATCAACTATATAAAAGAAACTCAAAAAAGAGATATGAAGACGGTCACTGCATTAAGCGGACAGACCTTGTTAAAAAATGAGTTATAAAAATATCTCATTAAAGGAGGTGATCCAGCCGCACGTTCACGTACGGCTACCTTGTTATGACTTAGCCCCAATCACCAGCCGTTCCGTAGACAGCGCCATCCCGAAGGTTAAGCAACTGCTTTTGGGAAAAACCGACTTTCATGGCTTGACAGGCGGTGTGTACAAGACCCGAGAACGGATTCACCGCAGCATTCTGATCTGCGATTACTAGCGATTCCAACTTCATGCCCTCAAGTTGCAGAGGACAATCTGAACTGGGGTGTCTTTTAGAGATTAGCATCCCCTTGCGAGGTAGCAACCCGTTGTGAACACCATTGTAGTACGTTTGTAGCCCAATTCGTAAGAGTCATGATGACTTGACATCGTCCCCACCTTCCTCCGGTTTAACACCGGCAGTCCCATTAGAGTCCTCGCCCGAAGCGTTAGTAACAAATGGTAGGGGTTGCGTTCGTTTAAGGACTTAACCCAACATCTCACGACACGAACTGACGACAGCCATGCAACATCTGTGTATGCCCAACTAAATGAAAACTTCGATTCCGAAATTCGCAGCATACATGTCAAGAATTGGTAAGGTTTTTCGCGTTGTATCGAATTAAACAACATACTCCACCGCTTGTGCGGGTCCCCGTCAATTCCTTTAAGTTTTAATCTTGCGACCGTACTCCCCAGGCGGTATACTTAACGCGTTAGCTACGCCACAAAGCCTCCGAAGAAGCCCAACAGCAAGTATACATCGTTTACGGCGTGGACTACCAGGGTATCTAATCCTGTTTGCTCCCCACGCTATCATCCCTCAGTGTCAGCAACAACCCAAAGAGCCGCTTTCGCAACTGGTGTTCCTTCAAATATCTAAGGATTCTACTCCTACACTTGAAATTCCGCCCTTCTCTGTTGTGCTCTAGTAATTCAGTTTGAGCAGCAGTTCTAGGGTTGAGCCCTAGGCTTTCACTACTCACTTAAAAAACCACCTACGAATGCTTTACGCCCAATAAATCCGAACAACGCTCGCCCCCTTCGTATTACCGCGGCTGCTGGCACGAAGTTAGCCGGGGCTTATTCTGTGGGTACCGTCATTATCTTCCCCACCTAAAGAACTTTACAATCCTAGAACCGTCATCATTCACGCGGCATGGCTGGATCAGGGTTTCCCCCATTGTCCAAAATTCTTAGCTGCTGCCTCCCGTAGGAGTCTGACCCGTATCTCAGTGTCAGCGTGGCTGATCATCCTCTCAGACCAGCTATAGATCATCGCCTTGGTAAGCCATTACCTTACCAACTAGCTAATCTAGCGCGGGCCCATCAATCACCGATAAATCTTTCCTCCGTAGAGCGTATAAGGTATTAGCTATCATTTCTAATAGTTATTCCTTAGTGAAAGGTAGGTTCCCACGTGTTACTCACTCGTGCGCCACTAGTATAAATACTCGTTCGACTTGCATGCCTAAAACCTGCCGCTAGCGTTCGTTCTGAGCCAGGATCAAACTCTCAATAAAAAGTTTATATCCTTGCACATCCGTCGCAATCAATTTAATAAAAAATTGACGATCAATAGTTATAAAAATAACCTAATGAGCAGGTAATAAATCACCTACTCTAAACAGGAGGCTTAAAAAGCGTCCTATTCTCTTGATCTTGTAAGATGTGCTAAAAATAGAAGATCTTCTACAAAACATAGAAAACCGTCTGCACATCTCTTTTTTTACCCGATTAACATTTATAAGCAGCGCATCCTCGGCAGTATCAAAAGACAAATGTCTCCGATTAAAATTGAGAATAGAAGTTACTTAATCTACTTTTCAGAGTAGACTTAATAACAACTCCCCGTTAGGGTTAAAAGTAATATAATATATTATAAAACTATTGTCAATAGGAAAAATAGTTTTTTTATTTTTATTTTCACCTAGGTGTAATAGCGATAATCTCGTTATTATATCCTCTATTGATCTTCTTTATTATGACACTAGAGTCTTTCAACATAGCGATAATTTCGTTAGTCGCGACGATATTACTTGCGATTTTGTTATCGACTACGGTGATACTAGAACCCTCTATAGAGACAACATCGAGGTTATTATTTTTATCTACGACTTCCAAGATAGGCCTCAGAGCGAATTGATCGGCTATAGTTATCTTTATTCTGGAAGCACCATCTATGTTTATTTTCTCTGTTTCGATGTTATCTGTCAGATAGGATCTAATCTGTTCGACGGTTTTATCTGCAGAATTAAAAGAAAAAGTATCTTGAGCGATAATAGTTTTGAAGTTGTTTCCATCGATGATGACGACGGCTACTTGCGAGTTCCCTTTTGAGATTAACTTATTAAGTTTAACTAGATCGTTATCTTGTTCTACAGTGTCGTTAACTATTTTTAGTTCTTTTTCTGACAACTCTGTTTTTATTATCAGCTGAGTTTCGTCGACTATTTCACTTTTAATTCTGTCCGTTCTGTATTGATGTGCGACTTCTAGTTTTCCGTCGGAGTTGTAAACTAGCGGGATAATGTTTATCTTTTCAGACAGACTTTCACCTTTTCTCTTATTTATGAGGTCATCGAATTCTCTCTTATGGATGGCGATGTAGAAGGTGGCAGAGTATGAACCCTTAGAGACGACTTCGTCGGCGATACGAAAAGAAAGCAAAATGGACTTCGCCTTTTGATCGGACAAATCTTTGATAAATTTATATTTATGTTCTTCCAGATGTTTATCGATTATAAGATTAGTTGCGAGACTTATGGCCGTCTGTTTTGCTCTCGTCGAAGAAGAGTCTTGCACTTCGGCTTCGACGGTCCAGGTGTTATTTTCAAAATTAGATATTTTCACACCTGCCGAAAGATAGGAACTCAAAGTTATGAGGATAAAAAAAGATAGCAGTCTAAACAAATTCATCGTAGTCCATAGCATTTATAAATATTGGTGCGGATAACTGGACTTGAACCAGCACGACATAAAGTCAACAGATTTTAAGTCTGCAGCGTCTACCATTCCGCCATACCCGCATATTGTGCTTATTATAGACTAGAAAAAAATAAATTTCAATAGCGAAAGTTAAAATTAGGTTTATAAATTTTATGTTATGGGAACAATAATATATAAATTTATATAAAAGACGACTATTAAAAATAGTTCACAATACGATCGACTTTATCTTTGATAATAGAGTTCGTAGTTTAAGTTTATATTTTTTGTTTCTCTACTGTCGAGTATTTTACCGATAGTATTGATGTCGGAGTTAATGCTGGCTATAATTTTTAAATAGGTATCATTTCTAGAACCGTCTATCATCTTACTTTCGAGTTTATGGAGAAAAGTTTCTAGAGTTTTTCGTTTTTCTATCAACCTTATATCTGAACGATATTCGGAGAACATATCACCAGAGTTTTTCCAGATCTCTTTCTGTATGTCTAGAATAGTTAAATGTATTTTACACATCGAAGAAAGTCCTTGAGTATTGTACATTTTCATAGGCATATCGCACGAAAGTATATATTCTAGTTCTAAAATTAAAAGGAGTATAGAATTATTCAGATTCTTTTTATTATCTAACTCTAACTTTTCCAGTGCATTTAACATTTTGTAAGCTAAATTAAGATTTGTCTCATGATTATTCGCGATAGAAAGACTCTTGGTGATCTCTGCGACAGAATATTCTGATCTTTCGTTTGTATTATATATTTTGGTTCTAATATTTTTGATATTATCTATTTTATTTTTACTATTTTGAGACAAATCATCTTGAGCGAGATCTACTGCAGAAGTCAAAAAGATGCAGGCACATAAAAAATAGATTCTAGAGTCCATAAAAATTCCTTTTATTATTTAGATTTTATATATAAAGTATAATTTATAACAATTAT